>CAZUZO010000044.1:0-22404 GCA_964624765.1 uncultured Thiotrichales bacterium
AATCGTTCCCGACGATTTTGTCGCCACCGTGCGCCTTGCTCTGCCGGCGCTCGTGCCATTTTTAAGACAGTTTCTAAGGGGCCGGCGCGTTTGATCTGCTTCCCGGCTCCCGGACGCGCCCCGATCGTCGTGCTTGGCGCCCCGTTACGCAACATCTTAGCTAGCCTGATCAGCGCAGGTCGCCCTGCCCTGCATCGTTGGCACAGAGTCGCCTACATCGCTCTCGATCTTGTCTAAGTATTCTCTTAACGCGGCGTTGGCAACCTCGACCATGGTGGTTTCCATTCGGGCTGCAATCACTTTGAGCTTCTTTGCCATCCGAGCATCCACCCAGATCGTCTGTTTGTGCATAGGCGTATCCCTCTCGACATTGAGTAAGCAGTCATCGGCTCAGCCAGTGCTGTCCTTTTGGCCTTTTGGCCTTTTGGCCTTTTGGCCTTTTGCCTTCTGGACTCGAATAAACAACTTCCATGCCATAACTTGTGAAACGTCCTGACAGCTTTTTTAAATTAACTTTTTTATCATTATAATTAGCATGTTAAATGGATTTCACAGGCCTCCTGAAAAGCCCTTGAGGTCAATCGCGGCAAACTCCGTGAGCCACTCACCGCCACACCTTGGCGATCTGCACATTGTCGATGCCTGACCTATGGTCACGCCGTCAAAGCGTTGTCATGTCGTCTCATAGACCGTATCTCTGCCAGAGGCCACCCCCTTCACCGCCGCGTTGGCCCTATCACGCCATCGGGCGTTGGTCATGGTTTCGGCAGCTGGATGACCTTTGCCCTGGGGGCAGCCGCCCCCTTGGAGCAAGGGACAGCGTGAAGACGTCCCTGTCGGCTTGGGTCCGGCATCCTTGCCGCACACACCCTTGCACCAAGGGGTTGGACTGCCGAAGGCTTGGGCGCTAACGGTGTGCTCCAGAGCCACCCTGACGAAGCGATGACCATGGCCCGCCATCGGTTTAAGTCCGCTTCGCATCATAGAATCACTCGTTAAAGGCTAAGACCGCACCGCGCATGTCAAAATCGACCCTGCCCGTAGCCACAGGTAATCACGCCTCCCGAATCCGGGGTATCATGGCAGGAGCCGGCACGCCTGTTCGGAACCGACACCATGAATGCGCCTCGAATTCGCAGGTGTTGCCGATATCGACGGAGATTGCCGCCGAGCGAAGCCAACCCCCCGCGCCGTGTGCATCCGGCGGCGGATGCCCCGTCTTGGGGTGTTGTGTTGGGCGGAGTGGAATCCGCCGCCCACACTGAACTGAAAGCTTGTGAAGGAATCTGCTACACGACCCGATAGCGGCGTTGGGCAGTGCTTGCTCCTCGCCTATCCACTTGATATGTCTCAGACTTCGCGCCGTCCGCCTGGCTCTCGCGTCGCTCGCAACGGTTTTTTCACAAACTCTGAGGTGCAGATACAACTATGCTTGATACGATCGCGACCCGCTTCGCCAACCTCGCACCTGCCGTGGACTTTTGGGCGCTACGCCTGGTAGACGAAACCTATGAGTGTCTCACCGTGCGGCAGAATGTCGTGCAACCGCTCGCCAACACGCGCACGGTCGGCGCCTTGCTCACGGTCGTGGAACACGGAGGTATCGGCTACGCCGCTACCAGTGATGTCAGTCCCACCGGCTTAAGATCGATGGCCGATCAGGCGCAACGCTGGGCTTGGCAAACCGCTAACCGAGGGCTGATTCCCGGCTCCTTACTGCCACGCGCGGCTCATCGGGGGAGCTACCGATCGGCCGTCCAGCAGCCCTGGGAAAGCACCAGCCTGGCCGACAAGGTCAGCCTTCTGCGCACGCTAAATAGTCAACTGAAGACCCATGAGCGTATCGTCGACTGGCAGGCATCGCTCGCCCGCCGACACACTCAGGTGTTGCTCAGCAATAGCGACGGCGGCTTCATCGAGCAGGAATTCCATCACATCCTGCCAGCGCTCTCGGCGGTGGCCAATGACGCAAGTATGACCCAGCGGCGCAGCTACGGAGGCTCGGATATCGCGCGCCAGGGAGGCCTGGAACAGCTCACTCGCCTGGATTTCCTCGGCCAAGCCCAGCGGGTGGCGGAAGAAGTCCTTGTGCTTCTGCGGGCGCCGGCATGCCCAACGAAAACCGCAGACCTGTTGCTCATGCCAAGCCAGATGGTGCTGCAGATACACGAGAGTATCGGGCATCCCTTGGAGTTGGATCGAATCTTGGGCGATGAACGCAACTATGCCGGTGGGAGCTTCGTCACCTTGGACATGTTCGGCCATTATCGATATGGATCCGAGTGCCTAAACGTGACCTTCGATCCCACCCGCACCGAGCAGATAGCAAGCTACGCCTTCGATGACGAGGGGTTTCCAGCCAGGCGCGCGTATCTCATTCGCGACGGTATCCTAGAACGGCCGCTAGGGGGAGCTATTTCTCAAGCACGTAGCGGACTTCCGGGCGTGGCCAACAGTCGGGCTGGGCAGTGGAATCGTGCTCCCATCGACCGCATGGCAAACTTGAACCTCGAGCCGGGTGATCGGTCCCTACCGATGCTCATCGAATCGATCGACGATGGCATTCTGATGGATACCAACGCGTCGTGGTCTATCGACGATAGCCGCAACAAATTCCAGTTTGGTTGCGAGTATGGCCAGCTTATCGACGAAGGACGTCTGACCCAGGTCGTTCGCAACCCCAGTTACCGGGGGATCTCCGCGACGTTTTGGCGCAGCCTAAGTGATGTTGGCGACATCGACACCTTGCGTGTCCTTGGCACCGCTAACTGCGGCAAAGGTGAACCCAATCAGGTCATCCATGTCGGGCATGCCTCTCCGGCGTGTGTGTTTCGTAGCATCGATGTATTTGGAGACACTTGAACTCTTGCGAAAGAGCCGTAGCGAGCGAACATTCCCAGAGCCAGACAGAACAGAGGCGCGCAGCAGCGAGACCTTAGGCTAGATAGGCGAGAAGCGATCACTGCCCAACGCCGCTCCGGTAGCACAGCCGGTTTTTTCACAACTTCCGAGGCCATCGCCAGCATGAAGGATTACTTCTACGCCGTCGCCGAATCCCTGGACCAGCTGGTCGAATCGTCTGAGGTCTATACCTGTTACTTCGAGGCCGAGGACTCGGATTTCGTCCGTCTCAACCAGAACCGCTTCCGGCAGGCGGGCAGTGTCGTGCAGCGGCAGCTCGGCATCGACCTCATTGCGGACAGGCAACATGCCGCCGCAACCCTGACGCTCACAGGGAACCTCTCAATTGACCGTACACGCATCGGCCAGTGGCTACCACTGCTACGCAGGCAACGGGCAGCTTTGCCTGCCGATCCGTATCTGCTCTATGCCACAGAACGCCATAGCACCGAGCATGTTGCAAAGGACACACTACCGGATGCAGGCACTGCCCTGACAGACATCATGACCGCGGCGAGCGGGCTCGATCTGGTCGGTCTATGGGCGAGTGGAACCCTGTATCGAGGTTTCGCCAATTCCCTTGGACAACGCAATTGGTATGCTCAACCCAGTTTTCACTTTGACTGGAGCTGCTTCGATGCGAGCGGGCGGGCGGTAAAGCATCACTACGCGGGAACGCTGTGGGAGCCGACCCGCCTGGGGCATAAGATAGACGCCGCTCGCACCCAACTCGAGTTATTAAGGCGTGAACCGTGGCATCTGAAGCCGGGCCGTTACCGCACTTTCCTGGCCCCATCGGCGGTACACGAGATTTTTGACCTGGTGGCCTGGGGCGGCTTCGGGCTGAAAAGCCATCGCACGCGCCAGACACCGTTCATCAAACTGGTCAACCGCCAAGCACGCCTACACCCAGGAATCACCCTTCACGAGCACCACGCTGGGGGATTCGCCCCGCGATTTACTGCCAGCGGTTACATCAAACCAGAACGGGTCACACTCATCGCCGACGGTCAGTACCGAGAATGCCTGGTCAGCCCACGCAGCGGCATGGAATACGGTGAACCTGTCAACGCCGGAAATGAGATCCCGGAGTCACTTGAGCTAAGTGCCGGCGAACTCTCCGAAGACGTCATCTTGCAGCAACTCGATACCGGACTTTACGTAAGTCATCTTTGGTATTGCAATTTTTCGGACCGCAACGACTGCCGTATCACGGGGATGACCCGCTATGCCTGCTTCTGGGTACAAGACGGGACGATCGTCGCGCCCGTGGGCGCCATGCGCTTCGACGACAGCCTTTACCATCTGTTCGGGGACAAACTGGTTGGCCTCACGACCGCGCGTGAACGCCTGTTTTCAGCAGACACCTATTACCAGCGCTCGACCCAAAGCGCGCTGGTACCGGGCGCTCTCATCGAGGAGCTACATCTCACACTGTGACCATCGCGCCCGCGGGCAGGCAACAATGCTCCGCTCTGGACGTTCCCACCAATGAGGATTTAGCCGAATCCCGTGTAAAACCTATAGTGCACCGACCTGATTCGTGGATTAACCCGATGGGCCAACATGAACATTGGCTGGGATCGCGACCACGGATGTCTTAGGAGCGCTATAGCCGGGAATCGGTCGACCGTTAGGGCCTTCCGAAGCTCCCAAAACCGAGGCACCTATGTACGCCGACCACACAATTAGATAACTTACGTGAGACAACTCAGGTGGCGTTGATCATCGTTTCGGAACTGAGAGGTTGTGAAAAAACCGTCGCGAGCGGGCCGAGAGCCAGGCGGACGGCGCCAAGCCGAGAGACATATCAGATAGATAGGCGAGGGGCGAGCACCGCCCAACGCCGCTATCGGCTCGTGTAGCAGGTTTTTTCACAACCTCTGAGATCACCCTTGCCGGTAGGAAAACCGACTTCTTAAGCCGGAGGTGCGCTGTGCAGACACATCCCTGTGGGTTTGGGCTCGGTCCTGGCCTCGCACACCGTTGCCGCAAGGAGTTTGGCTGCCGAAGGCTGGGACGCCCACTGTGTGTCCCGAACCTGCCACCCTGACGCAACGATGACCCTGGCCACTTAGATGAGACAGCAATTGAAGGCAGTGAAAGAGTATAGACCGATGAGCCACACAGTCTATCCCGGAGGGGGACTCTACCACCCCGCCAACGAGCATGACGCCTGCGGTATCGGATTCGTAGCGGATATCAAGAATCGTAAGAGCCACCAAATCGTCGAAGAGGGGCTGCAGATATTGATCAACCTCACCCATCGAGGAGCAGTCGGTGCCGATCCGCTGGCCGGCGATGGGGCCGGCATACTCCTGCAGATACCGGATCGTCTAGTGCGCACAGACTGCGAGGGACTCGGTATCCAGTTGCCGGAGGCAGGCAAGTACGCTGTCGGCATGGTGTTCCTTCCGAGGCGCGCGGAAACCCGCGCCGCTTGTGAGGAGGCGATCCTCCGTTACGTCAAGTCAGAGGGTCAGCGGTTGCTCGGCTGGAGAGATGTGCCAACGGACAACCGCTGGCTCGGCGAAAGCGTCAAACCCAACGAACCCCTGATTCGGCAAGTATTCGTTGCCCCGGGAGAGCATTACACGGACCCGGATGGGTTCGAGCGTAAACTGTTTGTCATACGCAAACAAGCGCACCACGCAGTCTGGGATCAACCCTTACCGGACAAGCAACAATTCTACATTTCGTCCCTCTCTTCGCGGACGCTCGTCTATAAGGGCATGATGCTCGGCGAGAACCTCGCATCCTATTATCGAGATCTTGCCGATCCACGCACGGAGTCGGCGTTGGCACTGGTGCACCAACGGTTTTCCACCAACACTTTTCCATCCTGGCAGCTGGCCCAGCCGTTCCGTTACCTCTGCCACAACGGCGAGATCAACACCTTGCGAGGCAACATCAACTGGATGCTCGCCCGCCGCCACAACATGTCCTCGTCAGTTCTAGGGCGTGACCTTGAGAAGCTGTGGCCCCTGATCGGCGACGGGGTCTCCGACTCAGCCACCTTCGACAACGCTCTGGAGCTGCTGGTGGCCGGAGGGTATTCGCTCGCGCACGCCGTCATGCTGATGATCCCCGAAGCCTGGCTAGATAATCCGCTGATGGATAAAGCGCGCCGGGCCTTCTACGAATACCACGCAGCCCTCATGGAGCCCTGGGACGGCCCCGCAGCCATCGCCTTCACCGATGGCCGCCAGATCGGCGCCACCCTGGACCGCAATGGTCTGCGTCCAGCGCGTTATGTGATGACAAGCGACGGTAAGGTGGTGATGTCATCGGAGGTCGGGGTGCTGGATATCCCCGAAGAAAATATCGTGAAGAAGTGGCGGCTACAGCCCGGCAAAATGTTCCTCATCGACCTCGAGGCGGGCCGCGTCGTCGACGATGACGAACTGAAGAGTCAGCTCTCCACCGCCAAGCCTTATCAGCGGTGGCTGGACGAGACCCAGATTCGTCTCACCGATCTGCCGCCGGAAATTGCCGCCATGCCGCCGGATCCAGAGACATTGCTCGATCGTCAACAAGCGTTCGGCTACACCCAGGAGGATATCCGCTTTTACCTCAAACCGATGGCGATAAGTGGTCAGGATCCGGTCGGTTCCATGGGGCGAGATACGCCGTTGGCGGTGCTATCCGATCGGCCCAAGCTTCTCTATGACTATTTCAAACAGAATTTCGCCCAGGTAACCAACCCGCCCATCGACCCCATTCGGGAAGAGCTCGTCATGTCGCTGGTATCGCTCATCGGGCCCCGTCCGAACCTCCTGGATCTCGAAACAGGCGGGAAACACAAACGTCTAGAAGTCCGGCAACCTATCCTGTCCTCCATGGACCTCGAGCGTGTGCGCCGCATCGAAAACCATGTGGATAACGCCTTTCGCACGTTCACCCTCTCCATCTGCTATCCAGCGCAGCGCAACGCGGCCGGCATGCAAGAAGCACTCGATTCGGTTTGCCGAAAAGCCCAGGAAGTGGTTGCGAACGGTGGCTATAACATTCTCATCTTGTCCGACCGCAGTATCGATGCCGACCATATCGCCATCCCGGCCCTGCTGGCGACCGCTGCCGTACACCACCACCTCATCCGCACCGGGCTTCGCACCGAAGTGGGCTTGGTCGTGGAAACGGGGGAAGCACGGCGAGTACACGATTTTTGTCTCCTCGCCGGCTATGGCGCCGAAGCCGTCAATCCATATTTGGCCTTCGACTCGCTCTCAGCGATGCGTCACGAATATCCCGACGATGTGACTGAGGCGGAAGCTCATGAGCGCTATATCAAGGCGATCGGTAAAGGCATGCTCAAGGTCATGTCGAAGATGGGGATCTCGACATTTCAGTCATACTGCGGCGCGCAAATATTCGACGCCGTGGGACTCTCCAGCGAGTTTGTGGAGCGCTACTTCACCGGCACGCACACCATGATCGAGGGCATTGGGCTTAGCGAGATCGGCGAAGAAACGACACGCCGACATCGATCCGCCTTCAGCGATGTGCCGATCTTGCGCGGGGCACTCGATGTCGGCGGCGAGCTTGCCTTCAGAATCCGCGGTGAAACTCACATATGGACGCCGGAAACCATCAGTCTGCTGCAACATGCGGTTCGAAGCGGTGATTATGGGAGGTTTCGCGAGTACTCCCAGCACATCAATGAGCAGACCAAGGTGATGAAAAACCTACGCGGCCTGTTCGAGCTTCGGCTTGCCGACGAGCCATTGCCCCTGGAGGAAATTGAGCCGACTGCAGAGATCGTCAAGCGTTTTTCCACCGGGGCCATGTCCTTCGGTTCCATCTCCTGGGAAGCGCACACCAACCTTGCCATCGCCATGAACCGCCTCGGAGGGAAATCCAACACCGGAGAAGGTGGCGAGGATGCGGAGCGCTACCGACCGCTACCCAATGGCGATTCCATGCGTTCGGCGACTAAACAGGTGGCGTCTGGACGCTTCGGCGTAACGACCGAATACCTAGTCAATGCCGATGCCATTCAGATCAAAATGGCCCAAGGTGCCAAACCGGGCGAAGGTGGACAGCTGCCGGGGCACAAAGTCGACGACTGGATCGCACGCATCCGCCACTCCACACCCGGGGTCGGTCTGATCTCTCCGCCGCCGCATCACGACATCTACTCCATCGAAGACCTGGCGCAACTCATTCACGACATCAAGAATGTGAACCCAAGGGCTGACATCAGCGTCAAGCTGGTGTCCGAGGTCGGTGTCGGAACCATCGCCGCCGGAGTGTCGAAAGCCCATGCTGATCACGTCACGATCGCCGGCGATGAGGGCGGCACCGGCGCGAGCCCTTTGACATCGATCCAGCACGCCGGATCGCCTTGGGAGATAGGCCTCGCCGAGACCCATCAAACACTGGTGTTAAACGCGCTGCGCGGGCGCATCGCGGTCCAGGTCGATGGCGGCATACGTACCGGACGCGATGTAGTGATCGGCGGCTTGCTCGGCGCAGACGAATTTGGCTTTGGTACCGGGGCACTGATCGCAGAAGGCTGCATCATGATGCGCAAGTGCCACCTAAACACCTGTCCGGTGGGGGTGGCCACCCAGGATCCGGTGCTGCGCAAACGCTTCCCAGGGCAGCCGGAACATGTCATGAATTTCATGCTGTTTGTGGCCGAGGAAGTGCGTGAATGGATGGCAAGACTCGGTTTTCGCACCTTCGATGAGCTGATCGGGCGCTCCGATCGGCTCGACATGCGTCGCGCCTTAAGGCACTGGAAGGCCCAAGGGCTGGATTTCTCACGCATCTTCTACCGCCCTGAGCCGAAACCGGGGATCGCCCTGTATCATTGCGAAAAGCAGCACCACGGGCTCGAGAGGGCGCTGGATCACAGTCTGATCGCCCGCGCCAGGCCGGCGCTCGAAAGCGGCACGCGCGTGCGCATCGGACCGCTGCCGGTGTATAACGTCAACCGCACGGTAGGCGCCATGCTGTCGGGAGAGGTTGCCAAACGCTATGGCCATACGGGTCTTCCCGACGATACCATCTGCATCGCCACCTACGGCAACGGCGGACAGAGCTTCGGAGCCTTCTTGGCCCACGGTATCACCATCGACCTCGAGGGTGATGCCAATGACTATGTAGGGAAAGGACTCTCCGGCGGACGACTGATCATCCGCCCGCCCCAGACCTCGTGCATAAAGCCAGAGGAGAACATCATCGTCGGGAATACGGTGCTGTATGGGGCCATCAGTGGCGAGTGTTATTTTCGCGGGGTAGCCGGGGAGCGCTTCGCCGTTCGCAATTCCGGCGCCATTGCGGTCGTCGAAGGACTCGGCGATCACGGCTGCGAGTATATGACGGGCGGTGTAGTGGTGGTGCTCGGCGCCACAGGCCGTAACTTTGCCGCTGGCATGAGCGGTGGCGTCGCCTATGTGCTCGACGAGGGGGGTGACTTTGAGCTGCGTACCAACCTCGCCATGGTCGAGCTCGAACCCATCGCCGACGAGGCCATGGCGCTTGAAACGCTCGAACATCAGGGGGGAGATCTGGAAACTCACGGTCGAGTGGATATCCTGCACGATATGACCCGCTATGACACCTTACGCTTGCGCGGCTTCATCGAAAAGCACTTGCGCTATACCGGCAGTGACCGAGCCAGGATCATTCTCGAGCACTGGGATGATTACCTACCGAAGTTTGTCAAGGTCATGCCGGTCGATTACCGTCGTGCACTCGAGGAAATGCAGGCACGATCGCGGGCCACCGAGCGGCCGAGCGTCGCCGTCAGCATGGGCGGCTAATGGCGTTCGGACTCTACCCACAACCTGACAGGAGGCGCCGATGCGCGCAGACTTCGTTTTGAAAACAGATCAGCACCATGGGTAAGCCGACGGGTTTCATGGAGATCCGGCGCCGCGATCGAGCTTACGGCCCGGTCGTGGAACGAATCCAGCACTTTCGAGAGTTCGTGCTACCGCTTCCCGAGGCAGAGCTAAGGCGCCAGGGTGCCCGCTGTATGGACTGCGGTATTCCGTATTGTCACCAGGGTTGCCCAGTCAATAACATCATTCCTGACTGGAACGACCTGGTGTATCACGATCAGTGGCATGCCGCTCTCGACGTACTACATTCGACCAACAACTTCCCGGAGTTTACCGGCCGCATCTGTCCGGCGCCCTGTGAAGCCTCCTGTACCCTGAACCTCCTCGATGAGCCGGTCACCATCAAGACCATCGAATGCGCCATCATCGACAAAGGTTGGAGTGAAGAGTGGGTACGACCACAGATCCCCATCCATCGCACCGGCAAGCGGGTAGCGATCGTCGGCTCCGGCCCGGCGGGACTTGCCTGTGCGCAACAGCTTGCGCGCGCCGGCCACACGGTCATGGTGTACGAGAAAAACCCTCGCATCGGTGGTCTGTTGCGCTACGGCATCCCCAATTTCAAGCTTGAGAAGCACCTCATCGATCGGCGCATCGCTCAAATGCAAGCCGAGGGTGTGGAGTTTTTGACCAACCGGCATGTGGGTGTCGCTGTTTCGGCCAAAGAACTCCTACTCACTCATGATGCCATAGTGTTGGCCGGCGGCTCGGAACACCCGAGGGAGCTCCCCATCGAAGGCCGCGAGCTTGCCGGGGTGCACTTCGCTATGAAGTTTCTCACCCAACAGAACAAGCGCGGTGCCGGTGAAGCTCTCGATCACATCCCAATCCTGACTGCCAAAGATAAAGACGTGGTGGTGATCGGTGGAGGCGACACCGGTTCGGACTGTGTAGGCACTGCGGCAAGGCAAGGCGCCCGCTCCATCACTCAGATCGAGATCATGCCAAAGCCACCAGAACGAGAAGACAAGCTGCTGACGTGGCCCAATTGGCCGATGAAGCTGCGCACCTCCACCTCCCACGAGGAAGGCTGCCAACGGGATTGGTCTGTATCCAGCCGAAGGCTGCGGGGTATCGACGGTCACGTCGCCGCCATCGAATTGGCACGAGTGGAATGGGTTCGGCAGGCCAACGGCGGTTGGGCAATGTCGGAAATTGAAGGCAGTCAGTTCGAGATCAAAACGAATCTGGTACTGTTGGCCATGGGATTCGTCCACCCGGTACATAACGGTATGCTGGAGGAACTCGCCGTTACCTACGACGATCGAGGCAATATCGGTGCGTCCACCGATGATTACAAGACCTCAATCGATAAAGTCTTCGTCGCTGGCGATATGCGCCGGGGCCAGTCACTGGTGGTGTGGGCCATTCGCGAGGGGCGACAGTGTGCAAGGGCGGTGGATGAATACCTGATGGGTCACTCTGAACTGCCTCGCTAGGGAACCATCGGCAAGCTCACAATCACTCCGGCAACGCGGCTACCCCGTGCTGGAAACCAGAGCGGTTTGGTTCCGCATTCGCCGGGCGCACCAATGGGCCTCCACTCGGCGCAGTGACTAACGGTTTGGCCATCCTCAAAGCCAAGATCGATATCATGTGCAGCCGCAGCGGCGCTGGATCCACCCTGACTCCTAAGGTAGGCTAGTCTAAACTGACGATACTTGGCCTTTTAATCAGACAGGGGCAAGGTGATGGGTAGTTCCCTACAAGAGCAATTAGTAAAAGCCGGTCTGGTCACAGAACAGCAGGTGCGCCAACAGAAAATCCGTGGGATCGAAACGGTTCGCCGCGCGAAAAAGAAAAAACAGGGCGCGCGCCCCATCAGACAGAGTGAACAGCCATCCAACGCTGCGGATCCAGCTCATCTCAAGGGACAAGACACACATCGAGCAGCGCAACAAACCGTCACGCAGCCAGAACCCGAGGACAAATCACCCTCCCCCAGTGAGCGCAAACTCCTGCGGGTTCGTGTCAAGGCCCTGCTTCGACGCTATCGCGTCAACGATCCTGAGGCCGAGACACCCTATCATTTTTTGGTCGGTAAGCATATCCGACGTCTTTATGTGACCGATGGACAACATGCTTTGCTCAGCCAAGGGCTGCTTGCCATCATTCCCTTTGGCGAACGTCATTACCTCATAGCAGCCGATAAGCTTGCGGCCCTAAAACAGGTTGATCCCAATTTAACCATCATCACCCAAAAGGCGGTCAGCCCTGGCGAGTCGGCAACCGATGACCCTTACGCTAAGTATCCGGTTCCCGATGATCTCATCTGGTAGGCCGGAGGGCCATGGTCATCGTTTCGTCAGGGTGGCTCTTCGGGGCATATCCCTTCGGCGCCCAAGCCTTCGGCAGAAGAACCCCTGGCCCGCAAGGGTGTGTGCGGCAGGGATGCCGGACCCAAGCCGACAGGGACGTCTTCACGGCGTCCCTTGCGGCCTGGGGTCGGCTGCCCCCAGGGCAAACGTAATCAAACGGCCGAAACGATGACCAACACCGACCGGAGCATTGGAAAATATGCAGCCCCTGACCGGCAAGACTCCTGGATACGAAGCACTGTCTGCTGGTAATCCAACCGCCACTAGCCGGCCGATGATGGGCACGTGTGCTGAAAGGCGAACGGTCCCCCAGGACGCCTAAACCACCGGTTGGGTAGGGCGGCGACCGAGGCCCCTGGCTTTCGGTTCGACGTGCTGGTCCAGCAGGCGCTGGGCGCACTGAGTGCGCGCAATCTTGTTGAGATAGATCAACTCCTGAGCATTGTGACCCCCTGAGGCGAACCCTATAATGGACTCGATATAAACGTCTTAAACCTCTCGCCTCGCAAGCAGAGATCGTTAGGAATGATAGAGATTTTTCTTCCGTACGGCGTGCCTGCAAGGCATCCCATGCCACCCTCTCAAGGAGGCTGCAATGGCAGAGTGGAGTCAAGAATCAGAACAGCTCATGCAACGCGCCCGACGGGCGCTGGCCGCCACGGAGCAAGCATTACATACCGCAGTCGCTAGCCTTCGAGAACATACCCTGGACCGAGGACGGTTCTCGGGAGAGAAACTCGATCAGCATCAACTCGTTTCCTATGACATCGCCCACTCAGCGGCGGAAGCGGCAGCCAGCTGGTTTGTCCTCGATTACGCGGAAAGTGTCCGCGGCCAGATGGGGGATCCGGGGCGAGGTCTAACCCTCGAGGAGCGATGCGCTCTCGTCTTCACCGCCGAGGCCATCGAGGCCATTCGAGCCCGCCTCGAGCTTCGTCCCGCCGATTATGGCATCAGTCGTGATAAGCTCGGCGCCACGCTGGATAGTGAATCCTTGCAGCAATTTTGTGTCGAGCAGCTTGCAGCCCACCGGGTGGCTGAACTCGGGAGACTGGTGCTCGATCTTGGAGGTCGAACTGGAAGCTACCTGCTGGATGAAGACCACGAGATCATGCGGGACAGTTTCCGCAAGTTCGCAACCGATGTCGTCATGCCGCTGGCCGAAGAGATACACCGACAGGATCTCGATATCCCCGATGAAATCATCCATGGATTAACCGAGCTCGGCTGCTTTGGCCTCTCCATTCCCGAGCGCTACGGCGGACTGCAGCCCGATGACCGAGAAGACAACATGGGCATGATCGTGGTCACCGAGGAACTTTCCAGAGGTTCCCTCGGCGCAGCGGGTAGCCTGATCACTCGGCCAGAGATTCTCTCCCGGGCGCTGCTCGCCGGCGGCACCGACGCGCAAAAGGAAAACTGGTTACCCATGCTCGCCGCTGGCGATCCCCTGTGCGCCGTCGCGGTGACCGAGCCGAACTTTGGCTCAGATGTAGCCGGCATGAAATGCCGTGCGACCAAGACCGACGGCGGGTGGTTGTTAAATGGCGCCAAGACCTGGTGCACTTTTGGGGGTAAGGCCGGAGTGCTATTGGTGTTGGCTCGAACCAAGCCCGATCCAAGCCTTGGGCACCGGGGATTGTCCATGTTCATGGTGGAAAAACCCTCGTTCGCCGGTCATGCCTTCGAGCACCGGCAAGCGGAGGGGGGCGTGATCAGTGGACGCGCCATTGCCACCATCGGCTATCGCGGCATGCACTCCTTCGATGTGTTTTTCGACAACTATTTCGTCCCCGATGAGAATTTGCTGGGCGGACCCGAGGGTGAAGGCAAGGGATTCTACTATACGATGGCGGGTTTCTCGGGGGGACGTATACAAACCGCTGCCCGCGCCGTTGGCCTCATGCAGGCAGCGTTCGAACGGGCGGTGGCCTATGCCAACGAACGGAATGTATTCGGCAAGCCGATCGGCGCCTACCAGTTGACGCAAGTCAAGCTGGCACGCATGGCGGCCCATCTGCTGACCTGCCGGCAGTTTACCTATGGCGTTGGGCGCCTGATGGACCGCGGTAAGGGGGACGTGGAAGCGAGCATGGTGAAGTTTTTTTCCGGCAAGACCGCCGAATGGCTGACGCGGGAAGCGATGCAGATCCACGGCGGTATGGGATACGCCGAAGAAACCGCCGTTAGCCGCCACTTCTTGGACGCAAGAGTCCTGTCCATCTTCGAGGGTACCGAGGAGATCCTGGCGCTCAAGGTGATCGCCCGCTCTCTAGTGGAGAAGGCCAGCGCACCACAAGTAACGAACTAAAGAGCGGCTTGCCGCTTTTCGCCTGTAAAGGGGTGGCACGATGAACACTGAATCGAAACAAGTTAAGCGCGACCGGCCTTGGCTCATGCGCACCTACTCGGGACACACCTCTGCCAAGGCCTCCAACGAACTCTATCGTACTAACCTTGCGCGGGGGCAAACGGGACTTTCGGTGGCCTTCGATCTGCCGACTCAGACCGGCTATGACGCCGACCACGCTTTGGCGCGCGGCGAGGTGGGTAAGGTCGGAGTGCCCATCGGGCACATAGGGGATATGGAGACGCTGTTCGACGGTATCCCGCTGGATCAGATGAACACTTCGATGACCATCAACGCCACCGCTCCTTGGCTACTCGCGTTATACGTTGCGGTGGCGGAACGCCAGGGTATCGATGCGTCCCAGCTGCAGGGTACGACGCAAAATGATGTCTTAAAGGAATACCTGTCGCGCGGTACCTATATTTTTCCGCCTGAACCCTCGGTGCGCCTGACCACCGACGTCATCAGTTATACCGTGCATCACATCCCGAGATGGAATCCCACCAATGTCTGCAGCTATCACCTACAGGAAGCCGGTGCCACCCCGACGCAAGAGCTCGCTTATGCCCTGTCTGCCGCCATCGCCATCCTGGATGCGGTGCGCGATTCAGGGCAGGTGGGAGCGGGCGACTTTGCCCAGGTAGTGGGACGTATCTCCTTTTTTGTCAATGCAGGCATCCGCTTCGTGGAAGAGTGCTGCAAGATGCGCGCGTTCGTCGGCCTGTGGGACAACATCTGTCAGCAACGCTATGGCGTGGAGGATCCAAAGCTGCGCCGGTTTCGGTACGGCGTCCAAGTCAACTCTCTGGGCCTCACCGAGGTGCAACCGGAAAACAACATACAGCGTATCGTGCTGGAAATGCTCGCCGTGACACTCTCCAGAAAGGCGCGCGCCCGGGCAATACAGCTGCCGGCATGGAATGAAGCGCTGGGTCTGCCGCGCCCTTGGGACCAGCAGTGGGCCCTAAGGATCCAACAAGTCCTCGCCTACGAAACCGATCTACTCGAGTACGGCGACCTATTGGACGGCTCGCGCGTCGTCGCGGACAAAGTGCAAGCATTGATCGAGGGTGCGGAAAGCGAGATGGAGCGGGTGCGCCTAGAAGACGGCATGGTGCAAGCGATTCAGAGCGGCTACGTCAAGCGCCAGCTGGTCGCCAGCCAGACCGCACGCCTGCGAGCCATCGAACGCGGCGATCTCAAGGTCGTCGGCCTAAACTGCTTCCAAGAAACAGGCGAGTCACCCCTTACAAGCGGCGTGGACAGCGGCATACTGAGAGTGGATCCCGCCGCAGAGCGTGACCAGATCGAACGGCTGCAGGCCTTCCGTGCTACCCGCAACGCGCAGGAGGTGGCCGGTGCGTTGAAGAATCTTGTCGATGCCGCCCGTAGTGGCGAGAACATCATGCCCGCTTCCATCCGCTGTGCTCACGCCGGCGTCACCACAGGAGAATGGAGCGGTCAACTACGGGAAGTCTTTGGCGAATACCGTGCCCCCACCGGTATCGATATCGGGGGCCAGGAGGTCGGCGTCACACCGCAAATGGATCGGATTCGGGAACGGGTACGCGACACTGGCGAGGCCCTCGGGAGGCCGCTGCGCCTGCTGGTTGGCAAACCGGGGCTCGACGGTCATAGTAACGGCGCAGAGCAGATCGCTGTCAGGGCCCGCGATGCAGGGTTCGAGATCGTTTATGAGGGGATTCGCCTGACCCCGCGGCAGATTGCTAAAGCAGCCCAAGAGGAAGGGGCCCACCTGATCGGCCTTTCCGTGTTATCGGGAAGCCACCTGGAGCTGGTCGCTGACGTGCTGCAGGAGCTTGCCGAACTGGGCCTTCCCGATCTGCCGGTGATTGTCGGTGGCATCATACCCGCCGAAGACAAGCCACAGCTGCAGGCCCAGGGTATTGCAGCGGTGTACACGCCGAAAGACAGTGATCTCAATGCCATCATGGCGGACATCGTCGACATTATTCGGGAGCGAAACGGACTCGAGCCGTTTGAAGTCGCCGCATGATAGCGCCCGCTCGGGCGCTCCCAGACCCGTCAGCACTCGGGGAACGGCTCGCGGCCCGAGACCGGAGCGCCCTTGCAACAGCGCTCAATTTGCTCGACGACAAGCGCCCCGAAGCGCGTGCCCGTGCGGGTCAGTTGCTAGCCAATCTGTCTGAAGACAGGGTATATCGTGGCGGCCATCTGATCGGTCTCACCGGTCCCCCTGGGGTTGGGAAGTCGTCCCTCATATCGGCTCTGGTTAAGCGTTGGCGCGACCAGGAGCAGTGGATCGGTATCCTCGCCGTGGATCCTTCAAGCCCGATCAGTGGCGGGGCGCTTCTCGGCGACCGCCTCCGCATGTTGAACTGTGACACGGATGCAGGGGTTTTCGTGCGCTCGCTCGCCTGTCGCGGCGAGGTGGGGGGACTGAGCGCCGAAACCTGGCCGATGAGCCTAGTGATGTTGGCGGCCTGCGACATTGTTCTGGTGGAAACCGTCGGCGTGGGACAAAAGGAAATCGATGTCTCGAAACTGACCGATACCACCTGCTTTATCGCTCAACCGGCTTCCGGGGATACCATCCAATTCCTCAAGGCCGGCATTATGGAAGTCCCCCATGTGTTCATCGTCAATAAGGAGGATGTCGGGCTGGCCGCACGCAAGACGTTGGCGGAGCTTCAGACCAGCCTGGCCAAGAAGCCCCATAACGGCGATTGGGCAGTCCCCGTTCTGTCGGCAAGCGCGACTCAGGGAACGGGGATCGGTGACATCTTGGGCGCTATTGAGAATCATCGCCAATGGCTTTTACGTCAAGGTCTGCTATCCAGGCGGCGGCGAACTTTCCAAGCGCAATGGATCATCAAGCGTCTACGCGAGGATTTTGGCCGCCTCGGCATCGAGGCCCTCGGCGGCGAACAGCGGCTCAGCGAAGAGCTGACAACGCAAGGCGGCTCACCCTTTACCCACTATGATCGTCTCCGCGACAAGCTAGTGGCACGCTGGACCTGATCTCTGCTGACGGCGGTTAGGGGAGCACGATAATAAACTGATGAGGAGAGGTACGACCATGGCAAAAGAACTGTATAACGTTGGCGAAGCACCACCCGTGGGGGAAGTGCCACCTAAAATGCATGCTTGGTTAGTGCGCGAGGAACGCTTCGGAGTGCCCACCCAAGCGTTTCAGCAGGAAGTGGTGGATGT
This sequence comes from uncultured Thiotrichales bacterium, assembly GCA_964624765.1. Taxonomy (GTDB): domain Bacteria; phylum Pseudomonadota; class Gammaproteobacteria; order HK1; family HK1; genus JAGTVB01. The sequence continues at coordinate 17,616 of CAZUZO010000044.1, forward strand.
CCCGGATATAGCCGACGACGAAGTGTTGGTGTACGTCATGGCGGCTGGGATCAACTACAACAACGTCTGGGCGGGTCTCGGCGTTCCTGTCAATGTCATCAAGACGCGCAACAAGCAAGGTGAACCAGAAGACTTTCACATCGGGGGTAGCGACGCATCGGGTATCGTCTATAAGGCGGGTAAAGACGTTACCAACGTGAAAGTCGGTGATGAAGTCGTTATCCATTGTGGTATGTGGGGTCGAAATTGTCCGTGGGTGACAGCGGGCAACGATCCGATGTATTCCCCGACCTTCAGGATCTGGGGCTACGAGACTAACTATGGCAGCTTCGCCCAATTCACACGAGTCCAAGCCCATCAGTGTATGCCGAAGCCAAAGCACATGACCTGGGAGGAAGCCTCAGCCTACGTGCTCGTCGGTGCCACCGCCTACCGAATGCTCCATGGTTGGAAAGAACATGCCGTCAAAGACGGCGACGTTGTCCTTATCTGGGGCGGCGCGGGAGGATTAGGCTCCATGGCGATCCAGATCGCCAAGGCTGCCGGGGCCACCTCCATCGCGGTCATCTCCAGCGATGACAAGGTCGATTACTGCGTTGGACTGGGCGCCAAGGGCTGCATCGATCGTAAGAATTTCGATCACTGGGGTATGCTTCCTCACTGGAAAGACAACGTCGGATACGGAAAGTGGCTCAAGGGTGTGCGCGCCTTCGGCGCTGCCATTTGGGAGGTTTTGGGAGAAAAGCGCAGTCCTCGCATCGTCTTCGAGCATCCTGGCGAGTCCACCATCCCGACATCGATGTTCGTATGCGATACCGGTGGCTCAGTGGTGATCTGTGCCGGAACGACCGGGTTTAATGCCACCGTCGATCTGCGCTACCTGTGGATGCGACAGAAACGTGTGCAGGGTTCCCATTTTGCCAATGATGAGCAATCCTATGCCATGAACCGCCTCGCCCTCGAAGGGAAGCTCAATCCTTGCCTATCGCGAGGCTTCTCCTATGAAGACCTACCAGTGGCACACCAACTGATGTACGAGAACAAGCATCCCCACGGCAATATGGCGGTACTCATCGGTGCCACGGAGTTTGGCACCGGCAAAACCGCCGAAACCCCGATGCCCGCTGCGCACGTCAGCCTACCGCCGGGAGACGTCCACACCACGCCCCATCCCTATCCGCTCTCGGTGCCTCTACCGGAAGTGGCGGAAAAACCCGAAGAGGTGTTGGAAGGGCTGTTGGCAGACGACGGCACGCGGGTCAAAGACCTGATGTTCTATGGACTGGTCGCCTGTAACCCGGATGACACGGTCGAGACTGTAGCCAAGATCATGGTCGAGAACGACGTCCACGCCGTGGTCGTCAAAGAGGCGGACGAGGCGGTCGGCGTGGTGTCACAGACCGACATGGTACTGGCCCGTCAGGGACGCACGGCCGAGCAGGCCCGTCACATTCCCGCCCGGGACGTCATGACCAAAGGTTGTGCGACCTGTGACCTCGACACCCCCCTGTCCGATGCGGTCTCCACCATGACTCGGCTTCGCATCCATCGGCTCATCGTGACTGAGCGTCGCGACGATAGAGACGTTCCGGTGGGCGTCATCTCCATGACCGACGTGGTGAAAAAGCTGTTAGTAGAAGGCTAAGCCGGTCGGTAAGCCTGGCCAGCGACCCCAAGCAGCTAGAAGAGGCTGCTTGGGGTACGCCATCACGAAAAAATCACCCACAGGCCGAACGACCCAAAGGCCACTAGCGAGCCCTTCAACGCAGCGTTGGCGAATGGCGGGACGAGCACCAGCCACCTCAAGGGTAGTGCAAGCTCCCGGTGGGATCATGAGCAGCCGACTCGCGATGCTATCGACATCCATGCCAGCGGCGGTAGCTCGGCAAAGGCATACGCGATTTTCTCGTTCCAGGCTCGCCTCACGTCGATGAGGTAAGGATCGTCCTCCTTCAAGCACCGATACCGTTCTAGGCGCAGGCTGTCCCGAACGTAGCACAGGATCTCGATAGGAGGACCCACGGTCACATTGCTCCGCATGGTGGAATCCATCGAAACCAACGCACAAAGCGCCGCCTCTTCGAGGCTCGTGGAAGGCTGGATGATGCGATCCAATATGGGTTTGCCGTATTTGGCTTCCCCCACCTGTAAGAAGCGGGTGTGCCCCGAGGTGGTAATGAAATTCCCCTGGGGGTAGACCAGGAAAATTTGCGGAGGCTCTTGACCGATCTGGCCGCCGACAATGAAGGTCGCATCAGTGCTGAATCCTGCCCGCGCCACGGCTCTGCCATGCTTCGCACCCTGTGCTCGACTGATTCTCCCCACGTATTCCGCCAGATCGGCCATGTCCCGTGCGGTATCGATGCTCATGGTAGCCTTCTCGTCGCGATCCCGGCGTATCCGAGTCACTACCGCCTGTGTGGTCGCCAGATTCCCCGCGTTCAAAAGCACCACCTGACGCTCGCCATCGCATCCGAACGTGTGCATCTTGCTATAGGTGGCGACCTGGTCAACCCCTGCGTGGGTTCGTGAATCGGAGGCAAAAACAAGCCCGGCATTGACCGTGATGGCAAGACAATAAGTCATGGTGAGTGGCTCTTAGATAAAAAAGGGATGCGACCAACGTTAAGTACTTCGTAGCAACGGGCACTCATCAAGCGCCCGCTCCAGAATACGCTACATCGACCTACTAGTGGAACGCAAACGGCCCAACTCATTCGATTAACGCCGTAACAAACCGCGGAAGAGAACGGTTGTGTCTGTCAGCATCGACATCCAGTATCCGCTGAGACTTTGTGAAAAAACCTGCTACATGACACGATAGCGGCGTTGGGCGGTGCTCGCTCCTCGGCTATCTATGTGATATGTCGCTCGGCTTTGCGTCGTCCGCGTGGCTCTCGGGCCGCTCGCCACGGTTCTTTCACAACCTCTCACTTCAGGAACGCTTATTGCTCATACTCCTGACCTGTCGGATGAGACCTTGTGCCTTACTAGACCTGCTTCCTCCATTCACGGCGTCACCTGACGCCCGGTTGCGGCGCTGGCAGTTAAATTGTAAGTGCTGAGGTAAGAACTTACATTAAATTAGACCTTCCGATGTTAGTGCCGCAGGCTATCGAACTGCGCCAACCCTCGTCATGGTTGTCCACGGAACCACGATTTTTGAGGTGGGTGCTGCCGGGATCACACCACCCAGGGCTACACAGAGAGCCTACCGCCTCCCGAAGGCAATAGCTTCTCCGAGCATGGACAAGCCGATAGCGAAGCAACCACCTCGGTTACGGGCGCCGGACCGCCCATCACCAGACAAAGGTTGGCGCCTGCTGGAAAACTTGCTGACCATACGCTGAGCTCGCCTCAACGGCGTCCCTACGACCACGAGGCTGTGATGGTTCGGCCTTACAGAGAGACCCCTATGGAGAATTACCTCGAACGGCACTGGCAAACCAGTCGACCGGAATTGAGAGACACGCTAGACGAATTGCTTGTGCTCACCGGCGGCGCGGAAAGCGCCAATGCCTCGCTTTATCGAGAGATGCTTTGGAGCCTCGTACGACTGATTCAGGAAGACATCGACCGCTGGGACGCCAAGATCACAAGTCACGCCCTGCGCGAATTGCAGAGCGCCTTCACACATCTGCGCCAATACCGACGACGGCGCAAAGTGACGATGTTTGGCTCGTCGCGCATCATCGCCAACGCCGCCGAATGTCAATTGGCTGAGGATCTCGGTAGGCTCCTGGCTCAAGATGGGTTCATGGTCATTACCGGAGCGGGCGGCGGCATCATGCATGCCGCCCACCGTGGGGCTGGCCAAGAGCATAGTCTGGGCTTCCATATCACGCTGCCTTTCGAACAAACCGTCAATCCCGTGGTGGCCGAGAGTAGCAACCTCCTGGAATTCCGGTTTTTCTTTACCCGTAAGCTTTTCCTCGCCAAAGAAGCCGACGCGCTGGTCATCTTCCCCGGCGGCTTCGGCACCCTGGACGAGACCTTCGAGGTCTTGACCTTAGTACAAACCGGCAAGAGCCGCCTGATTCCCATCCTGTTCCTAGACGTGCCTGGCGGGACCTATTGGCACCACTGGCGCCAGTTCGTCGAAACAGAGTTGCTGCACCGCGGTTACATCTCCCGCCACGATCTGGCGCTGGTCGAGCAACTGCAAACGGCTCGCGACGCCTTTCAGCGCATCTGTCATTTTTACCGAAACTTTCACTCCTCACGCCGTGTGGATGGAGAACTCAGAATACGCATGTTGCGGGCCCTGCCCCCAGAAGCCTTGGAACGCCTCAACGAAGAGTTCAAGGATATCTCCAGCCACGATGGATTCTCTCTGGTGGCGGCCCATCCCGACGAGCACGACGAACCCGAGATACGCGATTTCCCCCGTCTCGCATTCCGCTTCGACGGCGGTGACTACGGTCGATTACGTCAACTAATTGACTGTATCAACGAATATTAAACGGGACGCGTCATTCTGACACCTTCGGCCCCGAGCACCGCTATCGGTAGCGCAGTGATTGGGCCCGTTCCCGCACCCGCACTAACCACCGCCTAGCCCAGGCAAACTCGACAGCCAAGATCCCAAGGCCGAGCGGAATGACCAGCACCGCCGGTCCGGGAAGCAGGATCATCGCCACCCCTATGGCGAGCACAGTCCCGCCCACCAGGAGAATAACCAAGCGCTTGGCTTGACGGTACGTGATCACAGCAAAACGATATAACTCTTCTACCATCGGTCCTAGCTGTCGATGCAAAGATGGATGTTCCCCTCTTGGCTGAGAGGTTG
>CAZUZO010000045.1:0-21823 GCA_964624765.1 uncultured Thiotrichales bacterium
TCCGTCCGCCTGGCTCTCGGGCCGCTCGCGACGGTTTTTTCACAACCTCTCAGTGTTGGTCAGCATAGGTGTGAGCGAAGCGCCCCACGGCGTCGGCTGCGACCCGAAGGCGAACCGGCAGAACCGTCGCTTCTCCCGAGACACATGGGAGAAGCGACCGCGAGGGTAACGGTTAGTGGGAAAACCGCCGCTCGTGCCCGCAGTGACGACGAATGCAAGAGACCATATAAGAGACCAGCAAGACGGTGACAACCACGAAAACACCCGCGCTGCCCCACCAGATCGCGCTCGGCGAAAGACCTGCTGACTGCAGGGTGAGCCAAGTCAAAAAAGCGGAAAAAGACGCAATGAAAACAGCCATGAGATACGGCCAAGGTTTTTTTCCGCATTCGCTGCATAATTTCATTGAACACCTCAGCTTATCTAGGACCAAAGCTATCAGATCAGAAAGGCGGAAGTCGCGCCGTACCAAAGCTGACTTTATAGCAAATTATCAGATATAAAGGCACCTCCCCCTGATCCAAATCAATAAATACCTTGTCCCATCCGAGCTCCAGCTTGCCGAAGCCAGGCTGCTTGCAATGCTGCCGGTACCAACCCCCCACGTCACGCCAAACTCGGACTGGGCATCTTGCGCCACATTGGTATCGAACCAACAACGCTCGCTGGGCGTGGGTGTTGTTGCAATGCCCTTTCCTTTTCCTTAGGCTAAACTCTATACATCTACAGCCAAGGGAGAGCCATACTGATGGCAGAGAGCACACAATCGTTGCGTATACACAACAACAGCCTTTCGCGAGCGATCTGTAAGTTCGATCCCGCGTCAAGGCGGTCCCGACGACCCATCACCTACTCAGAGGTTGGGAAAAAACCTGCTACACGACCCGATAGCGGCGTTGGGCGGTGCTCGCTCCTCGCCTATCTATCTGATATGTCTCGTCGCTGCGCGCCGTCCGCCTGGCTTTCGGGCCGCTCGCGACGGTTTTTTGATAACCCCTCAGGGTTGACATCGGGGTGGATCGCAACCTTGAGCGGTGCGCTTGCGCTGACGCCGCTCACTGGGGTGCGGGCTGCCGATCTCACCGATCTGCCGGGACTCACCGCGAACCAGACCGCCATCGCCGCCGCCATCGACGTGGTTTGTCCTCAGCTCGTGCAGCGGGCACAAACGGGACAGCTCAATAGCCAGCAGACCGAGCTGCAACAAACTTGCACCGGCATGAAGCAAAATGCGAATGCCTTACTCGATGATGGTCTAACAACGTTTAGTTTCGGGCTTGATGACCCGCAACTCAAGGACGCCCTCACCCAGCTGTCTAATCAGAAAAACACCACACCGAATACCGCAGCCACCAAAGCCGACGCGGGACAAACGGTCATCGCGGACCGGCTCTCCGTACTGCGGGCCGGGGCCGGAGGATTTGCCATAGGCGGGTTCGGATTCGATCTCGATGGGCAACTCGTCGATCTGGGTGTCCTCATCGCAAACGGCCCCGGTGATACCCAGAAATGGGGTGGAGCGGCCGGTGACCAGAGTTTCGTACCACGCTTCGGTGGATTCCTCAATGGCATTGTCTCTTGGGGAAAACTCGATCCCACCGAGAACCGAGCGGGTTACGACTTTGACACCGCCGGTGTGACCGCTGGTCTTGACTATCGGCTGACAGACAACGCCATCGTCGGCGCCGCCTTCAACTACTCTAATCAGACCGCTGACCTGAACAAGGGGATCTTGCTCGCCGGCGGTGACGTGGATGCCGATGTGTTCAGCGGCTCCATTTTTGGCACCTACTATATTGGAGACTTCTATATCGATGGGATCGGCACGTTCTCCGGCGTCGATTACACCATCAAGCGCGAGATCATCATCCCTTCCAGTAATCCGGCGGCCGAATCGGTGTCTACGGTAGCCACCGGTGATCCGGGCGCGAACGGCTACGCCTTGAGCTTCGGCAGCGGCTACGATGGACGCTACCAGCAATGGTCCTATTCGCCCTACGTGCGACTGGACTACCGTAAGCTCGACATCGACGGTTACACCGAAACCGGCGCCGGCGGCTTGAACCTCAAAGTCGAGGAGCAGGACGTCAGCTCGTTGATCTTCGCGCTCGGCGGGCAGATCGCCTATTCCATCAGCACCCCGTTCGGCATCGTCGTACCGCGGTTTCGAGCCGAATACAACCATGAGTTTGACGACGATTCCGTGCTGCTGAGGGCACAATATTTTGCCCCCATCGACCCGAGCAATGATCTCACGGCAACTGGACTGACGAACCCAGTGTTCGAGGCCCGCACCGGCGAGCCGGACCGAGACTTCGCCGTGATCGGGGGCGGTATCTCCGCCGTATTCCAACGCAACGTACAAGCCTTTATCGATTTTGAATCGGTCGTGGGCCGAAGCAAAGTCAGCAACAACATCCTCACCACGGGTGTGCGTGTCGAGTTCTAGTCTGACTTGGGCAAGTCCTGGAATGGGCAACCGGCTGGAGGCTTTGGGCTCGCGCGCGGGCGCGACCGGGGCGGCCTCGGAAGGCCGCCCCGGCGCAGAGCAACAGCCGCCTGGTGGTCGGGACTCTAGAGACCGTCCCCCGCCTTGGATGCATCAAGGAGGCGGCCGCTGGAGGATGGGGCGAAAGCGCCCCCCTCCGCCCAGCGCAAAATGTCCGGCCAGATCGCTTCCCAACAGCAACTGTGGGTGAAGCCTTCCAACTCGACGACGTTATAAACCACTCCTCGCCGCGCCGCCTCGGCAAGAAATTCCGGCAGAATGACCCGATCATCGCTGCCGATGACATGGAGTTGGCGAACGGTTCGAGGCAGGGGTGGGCGCCGAACGGGGTCCAGGGACTCCAATAGGGGTGTGTATCGATGATAGCGTGCCCAAGCCTCGACATCGAGATTGCCGGCCAACGTCACCACCGCCCCGGTCGAGGTAAGCTCCTCCGCCATCAGCATCGCCAGCGTTCCGCCGCCGCTGTGGCCGAAAAGACCCAGGCGGGCGCTCCCCCGTTGCTCGAGTATGCGACGCACCACGCTTGCCATGCTGTCGACGACCTCGCGGGAATAGCGCGCCGAGGTCCAGAATCGGGGCGCACAGGGCGGCGTGCGCGCCAAGCCGTGATAACAAGGTCGACCCACGTAGATACTGTCCACTGAATCGAGAGCCATCAGGCGCAGCATCAGGGGATTGCGAGGCGTCGGATCGTCCGCCACCCAACGCTCCTGAATCCAGGGACTGCCGTCCCCTTCGAGATAGACATGCAGCACGCTGTCCGGGATCGGCTTGAGCTTCTGATACACGACGTGCCGAAAGGGATGGCCCTTAACTTCACTTCGCGTCAACCCGAGGTGGGCTGCCTCGCGGTCCATACGCTCGGGGATGCTGGCACAACCGATCAATGCCCACACCAAGACAAGTGCCACCGCGATGTGCGTCAGCAGCGCTTCGCTGGACGTCAAGGCATCGGCCACGGCCAACGACTCCCCCGCTGCGGGTTTGGCGTGCGGCGGGTACCGGTCACCCCCATGGACCCCTAGCCTAGGAACATACCCCACCCGGCTCCCCTTAGCTTGTGCCGGAGTAAGGCACAAAAACCCACCTCGAGTGTCAAAGTTCAGGATGACTGCCTCGCAAGCACTTGGTTTGAATAGAGTTCGGTTGCGGCAACACATTGTTCTTGAAACAAAAGATGGATTTTTACCGTTGCCAAATCGAGATTTCTGTGCTAGATCAACTGACACCTCAATCTACAGAGCTCATGCTCAACGTGGGTGGCCACCATGCTATCAAAACGTCCTACAAAGTCAGCATTCGCGCCCCGGACATCGCTCCCAGCGGCCCTTGGCGCCTTGTGCGTCGGCGTGTTGGCCGGTTGTGCGGCTCAAACCCAGACACCCGAATCCGCCGTAAGCGAACGGCGCGACGCATCAGAGTTACTGGTGGTCGACTGCTTGTTACCGAGCCAGGTCAGGAAGCTCGGGCAAAACCTCACCTATCTCGCACCGCGCCGCGCCATCAAGACCGCGGCGCGGGATTGTGAGATCCGCGGCGGGGAGTATGTTTCCTACGACCGGGCGAACTACGCCACGGCGCTGAAGGTCTGGCTGGAGCCGGCCAAGCAAGGAGACGCTGCGGCGCAAACCTACGTCGGCGAGATCTATGAAAAGGGCTTAGGCTTGCAACCCGATTACCAGCTGGCCGCACATTGGTACAGCCAAGCCGCCGAGCAAGGATACGCACGGGCTCAGATCAACCTCGGCTACCTATACGAAAAGGGGCTCGGGGTCCAACAAGACATCACCAGCGCGCTCAATTGGTACCGGAAGGCCTCGGGTCTGTCCGACGGTGAGCTCGAGTTCGCCTCGTCGGTGGAGATCGCGAGCCGCCAAGCGCAAGCCCAGGAGCTCGCCTCTCTGCGTCAAGAGGTCAAGGTCCAAGATCAGCAAGCCGAGGCGCTACGTAGCCAATTGGAGACGGCCGAGCAACAGCTCGGCCGGCGGCAAAACGAGCTGGCGCTCGCGGAAAAGGACAGGGAAGCCCTGCGGGTGGCCCTCGCTGACCAACGTCAAGGCGCGCGCTCACCGGCGCAGGCGAGCACCGGCGTCGCCAACCCCACCGATGCCACCCGCACCACCGACTTGGAGGCTGAGCGCCGTCGGCTCACCGAGCGAGAGACTGAGGCGGCCGAACAGCAAAAGCAGCTCATTCAGAAGTTACAGGCCGCCGAGGAAGAGCAGCGGCAGCTGCGGGAGCAACTCGAAGGCGAGCGCGAACAAGCCCGTTCGCTGCGCCAGCAGTTAACCCAGCAACAAGAGGATCTGGCCAAACGCCGTAATACTCTGGCCCAGGCAGAGCGGGAACGCGATCAGGCACGCGAGGCCCTGACACGTCTGCAGGCCAGCCAGCAATCGGCAACGGAGGTGTCCGAAGAAACGCAACGGCTCGCTCGAGTGCTTGCGGACCACGAAGCGATGGTGGAAACGCAACGCCAAGAGATGGCTTGGCTAGAGACCGAGATAGCCCAACAGCGTGAGCTGCTGAGCAAGGATATCGCGCAGGTTCAAGCGCGGGAACAGACACTTCAGCAATCGCTGGATGCGCGTGGCCAGGAAATCGCGTCGCTGCAGTCCGAGTTGAACCAAGCGCAGGCGGCCCTGGCAGAATCGCAACGGCAGCTCAAGGCTCGGGATGCGCAGATCGCTAAGGCCCAGCAGGAATTGCAGGCGGAGCGCGAACGCGCGGCGCAGCAGGAGCAACAAGCGTCGGCCGCGGCCGCCACCAAGACGCAAGAGCTCGAAGCCAAGCTCCGCCAGCGGGAAGCCGAAATCGCCAAGCAGGAATCGGCGATCCAACAGCTGCAGGTGTCGATTCAGGAACAGAAAAGCCAGGTCACGAGCCTGCCGCCAGCGACCGAAATCGCCCTGGCTCCCATCGGGCCGACCATCGAGATCATCGAACCACCCCTTGCGCTCACCCGGGGCATCCCCAGCATTACTCTGCGCGCCCCGGTACCCGAGCTGGAGATCATCGGTCGCGTGAGCACCCCCGATAGCCTGATGACGTTCCGGGTCAATGACCTCCCGGCATCGGTCGGTGAAGACGGGTTGTTTAAGGTGAGAATGCCGGTCAAAGAGGCCGAAACTCCGGTCAGTGTCGTCGCCGTAGACAAGAGCGGCCACCGGGCAGCGGTCGATTTCATGCTCATTCCTGCCATGCAGAAAAAGCAGGCAGAGAAGGCCCAAGCCTCCCTAGCACCGACGGCGCCGCCGACCGTCGAGGTGGAATTTGGCGATTACCACGCACTGGTTATCGGCAATAACGAGTATCTGCATATGCCCAACCTCTCCACTGCCGCCAACGATGCGCGGGCCGTGGGACAGGTGTTAAGGGACAAATACAGGTTCAAGACCGAAGTGCTCGTGAACGCCGATCGTTACAGTATCTTATCGGCTCTTAACAGGTATCGAGAAACCCTGACGGAGAACGACAATTTACTCATCTACTATGCGGGTCACGGTGAGCTGGACGCCACCAATCAACGCGGCCACTGGCTACCGGTGGATGCCGAGCCTGACAGCACGGCCAACTGGATTTCCAACGTCGCCATCACCGATATCCTGAACGTGATGTCAGCCAAGCACATTTTGGTCGTCGCCGACTCCTGCTACTCGGGCGCCATGACACGCGCCTCGTTGGCCCGGCTGCCGGCGGGTATGACTGATGACGCTCGAGTCAAATGGTTCAAAGCTATGGCCAAAACCCGGACACGAGCGGTATTAACCTCTGGCGGGGTGGAACCCGTTCTCGATGCCGGGGGTGGAGAACACTCGGTGTTCGCCAAGGCGTTTCTCGAAGTGCTGCGCACCAACGATCAGATCCTCGAGGGATGGCGTCTCTATCAAGCCGTTCGGGAACAGGTCAAGCGCGCAGCGTTCGCTTTCCGGGTAGACCAAGATCCTCAATATGCGCCCATCCAATACGCGGGCCATGAGGCGGGTGAATTCCTGTTCTTGCCCGGCCGAATCGCCGACCTGGCGACACTGCACGGGGATAACATCGCAACTCGAGGTACGAGCGATCGCCGCGGCCAGCCAGCCCTATTCGTGGCCAGCATCGGTCGGTAATGAACACTCCATAGGCAGTGGTGGTGCTTGCGAACGCAACATCCACTCGGCGGTGAAACCACACGCGGCTGGACTCAATCTGAGAGGTTGGGTTCAGTCTCCTGTTCTCGGAGGGGATGGCACCGTACCCTTGTGGAGAAACTGAAGCTTGGCATTAGGTATATAGCGCTCCTAAGACATTCGTGGTAGCGATCCCAGCCAATGTTCAAGTCGGCAGGGCTCGTTAGTCCACAAATCAGGTAGGTGCGCTATAGCGACAGCGACCTGCCGGTTAGCAGGCGCGACGGAAAAGGCGTCTAGAGTTATCGGGCGGCGGTCTGTGGGGAAGGAACCGGAGGTGGCATCGGGACAGGCACGACCGATGGCCGTGTTGTTTGTAGATATCTGCGGCAGCACGCGCCTATACTCCGATGTGGGCAATGACCAAGCGCGGAGTCTCGTTACCGATTGCATCAGTCGACTCAGATCTATCACCTTAGAGCAGGGAGGCCATGTCGTTCAGATCATGGGGGACGGCATACTCTGTACTTTCCCGACCGCGGATGCGGCTTTTTACGCGACCACCATGATGCGGGACATGCAGCGGAATCGGCAACTCGCCATCCATGCCGGATTCCATTTCGGAGCCGTTATCGCTACCGGAGAAGCGATCTACGGCGATGCGGTCAATGTGGCGGCACGGGTGGCGCAATTGGCGAAAGCCGATGAGATCATCATCACCGAAGAAACGGTCCGCAACCTATCCGCATCGCTGCGCGAACAAACGCGGTTACTGGGTGGAGTCTCCGTCAAGGGTAAGCAGGATCCCCTGCTCGCCTACGCGGTCGTCACCAATGAGACCGACATCACGGCTTACCGTCCGCGCGCCGACCATACCTTGGTGCAAGCCGCCGAGTTGCGGCTGACCTACAAAGCGCATCGTATCAGCCTCGACACCCGGGTACTGGAATTCGTCATCGGCCGCCATCCGAGCTGTGACTTAGTGGTCGATGACGCCTATGCTTCGCGTCGCCACGCTTCCGTCGAATGCCGGCGCGGGAAGTTCTTCGTACTCGACCACAGCACCAACGGCACCTATGTCGGTAAACCCGATGCGCAGACGGTTCTGCTTCGCCGCGAAGGGCTGCAGCTCGAAGGCACTGGTTTTCTGTCGTTGGGCAGCGACCCTGAACGCGATGCCGGTCACCTTGTGCATTTTTCCACGTTACGCACAGCACCGCTCTCTTCGAGTTAGGCGGTTGCCCAGTTCGATGCCTAAGAAGTTGTGAAAAAACCGTCGCGAGCGGCCCGAGAGCCAGGCGGACTGGGCGCGCAGCGACGAGACATATCAGATAGATAGGCGAGGAGCGAGCACCGCCCAACGCCGCTATCGGGTTGTGTAGCAGGTTTTTTCACAACCTCTGAGATTCCGCCGCTCTAGAGTCTACCTTCCGCCGCGTTCGTCTCGCGCAACGCACTGATCAACGCCTTCGCCCGCTGCACCTGGGCGTGGTTGCCTACTGTCTGATAGACGCGCAACGCCCGCACATACATCTCCTCGGCGGCAGCCAGATCACCCCCACGCCGATACACGCTGCCCAAATTCCCATAGGCATTGGCAAGGCCTTCGGTCTGCCGCCCACTCCCCTCATAAATCTCGATGGCCTTCTCGTGCATCGTCTGCGCCTGCTCGAGATCCCCCCGGGTTTGATACACCACCCCCAGATTGCCATAGTTGTTAGCCAATTTCTCCCTGCGATCCAGTGCCTCATTGAGCGTCAAGGCTTGGCGGTACATGGTCTCCGCCTGGGCCAAATCCCGGCGAGTCCAATAAACGCTCCCGAGATTGACATAGTTGTCGGCCATCCCGGCTTGATCCGCGAGGGCTTCATGCAGCGCCAACGACTTCCGATACACCCTTTCGGCCTGCTTTAAGTCGCCGCGGGACCAGTACACGTAGCCCAGGTTGTTGTAATCCCGCGCCATGCTGTCCCGATGTCCCAACGCCTCATGAACCTCGAGGGCTTTCTTATACAGGACTTCTGCCTGATCAAATTCGCCTCGGGTCTGATGCACGATAGCGAGATTGCTGTAGGCCGTGGCCACCGCTTGTTGGGGTTCCACTGGCTCTACGCGTTCGCGCGCAACAAGCCCCGCAGGCATCTGCTCCGGTTTATCGGCACTCGCATCATCAAGACCCAATGTCGATCGAAGATCACCCAACTGCGCTTTGATAACATCGCTTAAGCCCCCGTAGTGAGCAGCCACGACGCCACCGATGAAGATACCGCCCGCCAACCCGATGGCCGCCAACAGGGGATTTCGCAACCAATGCCCTGGGCGGCGGGAGGGAGCGGATCGCCTCACCTCATGCAAGGCATCTCGCTCATCGGCACGGATGGGTGCGACAGACAAAGGACCTTCCATCTCGTTCGGATCGGCTGCGACACGTGTCTGGACCTCGGGCCACACCGGTCGCTCTGCGACCGTTTCATCGCTATCGGCGGGTGTGTCTTGCTGCCATCGGTGAACGGGATGCTGTAACGAAGATGAAGTGGTGATTGCCGTGGTCGTATGGCGATCCTCGCGCCCGCTGACGGCACCGTCCGGGACACGTTGTATTCGCTCTACCCAGAAGTCGGTACGCACCCGCGCCGCCCCCGTATCCAACCTCCGCTTCCCCTTGTCATCTTGTTTGGCAGGTAGAATCCGAACGCCGGGAGTGTCAGCGCCATCCAACCAATTATCCCGTAGCGCCTGCTCCACATCCTCCACGGTCACGGCGCCACGTCCCTCTAAACTCGCCAGCATCAGCGCTGTGCCACAGAGCAGGTTGATTCGTCGCGGCACGCCCCCGGAACGCTCTTGGACCAAACCGTAGGTCTCGACCGCCATCAGGTCATCGGCCTGATACCCAGCAGCCCTCAGTCGGTGCAGGATGTAGGGACGGATTTCCCAAGCTTCCAGCGGCTGCAAACTGGCTTCCACGGCCAGCGCCGAGGCTTCGTTAAGGTACGGGGCCAGTCTGTCCGTGAGCTTTGGATGTCCAACCAGAACCACCGATAACAGCTTGCTCCCTCCCTCTTGCAGCGACCACAGTGTGGCGAGGATCTCAAGCAAGTCCTCACTTAGGTCCTGCGCGTCGTCCACCAACAGCGCGGTGCGCCTATGGGCACGGGACCGTTCACCAAGATGCGCCTTCACCGTCTCGAGCAGCACCTCTTCATCAGCTTCATCGGCTTCATCGGCTTCATCGGCTTCATCGGCTTCATCGGCTTCATCGGCGGGCTCCGGGACCGTTTGCCGAGCATCCTGTAAACAGGTGCTCAGCAATTCGGTTCGTGAGGCACGCATCAGGGAAGGAAAGCAGACCATCGTGCCGCCTTGCTCCAGCTCGCGCTTTAGCACCCGCAACAGAAGTGTCTTACCGGTACCCGCCTCTCCGGTCAGTAGAACCGGTCCACGGCCCTCCCGCAGCGCGCCGATGAGTAACTGAAACGTCTCTTGGAAGGCAAAACTCTGGTAGGGAAGTCGCTGATCGGGCGTCAGCCGAAAAGGGTCCTCGCGAAAAGAAAGATCTGACATCATCGATAGCAAGCCGCACGGTGCGGGTGAAGGAGACTAGGTTGATGCACTTGAAACCACTTCTACCTCTGAATTTCAGACCTATTACCGGCGCATTAATTCATTCCTCCACAGCGTCGGTAATTTACCATCATAACCAGAAGCGATTGTCGCGCGCCAGGTTGGGCTGAGGCTGTGTGTTTTTACGACAGCCGAGAGTGTATTTTGCCGCCTGGCTGCATCGCTCCCCTAGCTCTCTCAAGAAACAAAACTGAAAGCAGCCGTTTTAATGTCACTTTGTACCTCACGCGCGTTTCTTACAGAACACCAACCCCGCGCGCGGGGTTGGGATGCTCAGAGGTTATTAGTAAACCCGTCAGCCCATCGGGGAAGGGTCCATTAAGTGCGAGAACCCGAGGCAGCGAGCCTAGCAAAGCAACTCCGTGGTCGCTTCGTCGTGCCCACGATGCACGAGACCGGACCGCAACGGCACGGTCGTTCAATTCCCGAGACACATTGCAACTGAAGCCGCGACTCAAGCCGTGGCCGCCGATCAGATCCCTTCGACTCTTTAAATCCGTCAATTACGTTGTCACCAAAATCGCCTGTTTTGACCCGCCCGAGGGAGGCTCACCCACGGTCCTGTTCCCGTTTTTGAACACACACGTGGCCGCCTCCAGCATGCCGATAAAAGTGGCTCTATGACTCTATTCCCCTTTAACGGCCACCCCTTCCGGGTTGGGCCATCGACCTCCAACGCGTTCAACAAATAGCACACCCCGCTTCCTGGGTGGCCTCCATCGAAATTGCAAGATATTGAATTTAATGTCATTTACGCCATGGCACAGGGTTTGTTATGGATCGGTCGTCAACGAAGTCAAGCGACTCACTTAGCTCTCTTAGCTCACTCGGTAGTCGGCGATTGGGACTCTTCGAAGACGCATAGCAAATCTCTTTTGCAACTGTCATCTGCAACCGTAAATGGAGCCATTTCATGAAAACATTAGCCTTGTCATCTGCTATCGCTCTTGCTCTCGGATTCTCCGCTGCGTCGTTTGCCAACGAGGTAAACGATTCCTTGTTGCTCGGCTCGGATCTGGCGAGTGCAGGACATGGGGGCGCCGCGGCCGCTCAAAACTCTGCCGCCGCCTCTGACAGCTTCAACAGCCGCAGCCGCTATGATCTGGACGTGACCAACACCTACACCCAGAACCTCAGCATCAATGAGCGGACCGAAACCACGTTGAACGTCAATACCGTAGTTGCCAGCAGCGCCCTCAGCGGCACGGTATCGGGCAATAGCGTCAGCAATGCACCCGTGGGAGTCGCCTTCGACGATCTCTCCGTTCGCACGGTCGGCAAAGCAGCCAACAGCATCGACGGCAGCCACACCACCGGTATCGCCGCCATCTCGCAGACGATCGGCAATAACAACCTGAGTCAGCAAAGCGCGGTGGTGCAGGCCAATTTCCGCATGTAAGCCTGCACATCCCTCGAGCGGTGGGCCTTCGCGGCCCACCTCTTTTTATTACAAGCAGCAAACAGGAGCGTTTCCGATGAGTCATGGACCCTGGACCGTCGCTTCCCATGCGTTGGCGAATACCCAAGGTCATCTGTCTGTGATCCAAAACTCGGGCAACAACGTCATCATTCAGGACGCGCCGATCTATCACATCACCTTTATTCGCTGACGCTCAGCCGGAAAGCACTCCCATGAAGCGACCCTACACACGTTCTTTCGCAGCCCTGTCGGCGTTTATCCTGGTTGGCCTTTTGCTCGGCGGGCAAGCAGAGGCGGGACAGGTGTTACTGAGCGGGCCCCTCGGCACCTTTTCTGTACGCGTGACCAACTACAAAGACCAACCTTTCGAGCGGGTGATTCCGCAACAGCACGATTACAGCTGCGGCGCGGCAGCGGTGGCCACCCTGCTGACGTACCACTATGACCATCCGGTCGATGAGCCGAGCGTCCTTAAAGCGATGTTTGCCACCGGCGACCAAGCGAAGATACGTGAAGAAGGCTTTTCCTTGCTGGACATGAAACAGTACTTGGAGGCCCAGGGCTATAACGCCAACGGCTATCGAACCTCATTGACCACCCTGGCTGAGGTGGGACTACCCGCCATCGCACTCACCGATACAGATGGTTACTTACACTTTGTTGTCATCAAGGGGGTCGACAGGGGCCGCGTGCTGATCGGCGACCCCGCCAGGGGACTCACGGTGGTTCCAAAGGAGCTTTTCGCCGAGACCTGGAAGAGCGGGATCTTCTTGATCGTCCAGGGCCGCGACCCCAGACATCGCGTGCAGAACTTCAATATCCGCGACGAATGGAATGCGCTCCCGCGCGCACCGCTGTCCATGGCCGTGAGTCGCCAGGGTTTAGGCCATCTGACACTCCTGCTGCCCGCCCCCAATGACTTCTGAGAGAAGGAGAGAATCGATGATGAAAATCCTGATCAAGAGCCAGGCCTTGGGCCACCGCCGCCCTCGATACTCTCTAGGAGCCCTATCGACTCGGCTTAGCCTTGGGGTTCTAATGATCGTCGCAGGGGCAACCCACGCCGAAGCAGGCCCCAACAGCCACCTATCGTCGCTCAACGCAGTGGCGGATGTAGAATTAGCCCCTCTGCGCGGCGGGTTTCGCACCGCGGAGGGATTCGAGGTTCGCTTGGGCTTCCGATCGCTGGTGACGAGCGACGAGCCGTTTCAAGGCGCTAGCCCATCGAACACCGCAGAATTGGCCGCCGTTACCCAGACCGCCAACTTGCCTGGGGTAATCCCTGCCACCGATGCGCGCAACGGCCCACCCCCGATCCTCACTGGGAACTTTGCTGGCCCTTTCTCGCTCATCCAAAACCACCTCGATAACCAACGAATACAAGCGTTCTCAGTCCTGGATATTCAGGTACTTAATCTTTTCACTCTACGCTCGACCCTGCCCCTCTCTCGATGGATAGCGGAAAGTGCCCGTCACTATTAGCGCGGCAGGATCTCGACGTCTGGCCAGGCAACCGGTTTCGCCGTTGCCGCCCTGAAGCGGCGCTCCTTGGGGCCAATTGACTGTAGCCAGAAATCGCTCCCGACGATTCTTCATCGCCACTGCGCACCTTGCGGCTCTGGCACGCACCAAATGCTCAACACAGCTCCTTAAGCGCGCTGCACCCAGGTCGATACAAGTTCAAAAGGAGCGGTCGTTCGCATCTCTTGGCTGCTCACGGGCGTTGGTCATCGTTGTGATGACCTTTGCCCAGGGGGTGGCCGACCCGGGGCCGCAAGGGACGCCGTGAAGATATCCCTGCCGGCTTGGGCCCGGCCACCCCCGCACACACCCTTGCCTCAAGGGGTTCGGCTGCCGAACGCTTCTCCTGGATATAAGGGCAGGGACGAAACAACCGTCGGAGGAGGCCCACCCGCATCAGCCTGAAAAGCCCCGCTGTTTGCACTTGGCAGGTAGGCTAAGAATGGTGAAAAGGGAATCTTGCACCAAGCTAAACACCACCCATCTCCCCATCAACTCGCAGAGCGGAATGGGGGCGTCGCTGGTTTGGGCTTCTCTCAGCTCAGAGGTCCGCCTTAACCCAGCTGCTGAACAAAATCCAGCTCCGAAGCGTCCTGTGCGTCGCCGACGCTCCCCTGGCGCGCAGCGCAAGCCAGCCTGATTAACCTCCGAGTCTCACCGCTAGGGTCACCGCGTCTCGGTCGGCTCCTGGGATGACGCACGCTAACACTGTGTGTTCCGACGCAACCCGCTAGGGGGCACAAGGGCTAAGCCCACTCCGCCAGATATTCCAGCTCGCGCACTTCACAGATGACTATCATGATACATTTGTTCCCGAGGCTCGCACGCGAAATAGCCATGACTCCGGGGCATCCAAGCCCTCGGCTTATGCGCAAACGCGCCGCTCTCGTTCTCCTCTCAGGGTGTTTCGCTGTCGGTCCGATAAGCGCCGACTTTGAAAGGTCCCCCATGCCGGCCCTCGACCATGCCTCGGCATTCCAGCAGGATATTTTCCGGCAATGGATCCCGATCCGCGACAACACCCTCGAGAACTCCGGGTCCATCCAAGTCCAAAAAGACGCCAAGGCTGCGGATGGACATGCCTTGCCGAGCCTTAACCGAATGTGGCTAGCGCAAGCCCAGACCGACGGAAACCATCAACAGACAGTTGGGGCAGCACCGGAGGCGACGCCGGACGAGCAGCCACCTGCTGTCGCACGAATATCCGATGACGTAGGTGGAGTGCTCACGCAACAGGGACAACTCATCCTAGAGCCGTCCGTTGAGTACACGCACTCCTCGCGTCATCGAGTGGCGCTAGAGGGTTTTACGATTATCCCGGCGATATCCATTGGACTCATCGATATTCGGGAGGTTGATCGCGATTCGATCATCCCGGCGATCACCCTACGCTACGGGCTTATGAATCGCTTGGAGGCGGAAATCAAGATCCCCTACGTATTTCGCGAGGACAGCACGCGTACCCGTCCCATCGGCATCAGTTCCGTGACCGATGAAATCTTCACAGCAGACGGTCAAGGCATTGGCGACGTTGAATTCGCCCTGCATTACCAAATCAATCGGGGAATGGGGGGGTGGCCTTTCTTTGTGGGCAACTTGCGGGCCAAAGCGGCCACTGGCATCGGACCCTTTGAGGTCGATTTCGATCCCGGAACGGGACTACAAACCGAGCTGCCCACCGGCTCTGGATTCTGGAGTCTCCAACCCAGCCTGACTATGCTGTATCCGTCCGACCCCGCGGTGTTTTTTGCCAATGTCAGCTACCTCTGGAATCTCCCCGATGAGGTCGGGGGAGAGATCGGCAAAGTCTCACCCGGAGATGCCATTGGGTTTAATTTCGGTATGGGCTTCGGGATCAACCAACGGGCCTCGTTCAGCCTTGCCTATGATCACACGATCATGCAGGAGACCAAACAGCAAGGCCAAAACGTGATCGGTTCAAACGCAGATGTAGGATCTTTCGTCGTGGGTTTCACCCATGAAATCAACCCCATCAGTGCTTTTAACTTGAGCCTCAGTATCGGGGTAACCGATGACGCGCCCGATGTTAGGCTGACCCTTCGTTTGCCTCTGCAACTTAGTCTCTTCTAGGCCCTCTGAAACGGTTCATAACATGTCACGCAGCCGAACCGCAGGTTGGCGACAACATCCTCGGCGACCATTTCGTGCCGAGCTGCTGTGCCCCTGCCGAGCAAGGGGGTGCGGTGGTTCTTGAAACAAGGTTCAAAGGCCGGCAGAAGTCGATCGTCTGTACCTTCTTACCACCTGAACAACACCCAGGCCGGGATTCGGTTGATCTCCGGCGAGGTGAGATCACTCCTTCGCCTATCCAAGAATCCATCGCCGTTGGTATCCACCAGGTAATACGCTGGCGCGCGCTTTGGCACCACCTTGATGGCGTATAGCAGACCATTGAGGCGGTACTCATAGACGGTCACCTCGTCTTGCTCCTTGATCGTGACCGTGGGCTCCAACTCCTCGTCATTGGCCACGTCATCGGGTAACGCAGGTGGCTGTTCGAGAGACCCTGCTATGTGCCTATCTTGGGTCGCTTCAGCCACATCATGGTCAGCCAACGCGATCGCAACCACGCAGGCCATGAGGGTTTTGATGGTCATCTGTGGGTTCCTCATCTTGAACATCTGTGCCTGCAGGCCCTACCACTCATGGCCGTTCAAGCGTGAAAGGGTTATCCTTCGCACGTGAGTACGAGTACCCATCAGAGCCGTGCGAGGGGACGCCGCTTATTGATCCTAGTGGATGGATCGTCCTATTTATACCGAGCCTTTCACGCTCTACCGTCCCTGACCAATTCCAAGGAGGAGCCGACCGGTGCCATCTACGGCATAACCAGTATGATCCGAGGCCTGCTGCGGACCTATGACCCAGAGTACATTGCCATCGTTTTCGATGCCAAGGGGATAACTTTCCGTGATGAACTCTATTCTGCCTACAAAGCCAATCGGCCGCCCATGCCCGACGCCCTGGCCCGCCAACTCGAGCCGATTCACGCCATCGTCCGAGCCCTCGGCCTGCCGTTGTTAGAGATCCCAGGGGTGGAAGCCGATGATGTGATCGGAACACTGGCCACCCGTGCCAGCCGATCGGGGCTAACAACCATCATATCGACGGGCGACAAGGATCTCGCACAGCTCGTCAGCGATGACATCACGCTAGTCAACACCATGGACGGAAGCGAGCTCACCCCGGCGACCATGGAGGCTAAATTCGGCATACCGGCCGACCTCATCGTGCCTTACCTCGCGCTCATCGGGGACACCGTCGACAACGTACCAGGCATTCCGAAGGTGGGGCCGAAAACCGCCGTCAAATGGCTCAAAAGCTATGGGTCGCTGGCGCGTCTGACCGCCGAAGCACCCAATATTAAAGGCAAGATCGGTGAGATCCTGCGCGCCCATCTGTCGCAGTTACCGCTCGCCGAGAAGTTGCTCACCATTCGCAACGACCTGTCGATCGATTTCAAGCCCGTGGATCTCGAACGAAGGCCCCCAGACGTCCAGACGCTGCGCAGGCTGTATGCCGAACTCGAATTCAAAACGTGGCTATCAGAGCTTCTCACCGCCGGCCAGACCGCCACCGAGCAACAGCAGAACACCGCACCCCGCTATGAGACCATCCTCGATCCGTACCAGCTCGATCAATGGCTTAGGCGCCTAGAGAAGGCCGACCTATTTGCCATCGATACCGAAACAACGAGTCTCGACTACATGACCGCTGAGATCGTCGGACTGTCGTTTTCCATCGAGCCCGGCCATGGCGCTTATGTCCCCGTGGGGCATGACTACCTCGACGCCCCCAAACAACTGCCTCGGACCCAAGTGCTAGAGCGGTTTCGTCCCTTACTCGAGAGTTCGGAGATCACCAAGGTCGGTCAAAATCTGAAGTACGACATCAGCGTCTTGGCTCGTCACGGAATCACGCTCCGAGGCGGCCGATTCGACACCATGCTCGAATCTTACGTACTGGACAGCACGGCAAGCCGTCACGATATGGACACCCTGGCCCTCAAGTACCTCGGTTATCGCACCACTCGATTCGAGGACATCGCCGGCAAAGGGCCGAAGCAACTCAGCTTCGACCAAATAGAACTCCAGCAAGCGGCCCCCTACGCCGCAGAGGATGCCGATATTACCCTGCGGCTGCATCAGCTGTTGTGGCCACGACTCTGCGAGCAACCGAGTCTGCAGCGATTGTTTACCGACATCGAGATCCCCCTGGTACCGGTCCTGTCACGCATAGAACGAAACGGCGTCTGCGTGGATGCCGGCCTACTGGAGCAGCAAAGCCGCGAGCTTGCCCAGCGTCTCGCTCAGCTCGAAAAAGAAGCCTGCGCCATGGCAGGCGAACCGTTCAATCTGGGATCACCCAAGCAGATTCAGTACCTCTTGTTCGACAAGTTGAAGCTGCCCGTACGGGCGAAAACGCCAACTGGGCAACCCTCCACCGCCGAAAGCGTGCTACAGGACCTCGCCCTCAATTACCCGCTGCCGCAGATACTGCTCGAACACCGTTCGCTGTCTAAGCTAAAGTCCACCTATACAGATGTCCTGCCCACCCGCATTCACTCGGTCACGGGGCGCGTGCACACCAGCTACCATCAAGCTGTGGCGTCGACCGGTCGGCTGTCCTCTTCGGAGCCGAACCTACAAAACATTCCAGTGCGTACTCCCGAGGGTCGGCGTATCCGGCAGGCCTTCATCGCAGCACCCGGCTATCGGTTGCTCGCGGCCGATTACTCCCAGATCGAACTTCGCATCATGGCCCACCTCTCCGGCGATGAGGGCCTGAAGCAGGCCTTTGCCCAGGGGGCCGACATTCATCGGATCACAGCGGCGGAGGTCTTTGGCTTACCGGTTTCCCAGGTCACCGAAGCCCAGCGCCGCAGTGCAAAAGCGATCAATTTTGGTCTCATCTATGGCATGTCGGCGTTTGGGCTCGGCCGCCAACTCGGCATTCCAAGGGAGGAGGCACAAAACTACGTAGACCTTTACTTTGCACGCTATCCCGGCGTCAAAGCCTACATGGACGCCATTCGCCAGCGAGCACGTCAACAAGGCTACGTCGAGACCGTCTTTGGGCGCCGGCTGCACGTACCGGAAATCGGCTCTCAGAACACCCAGCGCCGGCAGTACGCAGAGCGCACCGCCATCAATGCGCCGATGCAAGGGACCGCGGCCGACATCATCAAACGAGCCATGGTGAGCTTAGACCGGTGGATCGAAGAAACCTCGGTCGATGCACGGATGATCATGCAGGTGCATGACGAACTCGTGTTTGAGGTAGCAGATAATTGCATCGATACGGCTCGCGAAGCGATCGTCACACACATGACCAGCGCCGCAAAACTCTCCGTAGAGCTGGTCGTTGACGTCGGCGTCGGCAGGAACTGGGACGAAGCCCATTGACGGCAAACGGGCTCTGATTAAATATCTACGTCATTAAATAGGTGTTCAACACCACCCCCAGCACTAGGCTTCAGTTCTCTCAATACTAACGGACACTGGATATGTTGCTCATACCCGCTATCGATCTAAAAGACGGCAAATGCGTGCGCTTGCGTCAGGGGCGTAGGGAGGAAGAGACGGTCTTTTCTAACGATCCGATGGCCGTGGCGAAGCGTTGGGTCGAAGCCGGCGCGAGGCGACTGCATATTGTCGATCTAGACGGGGCAATGGTGGGCCAGCCCAGGAATGCGGAGATCATCGGTGCCATCGTGACGGCGTTTCCCCAAGTTCCCATCCAAGTGGGAGGCGGTATCCGCAGCGAAGAGACCATCGAGACATACCTCGAAGTCGGAGTCAAGTATGTCATCCTGGGTACCAAAGCGGTCACTGCTCCGCATTTCGTCGCCGACGCCTGTACCGAGTTTCCGGGCCATATCATCGCTGGACTGGACGCCCGGGACGGCCGAGTCGCCGTCAACGGGTGGTCCAAACTTTCCAGTCACAACGCCATCGACGTGGCTCGACGACTGGAGCAAGATGGCGTCGAGGCCATCGTCTATACCGACATCAGCCGCGATGGAATGATGACCGGTGTGAACGTCGAGAGCACGGTGGAATTGGCTCAATCGATAACCATCGACGTCATTGCAGCAGGCGGCATCACATCCCTAGAAGACATCCGCGCCCTGTGCAAGGTGGCCGGCGAAGGCATCATAGGAGCTATCACCGGACGTGCTATCTATGAAGGCAGCCTGGATTTTGCGCAAGGCCAGCAGCTGGCCGACACCCTGAGCGCCGTGACTTAAGCTAAAGCAGGCCGCTTTGCCGGTCGATATGCACCTAGAGGGCGGCCTCCATCGTCACGGAACGGAACTCCCTTACGGACCGTTGACCGACACGTTCCCAGGCTTCGACCGCCCCGTTGTCGAGCCCCCCATCGAGCCATCCAAGAGCTAGGCGCAGGGCGCACAACGATGGGCCTATCGGCGCGATAGGAAAGCAACATGCCCGCATCAAAACGCTATCGGAAGGCACCGTCCGTTTACTGACACGTTCTCAGCCATGCCGACGCTTGACCTTGCGCATGATCCCCGCCTGGAACGAGGCTTCCGCCGCTGCCCTTCCCGCACCTAGTTCAGTATTAGTGGAACTCTTCTTCGAAATCGCTGGCGGCCAGTTCCTCGGGGCGCGAGACTTTCAGGAGGACGCGTTCCTCACCACCTATCTGGATGATGCGGGAGGCACGTCGAAATCGGCCGTGCTCGCCATCATCGCCGACGGAATGGGCGGCCACGCGGCCGGCAATATCGCCGCCAATTTGGTGGTTTCCACATTCAACGGCTCGGTGACCAGGAGCTTCGGGAGTGAGGAATTCCCGCCCCTCCTGCGCGAGTGTGTGACCCGGGCCAATGACTCGTTAAAGGAATCCATCCGCGAAACCCCCGCTCTCGATGGTATGGGTTGTACCCTCGTGGCGGCAGCCGTGGTGCGGGGGAAACTGTGGTGGATCAGCGTAGGCGATAGTCACCTGTACTTGATACGACACGGGGAACTCAGCAAGCGCAACGAAGACCATAGCTACGGTGGCTACCTTGAGCGCATGAAAACGCAAGGGCTCAATCTTGAGCCCGATCCGGCACTTTCTCGCAATATGCTCATGAGCGCCATTACCGGCGAGGAAATCGCGGAAATCGATTGCCCAGAAAAACCGTTGCAGCTGCGCCCCGGCGATCGACTCATTCTCGCCAGCGACGGTCTCGATACGCTAAGTCGAGGCCAAATCACGCAGTTCTGTGCCTGGTCAAAATCCGCCAAGGACTGTGTTGGCAGCCTACTCAAGGCGGTGGAAGATGGCGGGCGGCCACGCCAAGACAACACCACTGTGGTCGTCATTGACGTCCTGCAACGCCAACCACTCAGCGATACTGAAGCTCGCTCGCCCGAACAAAGCGATGCCACCCTCCATCCGTCGTGGTCGGAGCCCGATAAGCCCCGCACGCTGGAGAGGGAGGCGCCCCGACGGCTTGCAGAGCGTACCCAGAAAGCATCGGGCCCTGCTAAGGCGAGGGCGGGAAGCGGCCTGCGGCGGGGGGCTGTCGTCGCTGTCCTCGTCTTGTTGCTAGCGATTGTGAGCCTTTGGTTCCTTGCAAACGGCAACGATTCAAGGGTCGGAGGTGAAGGCACGCTCACCTCGGCGTCACCGCATGCGGCCGCGGTAGGAAAGACGCCGCTCCGGTCGACGCCCTCTGGTACCGAGCAGTCACCTCCAGAACCTCCGGCGAGTACGCCGAAAAACGGGACCACTCGCCTGCCCCTCGAAGCGAAAGGCGCTTCCATCCCTCAGCCTCGAGAGGTGCCCAACAAGGCCCAGGCACACCCGACGGCGACTTTTCGTGATCCGTTGGTCAGCGGTGGCAGGGGACCGGCGATGATCGCACTCTCCGGCGGTAGCTTCCCGATGGGAAGTTCGGACTTGTCCATCGTTGCCGAAGAACGTCCCCAACGTCAGGTCTTGGTGAAGCCATTCGCCATCAGCCAGTACGAGATCACCATTAAGGAGTACGTGGATTTTGCCAATGCCACCCGGCGCAAACTGCCGCCCCACCTACCAAGGGACAACGGCCTGTTACCGATGCATTCCGTGAGTTGGGAAGACGCCCATGCCTACACACGGTGGCTCTCCGCACAAACCGGTCACCCATACCGGCTGCCCAGCGAAGCGCAATGGGAATACGCTGCCCTCGGCGGTACCAACACGCCCTACTGGTGGGGATTCGAAGTCGGCCAAAACCAGGCCCACTGCCGGAAATGTGGAACCGCGTTCACTGCGGAAAAGCCGCTCCCTGTCGGGCGGTTTGCCGCCAACCCCTTCGGGCTCCATGACACAGCCGGTAACGTCGCCGAATGGGTGCAAGATTGCTTTCATGAGACGTACCATGGGGCACCGGCCGATGACAGCGTTTGGCAAGGTGGCAACTGTACCTATCGCATCGTGCGGGGAGGCTCGTTTCACAGCGCACCCACGGCCATCCGCTCCCGAGCGCGTAGCAAACTGCGACCGAATAATACTTATGACACGGTGGGCATCCGCGTGGTTCGGGAACTCAAAAGCACGGCACGCCGTCCACAGAAGTGACTGTCCCCCAAGGCGCGTAAGGGCCTCGGCGCA
>CAZUZO010000046.1:0-6317 GCA_964624765.1 uncultured Thiotrichales bacterium
CCTAACGTTGCTGGTCGCATAACGCACCGAACTGACTGGAATCCATATTGAGCCATAACGGATACGTGGGCTTTCCGGCTCGGCTCACCGAGGTGCAGGAGGTCCCTTCCGTTTCTTGGAAGGACTCGGGGTTGCCCATCAAGACCCTACTGAGTCCGCGTTTACAGTAAGCATGTCGTCACGATCAGCAGGGGATCGAAAAAAGCAAGTTAGCTCATCCACACCGGGGCCTCGCGCCCCGGTGGTCCTTTGCGGCAGGTGGAGAACGCTTCCCCAACGAGCAGGGGCCTGGAAAAGTGGCTCGGAAGCCACGCTTCGGAGCGCCGGACGTAGGAGCGCGACCAGGGTGAGCTCTGGGGAAGCCTTTCCCGCGAAGGGTAGGCTTCTGTCGATCAGGCTATTCCAGACGGTTCGCGACTCCTCGTAGCCGAGGTCACCAGGCGCCAACAGCGGCCGCCGCAGCCGCGTTTTCAAACGGTTCACCACCTCTGGTTTCAGGTCGATGTCATGGCCATCCAGCGTTTTCGCTCGCAGGGGCAGGTCTCCCATTTATCGGCGATAATCCTGGTGATCCAAGAACCCAGGTGAACCCGCTCGTTCGCCTTATTCGGGCACATGAGCTTCTGTTCGGTAGCGGCTCCGGTAATGCAGGCTGAGAAACGCCATCTTCGCATCATCATGCTGATGGGGCTGCTCATTCTCGTTCCGGCAGCGCCGCTACACGCCGGGCCGGATGAGCCGACATCCGCCGAACGCCTGCAGCTGCGCGTCGGCGCCCTGGCCGAGGATTCCCGCGTCGCGGGCCAGTCGGTGGCCGACCCCTGGTTCCTCACCCGTTTCTACGAGCGTCGCAGGTTTCAGGTGGCCTGGGATTCGCCCACCAAGCTGGACGCGCTGTTAGTGGCCATTCGGCAGAGCACCCGCCACGGGCTCGACCCGGAAGACTACCACGTCGCGATGCTGGCGGAGCTGGTGGCGGCCTCGCGCGAGGCTTCTCTCCCCCTAGCGAGTGCGGCCACCGAGCTCGATATGCTGGCAACGGATGCCCTGGCTCGGCTCGCCTTCCACCTGCGCTTTGGCAAGGTTAACCCGGAGAACATCGATTCCAACTGGAACTTCAGCCGCGATCTGGATGGCCTGAGCCCGGTCACCGCGATCCAGGCGCTGGTGAACGCGGAGAATCTGGTAGGAGCGCTGGAAAGCTACGCCCCGCATGGGGCGCATTATCGCGGCTTGATGGAATATCTGGAGGCCTACCGGCAGATCGCTGGGCGCGGTGGCTGGCCGCGCGTCGACGCAGGCGCGACTCTGCGCGCCGGGATGCGCTCGGCGCGAGTGTCGGCGTTGCGCGAGCGGTTGGCGATGACCGGGGATTTGCCTGCCGGATCGTCACCCGAGGATCCCGAGCGGTTCGACGGTGTGCTGGATGGGGGCGTGCGGCGTTTCCAGGTACGGCACGGCCTCGAGGTGGACGGTGCCGTCGGGCGCCGGACGTTGGCCGCCCTCAACGTGCCAGTGGAGGCGCGCATCGACCAGCTGCGCATCAACATGGAGCGTGTGCGCTGGGTATTCCGTGACCTCGAGCCGCGCTTCCTGCTGGTCAACATTGCGCGTTTCCAGGTGCTGCTGATGGAGGATGACGTGGTGACTTGGAGCACGCGTGCGGTGGTTGGACGGCCCTATCGCCAGACGCCCATCTTCAAGGCGCGCATGACCTACCTGGAATTCAACCCCCCCTGGACCGTGCCGCCGACCATCTTGCGGGAGGATCTGCTGCCAGAGATCCGGCACGACCCATCGGTGCTTCACAGGCGCAACCTATCGGTGCTCGACTACCAGGGCCGGTGGGTGGATCCAGCGACCATCGACTGGTCCAGCGTCAGCGCACGCACGTTCCCCTACCGGATTCGCCAGGAGCCGGGTCCCGACAATCCGCTCGGTCGGGTGAAATTCATGTATCCCAATCCGTATCAGGTTTACATGCACGACACGCCAGAGCGCGCGCTGTTTGCGCGTCCCGAGCGCCCCTTCAGTTCCGGCTGCATTCGCATCGAGCAGCCTTTCGAGTTGGTACGCATCCTGCTCGCCGGGACCGAGTGGGACGACGAGGCGATAGCGCGCGTGCTGTGGAGCGGTCGCACGCAGGTGGTCAATCTCCCGCGACCCATCGCGGTGCTCACGCTTTACGGCACAGCGGTACCGGAGGGAGGCCAGATTCACTTCGCAGCGGACGTCTATGGGCGTGACGCAAGGTTGCTGGCCGCTCTGAATGCGCCCTTCGTATTCAGCCCGCCGGTGGGCTACGAGGAAGCGCTGCGGGGCGATATCCGGGAGGCGGACGAGCCTCCCTGAACGCCGCGTCCTCGGCCGATGCCCGAAAAAATGGAACCGAAAAGAAAAACTGGATCAGGCCCCTTTCTCATCGGCGGGGTGTTGCCGGTCAGCGATTGCGCAGCCAGACGATGAGCCACAGCACGATGCTGATGACGAATCCGGTGGCGATCGGTGCATAGAATGTGAAATGCTTCCGTTCGATCAGAATGTCGCCCGGCAGCCTGCCGAGGCCCAATTTGGATAGCCACGGCCACAGGATGCCGATGACGACGAGGACGATGCCGAGGGTGATCAATGTGCGCGACATGGATTTCGATGGGCGAGCTGCGAGTTTGGCCTGTCGAGGGCGAAGACTGGGTTGGCGCGGGCGGCCAGGCACTCCACGCCCGAGCTGCGTCGGGGTATCATGTGTACTCGATTCGAGCCCATCGCCCGGCGTAGCGCCGGCTCGAGCGCGCAGTTGCCCCTGGGAAGGCCGTGCTGGCAAATCAGCGGTCGCGCGCCTTCGCGGCGCCGGCGAAGGGATCGGATCTGGGATGAGCGTATCGGTAACGATGATGTTTCGCAAGCTGTGGAGGTGGTTCCAGTACCCTCGGGGGCAGACGCTGATGACGGAGACGGCCGTGGGCCTCGATCGCCCTGCAGCTGCCGTCGAGCGCATCTTGGCCGCCGAGCGCGAGGCCAACGCGGCTGTGGAGCGCTGTCGACAGGCGGCGGAAGAGGTGGTACAGGAGGGCCACAAGCAGGCTCGGCGTATCCTCGAGCGTGCCGACCGGCGTATCGCCCGTGTCCATGGCATCGTAGACACCGCCATCGAGCGTGAGCTGGCCTGCGTTGGCCGAGAGCGGGTTGGCATGTCGGCACGCCCTGAAATCGCAGAGGCCGAACGGCAAGCGATGGCGCGGGCGGCAAAGGTGTTGATGGCCGATCTGACCGGTGCCTCGGCGCCGTCCCGGCTGGCTCCGTGAGTCCCCGCTGGGGTTATGTCCAAGCCCGGGCTCAAGCCCGTTATGCGGGACTGGTGGACGCAGCGCTGTGGCGCCAGCTGGAACCCGCGCGGGATCTGGCCGGCTACCTTGCCGAAGCCCGCGGTACCGTTCTCGCTCCGTGGCTCATGGGACTGACGCCGGCGAGCGAACCGGCCGAGATCGAGCGGCTGCTGGCTGAACGGCTTGTTGGGTTGATCCAGGAAAGTGCCGGGTGGCTGGATGTGAGCTGGGGCCCGGCGCTGGAGTGGGTCCGATTGCTGGTACGTTTGCCCGAAATCGAAGCGGCTCGGCGCGAGGGACGGGGCATCGTTGAGGGTGCGGAACGATTGCTGGATAACCTCGCGCAAGGAGAGACGACTTTGAAGCAGGCCTGGTGTGCCGGATGGCGCGAGCGGATACCGTCCCTTAGCCGGCGTGCCGCCAGAACGATGGACGATCTGGCGGCGACACTCTTCGATCACTCGGAGCGCTTTCCGCAACGGGGGGTGCGCGATGCCTGGCGTGAACGGGCGCAGCTCGACCACCGTTTGCGCTGGCTGTTTCGGCGCGCAACCCTGCAACCGGCGGTGGTTTTTTGTCTGCTTGCCCTGGTGGCTCTGCAACTGGAACGGCTGCGAGCGGCACTCTTGATGCGCGGCGTGTTCAGTCAGGTCGAGGCCACCGAGGCTTAGAGGGTGGCACTGCGGCCGGTATCCGCCCGTTGGTTCGAGTGTCTGGTCGCGAAGACGGCCTGCGCGCGCGCCGTGGAGGTGTTGGGGCGCACGGGAGCTATCGAAGTGGAGGTCCCGCCGCAGAGCCGGGAGGCGGTGAACTGGCGTGCCCTGGCAGTGAAGCTCGATGCCTACCGTGGCCTGCAAGACCGCTACGGGCGTTATTGGCTGCGGGGACGTTTGCGTCACGGCCCGGTGGCGTTGCCTCCCAGCGCGATCCTGGAGCACGCTCTGGCCCAGATCAGCCGTTGGCGGGTGCAGGCGGACCCGCTGATCCGCCGCATCCAGGCCCTGGAGGAAGAACGCACCCAGCGGGCGCAGCTGTGCACCTTTCTTCAGGCCTTTGGTGACGAAGCGATCGATGTCGGCTGTCTCGCCTCCGCAGGCCCTGTGTTGACCGTCCTGCTGCTGGTACTGGATGTGCGCACCTTTTTCGATCCACCCCAGGAGGTGCTGTCCCTGGAGCGACAGTATGGGGACCGGCGCAGCGTGGTGCTGCTATGTCCCGCAGAGCACTGTGAGACGGTCATCCGCGGTATACGGGGGCTCGACGCCCAGATCCTGCCGCTGCCTGGTGGGCTATTCGGCGATCCTGTGCAGGCGCTAGCCCAAATCGCCGAGCGCATCCAGCGCATCGATGCCGAGCTGGTGCTCCTGTACGGGAGTCTCGATGGGCTGTACGACGATTTCGAGTTGGCCGGGGCACTCGGCGATGCGGCGAGCCTCACCTGGTTCGTGGACCAGGTGGGTGCCCTGGAATCCGCCAGCGTTCATTTCGCCTGGATCACCGGTTGGACCAGCGATACCGGTGCGGAGTCCGGGCCCCAGGGACAGTCCCTACTGACGGAGTTGGAACGTGAGGCGGTGCCGGCACTGCTTCACTTTCCCGTGGCGCCACCGGATGTCGTAGCGCCTCAACTCCTGCGTAATCCCCCTTGGGCGCGGCCCTTCGAGCTCTTCCCGCGTGCCTTCGGTACCCCCTCGCGCAACGAGGTAGATCCCAGCGCGGCTCTCGCTTTCATCGTCCCGCTACTGTTCGGGTACATGTTCGGCGACGTGGGCCAAGGGTTGGTGCTCATTGTGGCGGGACTTTGGTTGCAGCGGCGCTGGCCCCAGGCCAGGCTTGCGGTGGCGGGCGGCGCCTCGGCGATGGTGTTCGGCCTCTTGTTCGGCTCCGTTTTCAGCCGCGAGGATGTGCTGCCGGCGCTGGCGTTTCATCCCTTGGACCAGCCGCTCTTGACGCTTGCGCTGCCCATTGCCTTCGGTGCGATGCTGCTGGTGTTTGGCCAACTTCTCGAGGGGCTGGGCTTTGTTTGGGCCAAAGAGGTGCGGCGGTGGTTGCGCGAGCAGGCCGGGCTGCTGGTTGCCTACGTCGGGGTGTTGGGATGGGCACTGGGGGCAGTGGGGTTGTGGCTGGCCGGGTTAGGGGCGCTCTGGTTCCTGGTGGGCAACGGCCCGGCCCGGTTGCTGCTGTCTCTGGCGCTGTTGGTGAAGGACGGTCTACGGCTGTTGGTGGCCACCGTTTCCTTCGCGCGGGTGGGGGCCTTCGCCCTCGCCCACGCGGGGTTGTCCTCGGCGGTCTTTACCCTCGCCGACGGGACCGGGTCGAGCGTCGGCGCTTTGCTGGTGATGGTGGTGGGTAACGCCGTGATCATTTTGTTAGAGGGGTTGGTGGTGTCGGTGCAAACCGCACGTCTTACGCTGTTCGAGTTCTTCACGCGGTTTCTGCGCGGCGAGGGACGACCTTTTCGGCCACTGGTGCCACCACCGGAGATCGTCCGTGCCTATCGCATAATCACCTAAAATGAATTGTACACAACCCCACGGGGGCGCTGAAGTCGGGGCTAGGCGGTGGCTACGGCATAGCTCGGTGAGCTCGGCCTGCCCGAGGGTGCCGGTTTCCCATGCGCTCCCAGGTGGGGGCATGCGGTGAGGAGAACGTTTTGAAGACACGCGTCCTGCTCTCTCTCAGCTTGATCGGATTCGCAGCCCTGGGAGGGTTGCTCGGTACCCTGCTCTTGCTCTTCCCCGAGGCGCTTGCCTCGGAGACGGTGGCGCAGCAGATTCTTTTGGCTCCAGAGGTCTGGATCTCAGGTCTGCTGTCGGCGGCACTGGTTACCGGGTTGTCCTCCCTGGGAGCCGCGTTTGCCGTGGCCTGGGTGGGCAGCGCCGCCATGGGTGTGTTGGCGGAGAAGCCCGAGCTCATGGGCAGGCTGCTCATCTTCGTCGCACTGGCGGAGGGCATTGCCATCTACGGCGTGATCATCTCCGTCCTGATCCTGAA
>CAZUZO010000046.1:6417-21520 GCA_964624765.1 uncultured Thiotrichales bacterium
ATGGCGGCCCATGTGATCTTCATCGGCGACCGCGTGAGTGCCGCCGGTTTCCGCCTCGGTGGCGCCGAGGTCATGGACCCGGACCCGGGCCGGGCGGTGGCCGCCTTGGAGGCGGCGCTGGGGTCGGCGGACCTGGTCGTGATGACGGCGGAGTGTGCGTCCCAAGTACCGGGTGAGGTGTTACAGCGGGCGTATTCGAGTCTGCATCCGCTGTTTCTCGTCGTCCCGGATGTACGGGGGCGAATGGCCCCCGACGATAGCGTGGCCCGCGTGCGGCGCCAACTCGGGATGGCGGAATGAACCTGTCATCGATGGAGCAACGGCTGCTGGCGCTGGTTCGGGAGTACCAGGAACGAGAGTGCCGAGGGCTTCGCGCCCGTGCCGAGGAGAAGGCAGCGGCCCTCGGCCGGGAGGCCTGGAGCGATGCCCGAGCGCGCCTGCAGCAGGCCATCGTGGAGGGGCGCGCGCGCGCCCGCGATCGGCTCCAGCAGGCTTGGGCCGAGCTGGACACCGAGCGTCGCCGCCAGCGTCAGCACGTCGATGCGGCACTCCTCGCCTACGCTTGGGAGCAACTGGAGGCGGGTCTCATCGAGCGCTGGCGGACCCGCAATGGGCGCCATCTCTGGATCACTCATGGCGTGCACACCGCTATCGCCGTATTACCGGAGCGCCCCTGGGTGGTAATCCATCCCCTGGACTGGGGCGCGGCCGATCGCCTGACCTTTGCCGAAGCTTGCCCAGGGCGGCCCCATGGAAGCTCGGAGTTTCGTTGCGACGAAGCCCTCCAGGCGGGACTCCTGATCCGCTGCGATGGGGTCGTTCTGGACATGACGTGTCAAGGTCTGCTGGCCGACCGGGAAGCGATCGAATCGGGCTTGCTGGCGCTCAGAGGTTCACATGAAACCGTAGCGAGCGGCTCGCTATCCAGGCGGTTAGCGCGTGGCCGAGTCAAGGGTTAGAGCGGGCGGCCGATGACACGCGCCTTGGTGCAATGGATCAGCGGTCCGGTGTTGCGCGCCCGGCCCCAGGGGGCCTTTGCTCTGCGCGAGGCGGTACGGGTGGGGGCGCGCAATCTGCTAGGAGAGGTTATCCGGGTCCAGCGCGACGAGATTGTGGTCCAGGTCTATGAAGACACCACGGGACTTCGTCCGGGAACTGAGGTGCACGGCTGTGGGGGTCCGCTGTCGGTGCGCCTGGGGCCGGCGGTATTGGGGGGCATTTTCGATGGTCTGCTGCGCCCGATCTCCGGCGTCACCGAAGGCGGCCCGTGGGTTCAGCCAGGGGGGGAAGAGCGCAAGGTGAAACGCTTCCCGTTCGAGCCCGTGGTGACAAACGGTGACAGGTTGCCACCGGGTGGGGTGCTCGGCATCGTTAAACCGAGATCCGGGACCCAGCAGTACACCTTGGTGCCGCCGAATATCGGTGGGGTAGTGGAAGCCTTGGTGGGCGAGGGCGAGTACGGGGACAACGAGGTCCTGTGCCGGATAACGGATGCCAGGGGTAATGCCCACCCGGTAACGATGGGTCACCAGTGGCCAGTGCGCAGGCCGCGCCCGGTGGCGCAGCGTTTGCCGTCGGACGAGCTTCTGCTTACCGGCCAGCGTGTCGTCGATTGCCTGTTCCCGGTCGCGCGCGGCGGCAAGGCCGCCATTCCCGGTGGTTTCGGTACCGGCAAGACGGTATTCCTAGAGACCCTCGCCAAATGGTGCAATGCCGATGTCATCGTTTACGTGGGTTGTGGGGAACGTGGCAACGAGATGGCGGGGCTATTGGAAGATTTTATTCGCCTGGAGGATCCGCGCACCGGGCGGCTACTGGCCGAACGGACGGTGATCATCGCCAACACGTCGAACATGCCGGTGGCGGCCCGCGAGGCGAGCATCTACACCGGCGTCACGGTGGCCGAGTACTTCCGCGACCAGGGTTTTCATGTGGCGGTGATGGCTGACTCCACCAGCCGCTGGGCCGAGGCGCTGCGCGAGGTCTCCGGCCGGGTGGGTGAACTGCCCGGTGAGGGCGGCTATCCCGCCTATCTGTCGTCTCGTCTGGCCGACTTCTACGAACGGGCGGCTCTGGTGAAGACATTGGCCGGGCCCATCGGATCGGTGACCCTGATGGGTGCGGTCAGTCCGCCCTCGAGCGATTTTTCCGAGCCCGTGACGAGCCACACCAAGCGCTACATTCGTTCCCTGTGGGCGCTGGACGCCCAGCGTGCGTATGCCCGCTTCTATCCTGCGATTCACCCTCTCCAGTCCTACAGCCTGGATGCCGAGGGGCTCGCTCGCTGGTGGCACGCCGCCGGCTGTGTCCGCTGGCAAGAGCTGCGCACGCGCTTCCTGACCATCTTGGAGGCCCAGACGCACCTGGAGCGCATGGCGCGCATCATCGGTAAGGACGCGATGCCGGTGCGTCAGCGCTATACCCTGTTGTGTGCGGATCTCATCAACGAGGGTTTCCTGCGCCAGTTCGCGTTCTCTCCCGTGGACCGGTTCGCCTCGCCTTCGCGACAGGCGGTGATGATGCGCCTCATCGGGCAATTCCTGGACGCCTCACAAAAAGCCATCGATCAGGGTGCGACGCCGGAGACGATCCAGGCCTTGCCCGTGTTCCGACGCTTGATGCGTATGGGCGAAGAAATAGGCGAGGGCGAGTGGGAGCGCTTCTCGGACCTCAGCCGTGACCTGGATCAGGCCTTAGCCGAGTTTGCGGGCGGTGAAGGTGTCACCAGTTGATGGAAGGGCTTGGTGCAAAGGAGTCGAGCTCTATACAACGTGAGATAGGCGCGCATCCGTGATGGGTACTTGACCATGTATGCCCGATTGTTGGCCGAAAACGCTGCCATTCGAGTTGAGGGGCCGTTGCTGTTTCTCGAGCGCACCCTGGAGGTGGGCTACAACGAGGCCGTGGAGGTGGAGGGCACGGATGGCATCATCCGTCTCGGTCGCATCGCTTTGGTGGACGAAGCCACTGTGGTAGTGGAAGTGCTCGATGACACTGCCGGACTCGCCCTGCAAGGAACCCGCGTGCGTTTTTTTGGCAAGCCCCTGCGGTTCCGGGTCGGTCCTGGTCTGCTTGGCCGGGTCTTCAACGGCTTGGGCAAGACCATCGACGGTGGCCCGCCGGTGGCGGCAGCCCACAGCCTGGATATCGATGGTCTGCCGATCAAGCCGGTCGCGCGTGAGGCGCCTCGGCATTTCATCGACACCGGCGTCACCGCCATCGATCTGATGAACTCCCTGGTGCGTGGCCAGAAGCTGCCGATTTTTTCCGGCGGCGGCCTTCCCCACGACCGTATCGCGGTGGCCATTGCCGCCCACGCCCGGTTCCCAGGGGAGGAGGCGGGCGGTTTCGCCATCGTCTTTGCCGGCATCGGCGTGCCCTACGACAGCGCAGAGTTTTTTCGCCGCGAGATGGAGCGTAGCGGCGCCTTGGAGCGCACCGTGTTGTTCCTGAACCTGGCGAGCGACTCCAGCGCCCAGCGTCTGCTCACCCCACGCTTCGCCCTCACCGCCGCCGAGTACCTGGCTTTCACCGAGGGCAAGCACGTGCTCGTCATCCTCACGGACATGACTAACTACTGCGAGGCCCTGCGAGAGGTCTCCGCCAGTCGCGGTGAGGTGCCGAGTCGCAAGGGCTATCCTGGGTACCTGTACTCGGATCTCGCTACCCTGTTTGAACGCGCTGGTCGCATCCAAGGTCAAGCCGGCTCCTTGACTCAGCTGCCGATCTTGACGATGCCCAACGACGATATCAGTCATCCGATCCCGGATCTCACCGGCTACATCACCGAGGGCCAAATCGTGCTGGACCGGGAACTGCACCGGCGTGGAGTCTATCCGCCGGTGAAGCTCTTGCCGAGCCTCTCACGGCTGATGAAGGACGGTACCGGCGAGGGCATGACCCATGCCGACCATCCGCCGCTCGCGGCCCAGCTCTATGCCGCCTACGCGCGCGCCCAGCAGGCGCGGGTGCTCGCCAGCGTGGTGGGGGACGAGGGGCTGGCCGAGACCGATCGGCGCTTCCTCGAATTCGGCGACCGTTTCGAGGTTGAGCTCATCGGTCAGCTTGGGCCGCGGAGCCTGAGCGAGAGCATGCAAGTGGGTTGGGAGGTGCTGAAGGTGCTGCCGCGAAGCGAATTGCATCGGCTAAGCGATGCGCAGATCGCCCGCTACTTGGGAGATGGCTAGGGAGCGCAGGGAGCACGTGCAGACTGCGACGGCGAAAAGCCGAGAGCCAAGGGATCCGGGAGGTCTCCATGCCTGACATCACCCC
The DNA here is from genome assembly GCA_964624765.1 of uncultured Thiotrichales bacterium. Classification (GTDB taxonomy): domain Bacteria; phylum Pseudomonadota; class Gammaproteobacteria; order HK1; family HK1; genus JAGTVB01. The sequence goes on from CAZUZO010000046.1 coordinate 10,690, forward strand.
CACACGAAGTGCCTTTCTCGCTCTGCGGGAAGAGCGGGAGGGCATGCGTGAAGGCTACCGCTTTCTCGATGAGAAGCGTCTGGTGCTGGCCGCCGAGATGTTGGCAGAGTTGAAGCGCTACGAGACCGCTCTGGGGCGTTTTCACACGGCCTGGGCAGAGGCGGTGCGCGGCCTGCAAGGGGCAGTGGCTCGCCATGGGCTGGAGGGGTTATTCCTCTATCCGCCGCGGCCGGTCGGATTCTCGTTCGCTGCGGATCAGTACTCTGTGCTTGGGGTGCCGATGTTGAAGTTGGCCATCGAGCCCTGCGGCGAAGAGGCGGCGCCTGAGTTGCCGGTCAATGCCTCACCCGAGGCGGAGCACTGCCGCGCGCTGTTTGCGCAGCTGTTGCCGGAAGCCGCTCGGCTGGCGGTAATGGCCGGAAATCTTGAGCGGCTGCGGGCCGAATATCAGCGCACTTCCCGCCGGGCCCGGGCCCTGGAGGATGTTCTGCTGCCGGAGATCGCCCAAAATCTGGATTTCTTGGAAACCGCCCTGGAGGAGTTGGATAAGGAGGAGGCGTTGCGGGTGCGCTATTCGCGTGCCGGTGGGGGCAGCACGCCGATGCCGTGAGACCGGCCGGCCCTGCTGCAACGGGGTCCGTGCCGTGGTTGGCGCGACGCGCCTGCACGGATATAATGACGCCCGTCACTGGGGAGTAGCCGCCCTCCGCTAGCGAGGGGCTCGCGTCAACACACTTGGCCTTCGGCCATGGCACGAGCGGTTCCCGGGCTTGGCGAGACCTTTGACTGCGCTGCCTTCCGACAGGCCGGAGGGGCGGTGTGGTCAACGGTATCCTCTCCGGCCCTGGAGTTCGATGTGGAACCCTTCCTCATCTCGACCGGCGTGGTGGCCCTCGCCGAAGTTGCCGACAAGACTCAACTGCTCGCATTCGTTCTCGCGGCGAAATTTCGTAAGCCAGTACCTATCGTTCTGGGCATTTTGGTCGCTACGCTCGCCAATCATGGCTTCGCTGGGGCGCTGGGCGCTTGGATCCACTCGTTGCTTGAGCCGCAGACGCTGCGCTGGGTGCTCGGTCTGTCGTTCATCGCCATGGCGATCTGGATCCTGATCCCGGACCGACTGGAGCAAAGCCATGACAAACTAGCCCGCCTGGGCGTGTTCGGTACCACCGTCGTGGCGTTCTTTCTCGTCGAGATGGGGGACAAGACGCAGGTGGCGACCGTGGCGCTGGCCGCCCGCTACCCGTCCTCGCTCATCGCGGTGGTCACCGGCACCACCCTGGGAATGATGATTGCCAACGTTCCCGCGGTCTATCTTGGGGAACGGATCGCGGCGCGCATGCCGGTGCACATCGTGCATGGCGCCGCAGCGGCGATTTTCGCCCTGTTGGGGGTCGCTGCGCTGCTGGGTGCCGGGCAAGGGCTGGGTCTATGATAGAGCCGAACCGAGAGCTTGTGAAAAAACCGTCGCGAGCGGCACGAGAGCGAGGCGGACGGGGCGCAGCGACGAGACATGTCAAATAGATAGACGAGGAGCGAGCACCGCCCAACGCCGCTATCGGGTAGCGCAGCAGGTTTTTTCACAAGCTGCGAGGCAAGACGCGTAGAAGCTCAGGGTACATGTGTTCTGCTGGCTAACCTGTTGGGTCCAGATGCATACAGCCGTCATTCTGGCTAGGAAGCCCGGAATCCAGTCGCCCAGGATGGCCACGGTTGTTCAGTATACTTGTGTGCGGCGACAATAAACACAGTAATAACCACTATGCGCGTCACCGATTTTTCTGAAACCAAAGACAGTCAACGATGTCGTGTATCGGCCAAAGTAGCCTGGGAAGATTGTGATTATTCTGGCTATGATATCGTGTTTGAGACCGAGCCGGCTTACGCAGACGCATTGACCTGCAATCCCAATGCCTTCTTGCTCGCCACCGTCATTCCAGCTTGGTTTTATGGTGAAAGAAGGGTACTGATCGATGGTGAAATTTGCCCGGAGTTGACCGATGGGCTATTGACTGCCATGAGTTGGATACAGCATTGGTTCAAAAAGTGGGCCGGTATTCCTGTAATCGAAGCCAAGCAGCAAAAGATGCTCCCTGAGCCACGAACTCAGGAAAGGGCTGCTTGTTTTTTCCGGAGGCATCGATTCGATGGCCACCCTCCGCGCCAATCATCTCCGTTTTCCCGCAGAGCATCCATGGTGGATCAAGGATGGTTTATTGGTGTACGGCTTCGAGATCTATTCCCCGATGAGCTTCGCAATCGTCAAAGAACATCTGTCGAAGCTTGCTCTCAAAATTGGCATCAACCTGATTCCTGTTTACACGAATCACTATTTGGTTTTTAGACGAGAAGATAGCACACACGATTTTAGCTTGTGGACTTACGAGTACCTAGGGGCGGCCTTGTCCGCAGTGGCTCACAGTTTCACTAAACGGTTTACTGTAATGTCCATTGCCTCCGGTCATAATATTGCCTCGTTTATGCCTTATGGCTCCAATCCGCTGATCGACCCCAATTACAGTAGCTGCGACCTTCGGATCCGATACGACAATATCCGCCTAACGCGGCTCGGAAAAACTGCTTTGATCGCACAATGGGATGACGCCCTGCAGTACCTGCGAGTGTGCGACAGGATTCAACACTACAACCTGGATAGATTCAATTGTGGCCGATGTGAGAAATGCATTCGCACCATGCTCGAGTTGATCATCCAGGGAGTATTGGGTAAGACCAGGACCTTTCCCTATCAGGATGTCACAAGGGAAATGATTGCGAGCTGCGGTCGTATCTCCTCCGACAGGAAAGATTATTACCTGGAAATGCTCAAGCCTTTGGAAGCCTTGGGCCGTCATGATTTGGTGTCAGGGATCAAAGAATCCATAGGTTATGCTTAAGGAGCTGCGCGGACGAGCACGCTCAGTCAATAGTCGTTAAACTTATTAGCATCCGAGCCTCGCCAAGTTCTCGGCGCAGTGGCCAACGAGCGGCTAGTGGGGGGCGATAACCGCCCCGCTGTACGCCGAAGCGACGAAGAAGGCATGCAAAAGGGCATGGGCACCGGCCCGGTTGAAGGCAGCCATCGGCAAGACTGGACGGTTTGCGATACAGTCCGATGATCGTGCAGGAAAATATCCTGCAGCGCGTGCAGTTGCGCGTGGTAACAGCCGGCGACCCGGTGCTTGTGCGGCGGTCTGTCGATTGGCAAAGCTCGCCCAGGGCCCGCCACGACGGACGCCTTGACAGCACGGGTTGATTGCGTGGACAGGCTACGACCCATCCGAACTCGCCGCAGAGCGTCTGCGGCGAGTTCGGATGCCCTGGGAGTGAATGCTGCGGCTGCGCAAGGCCGCCGTTCTAGAGTGTTGCTGAAAACGATCGTCGAGACATGACCAACCGAGCAGGGGATTGGTTTGCCCAAGCGTTGCGGGACCTTGAGCAAGCTCATGCGTCGCAGCGAGAGGGACGCCACGAGTGGGCCTGTTTTGCCGCCCAGCAGGCAGCGGAGAAAGCGGTCAAGGCGCTTCACCTGTCTCGACATCAAGAAGCGTGGGGGCACGTCATCGCTCGCCTGCTGACCGAACTGCCGCTGTCTGCCCCCGGGGACCTGGTGGACAAAGCCAAGGTCTTGGACAACTTCTATATCGCCACCCGTTACGCCAACGGCCATCCCGAAGGGGCCCCGTTCGAGCATTACGGGGTACTCCAGAGCACGCAGGCCATCCAGTATGCCGGTGAGATCATTGACTTCGTCGGTTCTGAAATGGCCAACCCATAGCGAGGTCGACGCGGCGGCGCGCCGTTGGGCGCTAAGTGAAGCGGCGCGTCACCCAGAAGTGCAACGCATCGGTTATTTCGGCTCCTATGCGCGGGGAGACTGGGGCGTCGGAAGCGATCTGGATCTCATCGCCATCGTGGACACCGCGAGCGAGGCTTTTCCGGATCGGCCACTGTCATGGAGCTTAACCCCGCTCCTGATTCCGGCGCAGATCCTCATCTACACCCGTGCGGAATGGCAGCGGCTGCAAGGCCAAGGCAGTCGTTTCGCCCGCGACCTCAAGCATGACACGGTTTGGATCTATGTGCGCCGGGCACCCGCGCCACGACTCTGAGATGTTTGCTCAATTATCGACAAGGGAGAGCGCAAACAGAATATCGGGCCATGGTCATCGTTTCGTCAGAGTTGCTCTTCGGAGCGTCCTTTCGGCGCCCAAGCCTTCGGCAGCCGAACCCCGGGCGCGCAAGGGTGTGTGCGGCAAGGATGCCGGACCCAAGCCGACAGGGACGTCTTCACGGCGTCCCTTGCGGCCCGAGGTCGGCTGCCCCAAGGGTAAACGCAATCAAACGGCCGAAACGATGACCAACGCCGAATATCGTAAGAACGTGCCTCGATCCGTCGGAAATGGGCGAAGACCTCAGCTTTCAGAGACATCAGAGAAACTCGATGGACATTGCCGGCACCCCCGTCGTTTCTGCTCTCAAGAAACAAAACTGAAAGCAGCCGTTTTCATGTCACCTTACGCGTGTTCAGCCTTGCCAGGCAGGTATCCCAGGCGTGAGGTGCTGTTGTGCCCACCGAACAGTATCGCCTATGGCGATCCTAAGAAGCGACGGAAACTGTGTTACCGCCTCCGCCGCTCCTTAGCTATCTGATTCTTCTGCATGCGTTTTTTGTATTGGTTGCAAGACTTAGAATCCCGTACAATCAAACAATTAGAAATTTGACTGCGAACTGTCGGATGTCAACCATCACCCGCGAATTTGCCGAGATTCTCAGCGCTGTCGAGCGTCCCGGCGATTTTTATGTGACCGGTACGATGGAGATTTTCACGCCTCAGCTGGAGGTGGAGGGTGTGGGTCCGGTCGCTCTCCCCCTTCTGCCGGTGCAGGCCAAGCAACTCATCGCCGTCGCTGACCAGGCGCCTTACGGCCGCGGCGAACAAACCCTGGTCGACACCAATGTTCGGCGAACTTGGCAGATCGACGCCAATCGAGTCCGCATCGCGGGTCGTCACTGGGAGGGCACATTGGAGGCCATCGTGGCACGAGCCGCCGAGGGTCTAGGAGTCACGGCGCCGGTGGTGGCTGAGCTCTATAAGCTCCTGGTGTACGACCAGGGCAGTTTTTTCGTGAGCCACCGTGATACCGAGAAGGCGCCCGGCATGTTTGCTACCCTCGTCATCGTTCTGCCATCACTCTACACCGGTGGGGAACTACTCGTGCGCCACCAAGACCGGCAAGTGCGGCTCGACCTGCACTGCCCGGAGCCATCGGACGCAGTGTTTGCGGCGTTCTATGCCGACTGCGTACACGAGGTGCGACCGATCACCTCGGGTTGTCGGCTGACGCTGATTTACAACCTGCTACGCCAGGGCAAAGGTCGGCTGCCCGAACCGCCCAACTACACGGCCGAAGCAGCTCGCTTAGGGGAACTGTTGCGGCGATGGGGTGCTGGCAAAGCATTGTCTGGCGATGAAGCGGCTGAAAAGCTGATCTATCCCTTGGAACATGCTTACACGCCCGCCGAACTCTCCTTTGACGCGCTGAAGGGGCGGGATGCCGCGGCCGCCGGCGTGGTCGTCGAGGCCGCCGAGCAGGCCGACTGCGACGTCTACTTGGCACTGGTCTCCATCGAGGAAAGCGGCAGTGCCGAGCACACCGGCTACTATTCACGCCGCCGGAGGCGATGGGATACGGAGGACGACGAAGACGAATACGAGATCGGTGAGGTCTACGAACGCAGCGAGACCCTCTCCGACTGGTGTCGGCCCGATGGCAGCCGGGCTGAGCTGGGGGATTTCCCGTTCGAGGAAGATGAGTTCAGTCCCCCTGATGCCTTCCAGGATCTGGAGCCCGACGAGCAGCACTTCCACGAGGCGACAGGCAACGAAGGCGCCTCTTTCGAGCGCACTTACCGACGGGCGGCGCTGGTACTCTGGCCACGTGAGCGACGGCTGGCAGTCCTCAGCCAAGCCGGCCTGTCCGTCACCCTACCCTACCTGGGTGAGCTGGCCAGCCGCTGGGCCGGCAGCGGCGAAGATCAGGAATCGTCTCTATGGCTCCAAGCACACGAACTCGCCGGCTACATGGTGCGCGACTGGCCGCGAGAGGCTCGACACTCCTGGCGGCCGGCCGAAGCACCGAGCAACGCCGCCAAGATACTCAACAGTTTGAGCCAGCTGAAGGATACGGTGCGCATCGACGCTTTCCTCTCTGACATCCTAGCAGAGGGTGTTTACAGCAAGAGTGACAACGAGGCTGTGGTACGGGCCACCGACCTCTTGCCTTCGCCGCAGGCCGTCGAATTGATCACGCGCATCATCGCCAGGAATGCTGCGGAGGCCCTCAGTGCCTGCGGTGATCTGTTGGCTCGTGCGAGCGCCGGGCGTGACACTGAGCGCATGGCGGAGCTCATCCCTGCCGCTAAGGTGTTGGTCGAAGCCTTGCCGGGCGACCCGGCGCGCGCGCCACAGCCGGATCCCTGGAAACGACAGGTTGCTGTGGAGCCTAGCTTCGTCGTCGACCTCATGAGCGCTCTTTGCCGCATCGATTCAACCCTGGCTGACCGCGCTGCCGGTCATCTCTTGAGTTGGCCTGCGGTCTATGGATTGGATAGCGTGCTCATCCCCGCTGTGCTGCGGCTGACCGAACAGGCCGCAAGCCGGGACTGGTCGGCAGTGCAGCGCCTGCGCATCGCCTGCTTAGCGCATCTGCGCGTGCGGATTGCCGAACCACTGCAACCCCCACGCGATTGGAGGCGAAACAACGAACTCGCCTGCAAATGTTCTCATTGCAGCGAACTGAGCCATTTCCTGGCCGACCCCGAGCAACAGGTCTGGACCTTCAAGGCGGCTGAATCCATGCGCCGTCATGTGGAGGATTCAATCCGGCGCAGCCGCTGCGACCTCGATCTTTCGACCCACCGCCGTGGTCGCCCTTACAGCCTGGTGTGCACCAAGAACCAGGCCAGTTACGAAAGGCGGGTGCAACAGCGCGAGAAAGACCTCGACGATCTGGCGCAGCTCGACGTGCCGGCGCGCTGAATAGACCAGACATGCAATAACCGCTGGCTGGGCTGGGGCTTGACCCGCTGCGCGCGGGGTGCCGCGCAGCTCCCGATCCGATAGGCGAACAGCGAACACCGCTCCCCGCCGCTATCGGGTTGTGTAGCAGGTTTTGTCACAACCTCTGAGTTCAGGCCCACGCCAGGCGTGTACCAAACGCCATCCACACCGGCCAGCGACCGCTGCCTTGTCAACGCATTGACCGTGCAGGACCAAGGGCCAATGCTTTCGACGGTCGAGTGCTATCTGTTGTGCTCGCTGCTCGCTCGACCTTTTCCCGGAAAAGACTGCGATACCGGTGGCAACGGCAACGTTTGTCGGCAAGGGTCTGCTGTCCCAGATTCAGGCCATGGTGTTGCCACAGGAATCGTGGTCTTGGCGTAACGCTAACCAAGGGCCCAATCATCCACCTCGGAAAGAGTGGGATCGCCGTGTGGTCATTGCCCAGGGGTGAGTGGAGTGTTTGAGACACCTGGAATGTTATCCGACACGACGTCGGTGATCATCGCGATATCGTGGCTCATTCTTTTCTACTTGGCTTGGCCTCGTCTCATCGGCCTTGGGCGCCGGCTGTTCAGACGGCGTGCACCCGGCAAACCGGTGAGGATCGTGGTGCCTCCGGCACAGCCGACCTGGGATCGTATTTTGGAAAGAAACCTGCAGCGCGCTACCTTCGTTTTCCTCGGCTTGTTGGTTCTCGAATTCGTTCTCCGGCGCCCTCAGTTTGCCCGCATCTGGCTGCTCCTGACGGCGGTTTCCTTGGGGGTGATGATGCTGATACGGGGTTGGCGAGGCTATTTCCACCGCAGCCTGGAGCAAGACGACATTGTGTTCCCACAGGTGTTGGACAACACAGTCCTCGGCCAAAGCCTACTCAAGGTCCAGGAACTCCTCGATCGGCTGCGTCAGGTGGCGATGGCACTGGACAGGAAGGGTGGCATGCACGGGGAAATGGCTGCCCAAATTCGGGTATTCATAGAGAGCCTCAAAGTGTTGCTGGTGGAGATCCGCCTGGAGCCGATCGAATCCACGGTGTTGCGGCAGGCGCGCTCGCTGTTTATACGCCTTGAGATGCTCACCGATTCTCTCGAATTGCTGGCGCGCCTGTCCGATGAAGCTGAGCTTCAGGAGATATCCGATGGGATCATCACGGTGCTGACCAGCGCCAAAGGGGAATTGGAACAGTTGCGCCTGGCCCAAGGGGATAAGTTGCTGAACCAGGTTGACATCCTGCTATCCGTGTTGCGCCAGCTGTACCAGAGCAGCCGGTGACCCGATCTGGAAACCGAAAGGGGCCATAGTCCCTCGGGTCGATCAGGGTGGGCACCTAGCGTTGAAAATCCACAGGCAGCCCTCATGTTATCCTTTGAGACGAGTTAACGGGACCTTTCGAGAGTCATACCAATGCGAATGGACAAACTGACAAGCAGGTTTCAGATGGCTTTGGCGGATGCCCAGAGCCTCGCCGTCGGGCGCGATCATCAGTTCATCGATCCGGCGCACGTCATGCTGGCGCTGCTCGATCAACAAGGCGGTACGGTGCGGCCGCTGCTACAGAAGGCCGGCGTGAATATCAATCAGTTGCGCTCGCAGCTCAGCGAGACGTTGGAGCGTTTGCCGCGGGTGGAGGGTACCGCCGGAGAGGTGCTTATCTCCAACGATCTGGGGCGACTTCTGAACATCACGGATAAGTTCGCTCAGCAGCGCCAGGATCAATATATCTCCAGCGAGCTGTTCGTGCTGGCCGCCGTGGACGACAGGGGCACCCTCGGCGAGATCCTGCGTCGGTCAGGGGCGGTCAAGGCGAGTGTCGAAAAGGCTGTGGATGAGATGCGCGGCGGACAGCGGGTCGAGGATCCGAGCGCCGAAGACCAGCGTCAAGCCCTCGAGAAGTACACCATCGACCTCACCCAGCGTGCCGAACAGGGCAAGCTGGATCCGGTGATCGGCCGTGATGACGAGATTCGGCGCGTTATTCAGGTGTTGCAGCGCCGCACCAAGAACAATCCGGTGCTCATCGGAGAACCGGGTGTCGGGAAGACCGCCATCGTCGAAGGGCTCGCGCAGCGCATCGTCAACGGCGAGGTTCCTGAGGGCTTAAAGAACAAGCGGGTGCTCGCCCTGGATATGGGCGCCCTGATCGCCGGTGCCAAGTATCGTGGCGAGTTCGAAGAGCGCATGAAAGGCGTGCTGAATGAACTCGCCAAGCAGGAGGGGCAGATCATCCTGTTTATCGACGAGTTGCATACGGTGGTCGGTGCAGGCAAGGCGGAAGGGGCGATGGACGCAGGGAATATGCTCAAGCCGGCGTTAGCCCGCGGCGAGCTCCACTGTGTGGGGGCGACCACCCTGGACGAGTATCGTAAGTACGTGGAAAAGGATGCCGCCTTAGAGCGTCGGTTCCAGAAGGTGCTGGTGGATGAACCGGATGTGGAAGACACCATCGCTATTCTGCGGGGTCTGAGCGAACGCTACGAGGTGCACCATGGGGTGGAAATTACCGACCCTGCCATCGTCGCCGCGGCAACACTCTCCAACCGTTACATCACCGATCGCAAACTACCGGATAAAGCCATCGATCTCATCGACGAGGCGGCAAGCCGTATCCGTATGGAAATCGACTCCAAACCGGAAGCGATGGATCGGCTCGAGCGGCGCTTGATTCAATTGAAGATCGAACGTGAAGCTTTGCACAAGGAAACCGACCCGGCCTCCAAAGAACGGCTGCGCCGCCTGGAGGACGAGATCGAACGCCTGGGAAGAGAATTTGCCGATCTCGAAGAGGTTTGGAAGGCGGAAAAATTGGCGGTGCAGGATTCGCAGCAGGTGAAGGAGCAATTGGAGCGAGCCCGCATGGAGCTGGAGACGGCGCGCCGCGCCGGTGACCTCGCGCGTATGGCGGAGCTGCAATACGGGCGAATTCCAGAGCTCGAGAAGCGCCTGGCGCTGGATACTCAGACAGAAGCCAAGAAGATGCAGCTGTTGCGTACAGCGGTCACCGACGAGGAGATCGCCGAGGTGGTGTCCCGCTGGACCGGGATCCCAGTATCCAAGATGTTGGAAGGTGAGCGGGACAAGTTACTGCGCATGGAAGAGGCCTTACACCAGCGCATCATTGGCCAGGACGAGGCGGTCAAGGCCATTGCCGATGCCATACGGCGCTCGCGGGCCGGTCTTGCCGATCCGAACCGCCCCAACGGCTCGTTCTTGTTTCTGGGGCCCACCGGGGTGGGTAAGACGGAGCTTTGCAAGGCATTGGCGGCGTTTCTGTTCGATACCGAAGAAGCGATGGTGCGCATCGATATGTCCGAGTTCATGGAGAAACATTCGGTGGCGCGGCTCATCGGTGCCCCTCCGGGCTACGTCGGCTATGAGGAGGGCGGGCATCTCACCGAGACGGTGCGACGCCGTCCCTATTCGGTGATTCTCCTCGATGAGGTGGAGAAGGCTCACCCAGACGTGTTCAACGTGTTACTCCAGGTGTTGGATGACGGTCGCCTGACCGATGGCCACGGTCGGACGGTGGATTTTCGCAACACGGTGCTGGTCATGACCTCCAACCTAGGTTCTCAGCAGATCCAAGAAATGAGTGGCGAGGAGAACTATGCGGCTATGAAGGCGGCGGTCATGGAGACGGTGAAGCTCTACTTTCGGCCCGAGTTCATCAACCGGGTCGACGAGGTGGTGGTGTTCCATTCTCTCGGACGGGATCAGATCCGCACCATCGCCGAGCTCCAGGTGGCCTCTCTGCGGCGCCGGCTGACGGAGCG
>CAZUZO010000047.1:0-21249 GCA_964624765.1 uncultured Thiotrichales bacterium
CCAACCCCGCGCGCGGGGTTGGGATGCTCAGAGGTTGTGAAAAAACCTGCTACACAACCCGATAGCGGCGTTGGGCGGTGCTTGCTCCTCGCCTATCTATCTGATATGTCTCTCGGCTTGGCGCCGTCCGCCGGGCTCTCGGCTCGCTCGCGACGGTTTTTTCACAACCTCTCAGCCAAGTCAGCGGGGGTTTTCAAGGACACCAGCAGATCCATCACATTCGTTCCGGTCGGGCCGGTGGTGAGGAGATCATGGCTCGCCTCCAAAAAGGTGCCGGCATCTGCGGCGACCAGGCACTCCGCAGCATCCAGACCCGCCTGCTGCCCACGCTGCACCGTCCCACCGTCTACTAAGGCGCCGGTCACCGTTCCCGGCCCATCGGTTCCATCGGTACCCGCCGCCAACAGATAACGATCCGCTCGTCCAGCGAAGGTCATCGCCGCCGCCAACGCCAAACTTTGGCAGCGTCCGCCGCGCCCCGGTTCTGGAGGTAACGTAACCGTCGTCTCACTGCTCCAGATCTGCACTCCCGGAGCATCGTTCGCTACCTGCAAAGCGATGCGCCGGCCCACGGCGAGCGCGTCACCTTGCAAGACCGCATCGTGAACGGCGGTTCGGTAGCCGCGTTGCCGTGCCAACGCGGCTGCCGCAGCCCGGGCCAGGCCGGGCCACGCGATAACCTCGGTGCGGATATGCTCGAAGGCGGATGCCGGAGCAAGCGTTGGCGGATTGGCCAATAGCGGCGTCATCCATCGCGGAAGGCGGACATCGCCCACATCGATCGCCGCTTGGCGATGCTGGACCAACAGGCCTGATCCGATCACTCGGGGATCATCATCGGGCACGTCGGAGATGAGCAGATTGAGCGTTGCCCGCCCCCTCAGAAGCCGCGCCAGACGCCCCGCCTTGAGCCGCGAGACCCGCTTGCGTACCCGGTTCATCACCCCGATCGGCAGACCGGCACCCAACAGCCACCGGTGTATTCGAACCACGTCGCTCGCAGCCCACCCAACCGGTGCTCGCTCCACCAGACTCGACGCACCGCCTGAGATCAGGAAGATGAACCGCGCAGACGCCGGTGCCGCTTCCAAATAGCTCACCAACAGCCGGCCGGCCTGGAAGCTGCGGCTATCGGGCACCGGGTGTGCGCTCTCGAAGCAGCGCACCCCTGGGCATGCGTCGAATAACGGTTCACAGTGACCGGTCTTGGTGATCAACAGTGCCGAAACGATGTTGGAGCCGAAAACATCGACCGCACCGGCGGCCATGCGGACCGCCGCTTTACCGATGCCGACGACATGCAGCGGACACTGTTTCCAGGTGCCAGACACCTCATCGTGGAGAAACTGCGCCACGCGACGCCTGCCATCTACCGCTCCGATCCCGGCGCCATAGATATCCAAGAGGTCCTGTCGCTCAGCACTTGCCATGTCCTAGCTACCCAGGCGCAACCCCCTCGTTCTTGCAGCCGGGGGCCGACAAGCTGCGGGCGACACACCGCAAATCCCACCGCCTCTGGGGGCTTTCCGGTCAAGCGATCGCCTCTAACCCCTGCTGCAAGTCTCGCTTAATGTCATCTAACGCCTCGAGGCCGACAGCCACCCTGAGCAATCCCTCACCGATACCCGCCTCGGCCCGCTGTTCCGGGGTTAGGCGACCGTGGGTGGTCGTCGCAGGATGAGTGATCGTGCTCTTCACGTCTCCGAAGTTGGCCGTCACCGAGATCAGTCGGGTGGCGTCTATCACCGTCCAAGCCGCTTCTCGCCCCCCCTCTACCTCGAAGGCCAGTATCCCACCGAATGCCGATTGCTGTTGCGCAGCGATCTCATGGTGCGGGTGGGATTCCAGCCCTGGGTAGTACACACGGGTAACTTGAGACCGCCTCTCCAGCCAGCGGGCAAGCTGCAAAGCGCCCTCGCTCTGGGCCTGCATCCGCAGCGACAAGGTTTCCAGTCCCTTGGAGATGATCCACGCATTAAACGGGCTCATGCAGGGCCCTGCGGTACGCAATACGCCATAGACTTCCTCCGCTATGGCAGGGTCGCGAGTCACGACCGCTCCACCCACACACCGCCCTTGCCCATCCAAGTATTTGGTTCCGGAGTGGATAACGATGTCGGCACCGAGGGCCAGCGGCTGCTGCAGTGCCGGCGTGCACATGCAGTTGTCCACAACCAACAGGCTACGGTGCGCTTGGGCGAGCCTTGCCATGCTCGCGATATCCGCGACCTCGGTCAACGGGTTCGCTGGCGTCTCCAGGAACAACAGCCGCGTCGTGCTGCGGATGGCGCGCCTCCACTGATCAGCGTCCGTGTTGGAGTCCACCAGGGAAACGAACGAGGTCTCGATACCGAACCGACCGAGAATATTCGTGAAGAGGTTGACGGTGGCACCGAAAAGATTACGCGACGCAAGGATGTGATCCCCCGATTTTAGCAGCGCCAGACAGGTCGTCAGGATGGCCGCCATCCCAGAGGCCGTTGCCACGCACTGCGTCCCGCCCTCGAGAGACGCCAGACGCTGTTCAAGCGTACGTACCGTCGGGTTGGTAAAGCGCGAGTAGACATTACCGGGTTCTTCATGGGCAAAACGAGCCGCTGCTTGACGGGCATTATCAAACACATAGCTTGACGTCATGAAGATGGGCTCGTTATGCTCCCCCTCGGGTGTACGCACTTGCCCTGCCCTCACCGCCCGCGTCTGAAACGCGTAATCTCGATAACTTACGTCTGCCATGCAGAGCTCTCCCGTTGCGTGATTGCACCCATGTTCTCGCTCCTGGCCAAACAGAGGGCACAAAAAAGCCCGCTGTCGCTAAAGCGGGCTTCATTTCGCTTTAGCGGTATTTCTAAAGCGCCCGCAAGCTGAAGGTCAAATCGGCGCTGCGCATAGGTTAAGATAATGCGCTTGGCAGTGTCAACATGAGGCGCAGTCGGTGGAGCGCCCGCCTGCGAGTACGCCCGTCAACAGCGAGCATGCCGAGGCGGCCATCGAAAACACTGGGGAGGTCATCTCGCATTGTAGAGCTCCGCCACCTCGTCATCGGCCCTGAGTTCGCGGGGTTTGGCCTCGTCACAACGCCTTCGCTCCAGTCGTGCGAGATAAGCTTCGGTCACGTGACCGGTCACATACTCACCGGTGAAGCATGACGAATCAAACTGTCGGATCTCGGGGTTTCCCTTGCGCGCCGCCTCGATGAGATCGTCGAGGTCTTGATAAAACAGCCGATCCGCGCCCAGGGTGGCGGCAATTTCGTCCTCGTCACGATTATGGGCCACGAGTTCCTGGGCAGAAGGCATATCGATTCCGTAGACATTCTGATAGCGCACCGGTGGCGCCGCCGAGGCGAAATAAACCTTACGTGCCCCAGCCTCGCGAGCCATCTGAATGATTTCTTTCGAGGTGGTGCCACGCACGATGGAGTCATCTACCAGGAGCACATTCTTGCCCTCGAATTCAAGCCCAATGGCATTCAGTTTCTGCTTAACCGATCGTCGCCGCTGGCTCTGCCGCGGCATGATAAAGGTGCGCCCGATATAACGGTTCTTGACGAAACCCTCCCGATACTTGACGCCTAACTTGTAAGCCAGCGGGAGCGCAGCGGTACGACTCGTATCCGGAATCGGTATGACAACATCGATATCGTGATCCGGCCACTGACGCAGGATCTTGTCGGCCAACCGCTCTCCCATCCGCAGCCGTGCCTTGTAGACGGAAACCCTATCGAGAATCGAATCGGGTCGGGCAAGGTAGACATACTCAAAGATGCACGGGGAATGTGTCCCATGGGTGGCGCATTGCTGGGCAAAAAAGCGCCCCGTTGTATCAATGAAAATGGCTTCTCCTGGCTCCAAGTCTCGGATCAAATGAAAGTCCAGGGTATCGAGAGCGACACTCTCGGAGGCCACCATGTACTCGATGCCTTTGGGCGTCTCACGCATGCCGAAGGCGAGCGGACGAATGCCGAACGGATCTCGAAACGCGACGACACCATAGCCGATGAGCATGACGACCGCCGCATAGGCGCCCAGACAGCGGCGGTGCACCTGGGACACCGCCGCAAAAATGTCCGTTTCGTTGATCGTGAGCTTGCCGAGCTTCAGCAGCTCATGAGCCAGCACGTTCAGTAAGACTTCGGAATCTGAGTTGGTATTGATATGCCGCAAATCTGCCCGGAACAGCTCGCGCTTCAACTGTTCGGCGTTGATCAGGTTGCCATTGTGCGCGAGCGTAATGCCGTAGGGCGAGTTCACGTAAAATGGCTGAGCCTCGGCAGAGGAGGAACATCCCGCTGTCGGGTACCGAACATGACCGATGCCGATGTTCCCCAATAAACCGCGCATGTGGTGCGCTTGAAACACATCGCGAACCAACCCATTATCTTTGCGCAGATGCAGCAACCCCCCCTCACAGGTCACCATCCCCGCCGCATCCTGTCCCCGATGCTGCAAGACTGTCATGGCGTCGTAAAGCGCCTGATTGACGTGATCTTTTGCTACGATTCCGACAATTCCGCACATGGCTCATGGCACCGAGTAGCGGTCAGCGTCGCGTCAGAGGTTGTGAAAAAACCTGCTACGCAACCCGATAGTGGCGTTGGGCGGTGCTCGCTCCTCGCCTATCTATCTGATATGTCTCGTCGCTGCGCTCCGTCCGCCTGGCTCTCGGGCCGCTCGCGACGGTTTTTTCACAACCTCTCAGCCTACTGCCGAACTCATCGACTCGCTGACACCGCCCCTAGCAATCATTCAGCCTTTGCGCCGTCCGCCTCGCTGTCGGGCTACTCGCTACGTATTTAAAACAGCCTCTCAGTAGCTGAAGTAGCTGGCAATACCCGGTGGTAAGAGCTTTCGCAGCTCCATCGCGATCACCTGAAAATGCGCGATAAGCGACGATTCACGCCACCACGGCTCTTGGGGCAGCGTCGTCAAGCCAGCCAACAGCACGATCACAGCGACTATGATAACCCCACGCGCGACACCGAACACCACTCCGAGCAACCGGTCTGTGGCGGTGATGCCTGTCTTTTCAATCAATTGTCCGATCAGAAAGTTGACCAGCGTCACCACCAGTAAAGTCACCACGAACAGCACGAAAAACGCCGCGCCGAGGCGTACCGAAGGAATGCTGATCAGCCCCGAGAGATGCGCAGCGAGGGGCGAAGTGTAGGTCAGGGCGACCCAGAAAGCCAGCACCCAACCGAGCAGCGAGAACGCTTCTTTAAAGAACCCCCGTAAGGTGCTGACAAGCGCAGAGAGACCGATGATACCGAGGATGGTGTAGTCCACCCAATTCATGAGCGTAACCTAACAGGTGGTACAAGGGACGTCGCGGGCGGCTCGAGCGCCGGGCGGGCTAGGCTCATCGTTTCGCCCGGGTCATTTTCGGAGCCCACCCTCGGCGCCCGCGCTTTTTTCGATCACGGTTTCACCGCTACGGGTAGGGTACGACGAGCCCGCTGAGTTGGGTCTCTTGGCTGAGCTTGAGAGATAACTTGGCGGCCTGATCCTTGGATAACTGGGGCCCAACATAGACCCGGGTCAGTCCCCCATGGCTCTCGGCAGTCGGGCTGATAAAAGCCGAGTAGCCCCGTGCTTGCATACGGTCACGCAGCGCCACCGCATTGCTTCGCTTCGAAAAACTACCCATCTGAACAGCCCAAGCCCGGCTCTTGCTCGGCGACACCAGCGTCGAAGACACCGTGGTACCTTGGACCTCCACCCCATTGATCCCCTTCTGGCCGATCGGCGGTTTGCTGTCCAGGGCTGGCGCAGCCTGCGGGAATCCCCGCTCCCTAACCTGTTCAGCGGGGGCCGGCCGGAGGTGCTCGCCGGAAGACTCCCTGAGCGCGGGCGTTGGAGATCCCTGCCCCACCGGCCCGCTGGAAGCAAAGTGTTGCTCGGGCGGCTGTCGGTGAGCGATCCCGGAGGCTTGATGGTGATGCTCGACACCCCCTGGTGCGCCCACGGTAACCTTCGACAAGGTCGCTCGGTCCCGATTCGCTGGCGTCTCTAGAACCATCGGAATCAGGACAACCCCAAGGCTTACCAGGACCACGGCACCGACCATACGGTGCTTTAGGCGCTCATTCATGAACCCACCGCTGCCGTCGCCGACGCGTCCCGTTCCAGTTGCAAAATCTCCCCTACCGCGTAGAAAGAACCCAAAACCACGACCCGATCCTCCACCGCCGCATCGGCCACCGCCGCCCGGTAAGCCTCGGTGACCGTATCAAATGCATACACGCAAGCCCGCGCCTGCGCTTGCTGGATGGTGGCCACCAAGACAGCTGCCGATGCCCCCCGGCCGACATGCAGACTCGCCACATACCACATCTGTGATACACCTTGCAGGGGAGCGACCACACCGGCCAGATCCTTATCCGCGAGCATGGCGAGTACCACCAGCGTCCTGCCATGACAACGTCGCTGGCGCAGCATCTCGGCTAGCGTTTCGGCAGCCTGTGGATTATGGGCCACATCGAGCACGCGCTCCGGACGGCCTTCCAAGATCTGGAATCGGCCCGGCAGCCGCACCGCCGCCAGACCCTGACGGATGGCCGCCGCGGGCACCTTCAACGCCGTTCGGCGCTGGCACAGCAAAGTTAACGCCATTAACACGGCCGCGGCATTGGCGACCTGAAAGGAACCCACCAGCGCGGGGCGAGGCAGCGCCCGCAAGACGCCCGCCTGCGACACCCAATCCCAGCCTCTCTCGTGGGTCGAGCAGGTAAACTCTACCCCTAACCGATACAAGGGTGTGGCGAGCTCCTTCGCATACTGCTCGAGACTCGCCACGGGACGCGCATCGCCTAACACCGCTGGATGGTGGGGACGAAAGATACCGGCCTTTTCTCGGCCGATCGATTCCCGATCGGGACCGAGCCAACGCACATGGTCAATATCCACCGTGGTCACCAACGCCACATCCGCGTCAAACAGATTCACTGCGTCCAGTCGGCCGCCCAGTCCCACCTCCAGGATCGCCACATCCAGGCGCATCCTGTGAAAGATGTCCATTGCCGCCAGCGTGGCGAACTCAAAGTAAGTCAGAGAAGTGGGGCCGCGAACCCGGTCGATTCGCTCAAACGCGGCCATGATCGTCGCATCATCGACTTCCGCTCCCGCGACACGTATTCGTTCGTTATAACGTACCAAGTGAGGGGACGTATAAGCACCAGTTCGGTATCCTGCGGCCTGCAGGATCGCCTCCAGCATGGCCACCGCAGAGCCCTTACCGTTGGTACCGGCCACGGTGACGATGGGGAGTCTCGTGTTCCCGAGACCCATTCGTTCGACGACCGGCCGGCACCGGTCTAAACCCAAGTCGATGGGTTTGGCATGCAGCGTCTCCTGCCAGGAGAGCCATTCATGCAAGCTAGCAAAACGGGCCATGGTCATCTGCCCCAGGGTCGGGGCCCGTCACGACAGCTATTTCAGCGCCGCTCTGGCAGCTCGGTTGCGGCATTATCGAACACCACGGGAAGAGTCAGCAAGGATAGCGAGCGATGAGTCATCATGGCCAATAACGAGGCAATGCTTTGGCGCATCTGCCGTCGGTCCACCACGAGGTCCACGGTGCCATGCTCCAATAAGAACTCGCTGCGCTGAAAACCCTCGGGAAGCTTCTCCCGCACCGTCTGCTCGATGACTCGCGGACCTGCGAATCCGATGAGTGCCTTCGGTTCGGCAATATTGATATCCCCGAGCATGGCCAAGCTCGCCGACACGCCCCCCATGGTGGGGTCGGTCAGCACCGAGATAAAAGGCAGCGGCTCTCGCCTCATACGAGCGAGTGCAGCACTGGTTTTGGCCATCTGCATGAGGGAGTACAGGGCCTCCTGCATGCGAGCGCCTCCGCTGGCCGAAAAACACACCAGGGGAACGCGGTGCTCGAGGCAGGCTGTCACCCCGCGCACGAACCGTTCCCCCACCACCGAGCCCATGGATCCCCCTAAGAAATTGAACTCAAACGCTGCGGCGACCACTGGAATGCCCAGGACTTGCCCGCGGATGACGACCAGGCTGTCCTTTTCCCCGGTCGCCTTCTGGGCTTGTGCCAGGCGATCCCGATAGCGCTTACTGTCCTTGAACTTCAAGCTATCGACGGGACTGAGCTCGGCACCGATTTCCAGCCATGGTTCGGGATCGAGGAACTGTTCCAGCCGCCGGCGCGCCGGCAGACGGCTGTGATGGCCGCATTTCGGACACACTCCGAGGTTGCGCTCTAGCTCGGCCCGGTACAGCACACCGCCACACACGGCACACTTGGTCCACAGCCCCTCAGGAAAGCTGCGCTTAGCCTTCCCGTCCGTTCGAATCCGTGATGGGAGAAGTTTGGCAAACCAACTCATGCCGAGATCTACGATCGCCCCCCACCGGCCACGTCCATCGCCCTTCGCATCTCAGACAGCAGCGTGGGCACCTCCGTGGGGATTGCCTCCCATCGATTCGCCAACGCTTCGATCCGTTGCACCAGCGCACTGCCCACCACCACCGCATCGCTGATCATCGCGATGTTGGCCGCCGACTCGGGATCTCGAATACCGAAACCGACCCCGACGGGCAGCGCCGTTATCTGTCGGATCTCGGCGACCTTCGCGGCGACCGACCTGATATCCAGGTGGGCGGCGCCGGTGACACCTTTCAGCGAAACATAGTAGACAAAACCGCTGGCCATGGCGCAGATCTGGGTCATGCGAGCTTTGTCGCTGGTCGGCGCCAGCAGGAAGATCGGGTCGATCCCCTGGTCTCGCACCGTCTGGACCAAGGGGCTGGCTTCTTCCGGCGGTAGGTCCACGGTGATGACCCCATCCACACCGACTGCCGCAGCCGCTTCGGAGAAGGCGACGTAGCCCATCACTTCGATAGGGTTGAGGTATCCCATCAACACGATCGGTGTCTCAACATCGTCGGCTCGAAACGACTCGACCAAGGCAAGCACCTTGCGCAAGCTCATCCCGCTCGCCAGGGCCCGCTCGTTAGCACGCTGAATGACGGGACCATCCGCCATCGGATCGGAAAACGGTACTCCCAGTTCGATGATGTCTCCACCCGCCGCCACCAGTGAGTGCATGAGCGGCAAGGTAACGGAAAGATCCGGATCGCCCGCCGTCACAAAAGGAACGAGGGCACATCGATCCTGGCGCTGCAAGCGCTCAAAGCAACCGCCGATCCGACTCATACGGTGATGCCTCCGTGCGCCGCAACGGTATGAATATCTTTGTCTCCCCGGCCGGAGAGGTTAACGATGAGCACCTCCTCTGGCGACATGCGCTGGGCCAGCGAGCCCGCGTAAGCGAGGGCGTGGCTAGACTCCAAGGCGGGGAGAATGCCCTCGCTGCGGGTCAAGTCATGAAAGGCCTGAAGCGCTTCGGCATCCGTGACCGACACGTAAGTAGCCCGACCGGTATCCTTTAGCCAGGCATGCTCGGGACCGACCCCTGGATAATCGAGCCCCGCCGAGATGGAATGAGTCGTTTGAATTTGCCCATCCTCATCGGTCATCAAATAGGTCCGATTGCCGTGCAACACCCCCGGTCTCCCCGCACACAGAGGCGCCGCGTGTCGACCCGTCGCCAGGCCCTCCCCGGCCGCCTCGACGCCGTAAAGAGCCACCTCTCGGTCGCCCAGAAACGGGTAAAATAGTCCCAGCGCGTTGGATCCGCCCCCGACGCAGGCGACCAGTGCATCCGGCAAGCGGCCCGCCTGCTCCAGGCTCTGGGCCCGTGCCTCTCTGCCTATCACTGACTGGAAGTCTCTGACCATACGGGGATAGGGGTGGGGGCCCGCAACCGAGCCGATGATGTAGAACGTGTCATCCACCTGGGTGACCCAGTCCCTGAGGGCCTCGTTGAGGGCGTCCTTGAGGGTCTTGGAACCGGAAGCGACCGGTACCACTTCGGCGCCGAGCAGCTTCATCCGATACACGTTGATAGCTTGGCGTTTGATGTCCGTTTCGCCCATGTACACCACGCACTCCAACCCGAGCCGGGCCGCCACGGTGGCCACCGCCACACCGTGCTGGCCGGCACCCGTCTCGGCGATCACGCGGCGTTTGCCCATGCGCTTGGCGAGTAATGCCTGCCCGACCGTGTTGTTGATCTTGTGCGCGCCGGTATGGTTGAGGTCCTCTCGCTTTAAGTATATCTGCGCGCCCCCGAGCTGGGTGGACCAGCGCTTGGCAAAATAGAGCGGCGATGGACGTCCCACGTAGTGTTTGAGGTCTTGCCCAAACTCCGTTAAGAACGACACATCGGTACAACATTGCTCATAGGCATCGCACAGGTCCTGCAGCGGTCGCATGAGGGTTTCGGATACAAACTGCCCACCGTAAACCCCAAAATGACCGTTCTCGTCAGGGAATCTCCCCACCAACGCATCGTCACCCGTTCGACTTTGAGCAATCTGCACGATGAACACTCCGAACAAAAGCCACTAACTTTGAATGGTCTTTCTGACCCTTGGAGGACTCGACTCCACCGCTGACGTCCACGGCAAAAGGGCGCACCTGCAACACAGCCCCGGCCACATTTTCCGGCGTGAGGCCTCCGGCCAGGATGGCCCGCGCGCGAAAAGACTCAGGAATTAACGTCCAGTCGAACACTTTCCCCGTCCCTCCCGGCATCCCGACCGCAAACGTGTCTAGGAGCAAGGCGCGGGCCGCGGCATAACGCTTGCCGTAGGCAACCAGATCGACACCCGGTTTCATGGCCACTGCCTTAATGTAGGGTAACCCGAAGCCGGCGCAAGTCCCAGGATCCTCTTGGCCATGAAACTGCAGCGCGTCGATGCGCACCTCGCCTAACACACGGCGAATGAAATCCGGCTTGGCATCCACGAACAGGCCCACCACCGTCACGAAAGGCGGTAACGAGTCCACGATGGCTCGGGCCTGATTCGGCTCGACCCACCGCGGACTTTGCGGATAAAAGACCAGCCCAATGGCGTCTGCCCCGAGCGCCCCCGCACACCGGCCATCCTCCACACGCGTGATCCCACAGATTTTTATCCGGGTCCGTCCCGCTGGATGCCGGTCTGCGACCTCAGCCATCTCGGTCGTTCAAAGGCGTGATCCGAATCCTCGCTGCTGGAGTACCCCGTGCACCTCGTGGTCGCGCGGCACACCAAGGTCTTTCTCAACTTCTCAGAGCTCGATTACCCCACCACGGCCGGCGCAGAGAGGCGCGCAATGCCAAAATGGGGAGGATAGTCGACACCCACCAAATACAGCCCGTCGGGCGGAGCCGTGATGCCTCCTCGAGTGCGGTCGCGCGACTCCATCACTTCGCGCGCCCACTGCGGCGGGTTTTTCCCCGTCCCCACGGCCATCAACACGCCGGCGATGTTCCGTACCATGTGGTGCAAAAATCCATTGGCCACCACGTCGATGGACAGCCACTCAGCATTCCGACGCACTTCCAGGCGATGAATCCTTCGTACCGGGTTGCGTGCCTGGCAGGCAAACGCCCGATACGCCGAGAAGTCGTGCTCTCCCAAGAGATAATCGCCGGCGGCCTGCATCGCCGATTCGTCTAACCATCGGCACTCCCAGGTCACGCGACCTTGCCACAGCGCGGGGCGAACGGAGCGATTCAAAATGAGGTATTGGTAATGACGACTACGGGCCGAAAAACGTGCGTGGAAGGTACGCTCGACGGACCGAGCCCAGGTCACACTGACGTCCCGTGGCAGGTTCGAGTTGGTGCCCAAGGTCCAGGCGCGCTCACTTCTGACGCTGGCGGTATCGAAGTGCACGACTTGCCCATGGGCGTGCACACCGGCGTCGGTGCGGCCCGCACAGATCGTGTGAATAGGCTGCGCCGCGACCCGGGCCAGCGCCCTCTCTATTTCTCCTTGAACCGTTCGAGCCGCAGGCTGGCGCTCCCAGCCTGCGAAATTTCGGCCATCGTATTCGATTCGCAGCGCGATCCTCATAACCAAGCCAAAGCGGGCTGCCGATTAAATTATCGGCCTTTAGAGTGAGTCTAGCAAGCGACACCGCCTGATCGCACGCTCAGCTCCTGTTGCTCCATCGGCCGGGCGCCGACCGGCCGGCACCTCTTGGCAGTTTACAAGAAATTGAACAGGGAAAGATTCTGCAGACGCACGAACGACTGCTGCGCCGCCTGCAGGCCTGCCAGCTGCTGGTTGAGGCGAGTGATGGCCTCGGCGTAATCCAGGTCCTGAATCTCCGAAAGGGTCTGTTTGAGGTGCAGGGCCACATCCTCGTTAGCCTGCCTCGCGTTGTCGATGGCGCTCAGCCGTGCGCCGATCCCGGCCCGCACTCGGCGCGTGTTTTCCAAGGCTTGGTCGAGGTCGGTGAGAGCCCGGTTGATGTCGTTGCTCAACCGCGCCCCGCCGCCGGCATCGGAAGACGAATTGAACGCCTCGATGAGATTTTGCACGGTGCGAAACATGTCTTGGTGGGCGCTCGGGCTCAAGCTGAAGCGATCCCCAGGCTGGGGCGCCCCGCTGATGGTCACCTGAATGCCGGCGAAGCGAATGGCTTCGCCGCTCACAAACGACCGCGTCTCGCTGCTGCCGGCCGCCTCATCGATGAGCTGCAAGCTGTCCGGTGGATCATCGAACACCAGGGTATAGTCACCGCCCGTCCACTGTGCGGCCTGCAACACCGTTCCCCCATCGATCACCCCATTGCCGACATTGGACGGCGCGGCTTCGGTGACAAAGGTGCCATTGCCGTTGGCGATCGTCATGAACACCGCGCTGCCCGCATCACCCAAGGCCAGGGAGTAACCGGGGGCGATGGGCAGTCGGCGGCGGCCGTCGTCACCCCCGTAGTCGACCCCGCCGGCGGCGCGCACGAAAGGCTGCGTGTGCACTTTGTCGCCGGCGAACAAATACTCGTTATTGCCATCCTGGCTGTTGGCCAGCCCCAACAACTCCTCCAGGCGCTCGCCGATCTCCACCGCCAGGGCCTGGCGGTCGCTGGCGCGATAGGCGCCGTTATGCCCCTGGATAGCCAGTTCCCTGATCCGCTGCAGCACATTATCCACCCCTTCCAGGGCAGATTCTTCCACCGCCAAGCGCCGTCGCGCCGCTTCCCCATGGCGTTGGTACTGGCCGTTGAGGGCCAACAACTCGTTGATATCGAGAATACGCTTGGCCCCCAAGGGATCATCCGCCGGAGTCAGAATACGCTGCCCGGTGGCCACCTGCAGCTGGGTCTTCGCCAGCCGAGCCTGCTGCTGCTGGATGGCGTCCACACCTTGGCGAAACAACAACGGGGTAGAAATGCGCATCATTCACCTCTTGACGTTTACCTTCCCACCGCCGCCAGCAAGCTGCTCAAGACCTCATCGGCCACCGCAATGAAGCGGGCGCTGGCCTGATAGGCCTGCTGATAACGTAGCAGGTTCGCTGCTTCCTCATCCAGATTGACCCCCGCGACCTGCTCGCGGGCCTCCATCACTTGCTGCAACAGGATTTCCTGAGCGCCGCGCTGCGTCTCAGCTCGGCGGGTGGTGGCCCCCACGCTGACCACCAGCTGGCCGTAAGCCTCTTCGTAAGTCGCACTTTGGTTGGCCAGGGTGGGCGTGGTCTGCAGCGCCGCCAGAGCCAGTGCATTGCGATTATCTCCCACGCTGCCGGAATGCCCGGCGGCGATCGCGCGCTCATCGGTGATGGCCAGCTGGATGTCGCGGGCAGCGCGGTGGGTGGGTTGAAGGAGAAACCGATCCCCCGCCGTCAGCCCCGACACATCGATGCGCAGACCGTCCTGCGGCAGCTCGATGCTCCCCAGGGGGGCGTCGAAAACTTCGACGCTGTTGTCCGAGATGCGGGTGAGGCGATAGCGTGTGCCATCATAGTCCAACAGGTAGTCGCTGGGGCTGAGCTTGTGTGGGTCGGTGACCACCACCCCCGGAGCAGCCCCACCTGGAGAATTCAGCTGATGGCTGTGCACCCCGTGCGCGCTTCTCGACTCCAACGGGGCAAAAAAAGCCTCTCCAGGATTCCCCGCCAAGTCCACACCCTGCCGGTGCTGCCCATTGAAGGTCTCCGCCAGCGCGATCGCGACGCGGCCCACGGCATTTTGCGCTGGGTCCAATACCTGGCTGCGAAACTCCAACACGGCACCGATCTCCCCTCCTCTGAGAGCGTCCGAGATCACCGCCCGGGCCTCCCCCGTCGTGATGGCGATCTCGTGGCGATTGGGATCGAAGGCATTGGGCACGCTAGTGAGGGAGGCGACATGGCTTCCGGTGACCAACGCCTGCCCATTCCCGATGGTAATATTGAGGGCGCCGTCGTCCTGCTCGAGGGTCGTGATCCCGATACGCTCGGCGAGCTGGCGAACCAGCTCATCGCGGCGATCCCGCAGATCGTTGGCAGGTTGGCCGCCGGTAGCACCTTCCGCCTCGATGATGCCGCGATTGAGATCGGCTACGGCATTTGCCAAGCCATCGACCTCCTGCACCAGCCCTGACAGCCGCTCGTCGGCGGCCTGCCCGAGCTCTGCCAATTGGCTGTCAAGGGTATGGAAGCGCTGCACCAGTCCTTCACCTTCGCTCAGCACCAGCTGGCGAGCAGGCAGGGAAGCAGGATCCTCGGCCAGGTCGTGCAGCGCGGCGAAGAAATTCTGCAGGGCCGATGAGAGGCCACTGGCCGGCGCCGCCAGCAGGCCATCGACGCGCGCGGCCAAAGCATAAAATGCCTCACTGTAGGTGTGACTGGAGGTGCTGGTACGCAGCTGAGTGGTGAGGAATTGGTCATAGGACCGGCGCACGGAGTTGACATCGACTCCCTTGCCGATGAACCCGTTACCCGCCCCTTGCGCTGGCTTGGCCACCAAGTCCACCCGCTGACGGCTGTAGCCGGGCGTATTGACATTGGCGATGTTGTGCCCGGCGTTGGCGAGGCCGCGCTGGGAAGCCATCAGGCCGGACACACCCACGCCGAATAATTTGCTTAAACTCATCGATCACAACCTCCCCTCAGAGCTTGTGAAAAAACCGTCACGAGCGGCACGAGAGCAAGGCGGACGGCGCCAAGCCGAGAGACATATCAATAGGCGAGGAGCGAGCCCCGCCCAACGCCGCTATCAGGCCGTGTAGCAGGTTTTTTCACAAACTCTCAGTCTAACGACGCAAGTGCTCCAAGCTTGACGGCCCTGAACGCCGGTGACGCCATCACCGCCAGAACTTTCTCGGCGTAACGCGGATCCGTGGCGTAGCCGGCAGCTTGCAGGCCATGCACGTACGCCGCTGCATCGCCACCGCTGGCCAGCGCCGCCTGGTAACGGGGTGCCTGTCGGATCAGGTCCACGTAGTCGTCGAAGCTCTCGGAAATGTTGGTATAGGCGCGAAACGCCGACGGGCGCCGTTCCATCACGCCCTGCACGAATTCGAGGGTGGGCACCACCACCCGAGCACCGGGCCAGCGACCATCGGCCTTGATACCGAACAAGTTGAAACTGTTCGTTCCGTCGGCATGGCGGATCATGGCCCGCCCCCATCCCGTCTCCAGAGCCGCCTGGGCAATCAACACCTGCGGGGCAACCCCGAGCCGTTGCGCGGCGCGGGTCGCCTGGGGCAACAAGGTTTGCACGAAACGCTGGGGTGTGTCGAAGACGGGATCCCTCGCCCGCGTGGTCCGCGGAGGCGGCTGGGTCGAAGGGAGCACCTCCCCGCGCAGACCAGGCCGCGGAGCGGCTAACGGCGGGGGGGCGGCTCCCAGCGAGACGGGGGGTGAAATACCTCCTGGTTCACCGAGCTCGCGCACCAGCATATCCGCCAGACCGATACCCCGCGCTCGGGCCAGGGACAGGGAAAGTTGCTGATCGTAAAGTCCACGATAGACATCGGCGGCGGGATCGGTTTGCAGGGGGTCGCCCAGAGCGGTCTGGCGCATGCTCTTCAGCAGCATCTGTAGAAACAACCCTTCGAACTGCTGCGCCACCGCCGGTAGCGCCGCCTGATGGTCACGACTGGCCTCGCGGCGCAGGTGCGCCAGCCCGACAAGGTCGGTGTAAACAGCCGGAGAAGCCACCATGGCCTAGATGATCACCAATTCCGCGCGCAGCGCACCAGCCTCCTTGAGCGCCTCGAGTATGGCCACCAAATCACTGGGACCGGCACCCACCTGGTTCACCGCGCGCACGATCTCCTCTAGCGACACGCCGGGGCCGAACACGAAGGCGCGCTGCCCTTGCTCGCGAACCTCGATCTCGGAATCCGGCACGACGACCGTTGCACCGCCCGCAAACGGCTGCGGCTGACTCACCTGGGTGCGATTGGTGATGGTGACCGAGAGGTTTCCGTGGGCCACTGCCGCTGCCTGAACCTTAACGTGGCTACCGATCACAACCGATCCCGTACGGGCATTGACGATCACCCGTGCCGGGGCGGTACCCGGCTCGAGGGAGACATTCTCGATGCGCGAGACAAAGTCCACCCGCGGCCCGGGGTCGCGCGGCGCCGCGACCTGTACCGAGGTGGCATCCAGCGGCCGAGCCATACCCCGCCCCACCTCGCTATTGATGGCGTCGGCCACCCGTTTCGCGGTGGTGAAATCGGGATCGTGCAGGTTCAATACGATGTACTCTGCAGAGCCGAAAGAGGTGGGCGCCGGCCGTTCGACGGTGGCGCCATTGGGGATCCGACCGACGGTCGGCACATTGAGGGAGATGCTGTTGCCGTCATCGGTGGCCACCCCGAAGCCGCCGACCACCACGTTGCCTTGGGCGATGGCGTAGATCTCCCCATCGGCCCCCTTGACCGGCGACATGAGCAACGTCCCTCCCCGCAGACTCTTGGCATTGCCGATGGTGGATACGGTGATATCGATGCTCTGCCCCGGTTTGGCGAAGGGCGGCAACACGGCACTCACGGTGACGGCGGCAACATTTTTCAGCTGGGGGTTCACATTTGCCGGCAAACGAATGCCGAGTTGGTTCAGCATGTTCTTGAGACTTTGCACCGTGAACGGGGCCTGGCCGGTCTGATCGCCGGTACCATCGAGACCGACCACTAACCCATAGCCGATCAGCTGGTTGTCGCGCACGCCCTCGATGCGCGCGAGATCTTTGACCCGCTCCGCCGGCACCGCACCGGGCGCGACGAGCAACGCAAGGGCAATCAAGGTCACCTGGAATGATCGGTAACGTCCCATGGCATCAGTCCCCCATTCTGCAACAGGCCCGCTCTACGGGGCATGCTTCATGCCAGCGTCTCCGAGCCTGCGAACAAACCGATCAAACCCCCAAGGGGGACGTCGCGGACCGCCTCGAGCCGACGCCGGGAAACTGGAAACTTGCTCCCTTAACCCGTAACCTAGACGCCTGAGAGGCCATTGCCCAACCTGCAATAGTACTTGAGAACATCGTTCAGATATGCAAACGCGCACATCCATTACCGCCAGGGGTCATCGATTCTTTGGCTTCACTGTCGCCCTGTTACTGAGTCTGATGGGAGGAACCACCATGGCTGCCGACGAATCGATGGTCCAGCTGCAAACCAACCTGGGACCGATCACGATCAAGCTCGACCGGGGAAACGCTCCTCAGACCGTGGAGAATTTTCTCGGCTACGTGCGCGAAGGGTTCTATGAAACCACCCTCTTCCACCGGGTGATCGATGGTTTCATGATACAAGGCGGGGGATTCGAACCCGGCATGCGCCAGAAAACCACCGGCGCACCCATCACCAACGAGGCCGACAACGGCTTGAGCAACAAACGAGGGACCATCGCTATGGCACGGACCGCCGATCCCCATTCGGCCACCTCGCAGTTCTATATCAACGTCGCCGACAACCTGTTCCTCGACTTCAAATCCCCGACCCGCGACGGCTGGGGCTACTGCGTGTTCGGCGAGGTCGTGGAGGGACGCGAGGTACTAGACCAGATACGCAAGGTTCCCACCACTACCAGGGCGGGGCACGAGAACGTTCCGGTCGATAACGTGCTCATCGAGCGGGTGGACATTTTGCCCCAGTAGCGGTGCCAGCGGTCGTGGCACCAGCGCCCGGCCCGCGAAGTCTTGCGCCTAGCTGCGGCCCGTCCGGCCCAGAGGTCGCGATCAGCTAGGCCCAACTCGGCCTTGCGAACGGCCTACGGCCACCTCGAGCGATTGCCCCCTGTTGAAAGGGATCTGGCGTGACGACGCTGTTCATCTCTGATCTCCACCTCAGCCCGGGGCGCCCGGCAATGGTGAGGGTTTTCCTCACCTTTCTCGAACGACAGGCAAGCCGAGCCGAGGCCCTGTTTATCCTCGGGGATCTGTTCGACCAATGGCTGGGGGATGACGATGACACCGATCCCCATCCCGCCATCGTCGCAGCGTTGGCTCGCTTGACCGCCTCGGGCGTACCGGTCGGGGTGCTGCACGGCAACCACGATTTTCTCCTCGGCGCTGGCTTTGCTGCCCGTAGCGGCTGTCGGTTGCTCTCCGATCCGACGGTCATCGAGGTATACGGCACTACCGTGCTGCTCATGCACGGAGACACTCTGTGCACCGACGATGCCGCCTACCAGGCGTTACGCGCTGAAGTCCGTGATCCCGCCAATCAGGCTCGCTTCCTCGCCCTACCGCTCGCCATGCGCGCGGCGCAAGCCGACGCCTTGCGCGCCACCTCTCGGCAACAAACCCAACTTAAATCGTCGTCCATCATGGACGCCAATGCGAGGGCGGTGGAAGCCATCATGCGCGAGCATGGCGTGAGGCACCTCATCCACGGTCACACCCATCGCCCGGCGATCCATCATTCCTTCGGCCTCGAGAGTCAACGGGCGACACGCATCGTCCTGGGCGACTGGTACCGCCAGCCCCATGGGATCAGCTGGGATGCCGCGGGTTATCGCGTTATGGAGTGGCGGGGAACGAGCTAGCGTCCAACAGCATCGCACCTGACCCCGGCGCTCGCTTTAGCGTGCCTTTATCAACGCCCCTGGAATCACCACGTCGGGGAGCCCAAGGCAACACCCTAAAACACCACATTCAGCATGACGAGCATCATAATCAGAAACAATACCGTCATGCCCCCACCGGCACGCATGAAATCGACCACACGGTATCCGGCGGGTCCCATAAGCAGCGCATTCACCTGGTGGGTGGGGATGAGGAACGAGTTGGAGGTGGCGAGCGCCACCGTGAGGGCGAACACGGTAGGATCGGCACCGGCACCGATGGCGATGTTCACCGCTAGCGGCACCAGCAAGACCGTTGCCCCCACGTTGGACATGACCAGGGTAAAGACGGTCGCCAACACCGCGATCACTGCTTGCAGTACCCAGGTGGGTACATCACCCATCAGGGCGAGAGTCTCCTGGGCAATCCACGCCGCGGTCCCGGTTGCCTCCACGGCGACCCCCAAGGGGATGAGGCTTGCCAACAAGAACACCGTCTGCCAACTGACGGATCGATAAGCCTCATCGATGGTCAGCACGCCGCTGACGATCATACCCACGGCGCCCACCAATAACGCGATGGAAAGCCGTAGATCAGTGAACAGCACCAAGCCGAGCGCGAGAGCGAAAAAGAATAGGGCATGAAACAATTTGTGGGGCCGGCGGATCTCTTGGGGGTAATCCGTGACGATGACGAAGTTGCGGTCCGTCGACAGCGCATGCAGATCCTCCCAGGCGCTGTGCACCACCAGCGTATCGCCGGCACGCAGCGTGAGCGCGCGAAGGTCTTCGCGCAGGGTCTCCGCGCCGCGATGCACGGCGAGCACGCTGACCCGATACCGGTGGCGCATGCGCAGGGTACCGATGCTCTGTCCGATGAGTTCCGAGCCGGGAGGAATGACGATCTCAGAGATCCCCGCCCGGGATGGATTCAGCGTCTCGACGAAGGCGTTGAGCTCATCTTGGAGTTCCAGCTCGTTTCGGCGTTGAAACGCCTTGACCTGGTTCTCTTCCCCCATCAGCGCCAGCACCGAACCGGTCCAGATCATCTCGTCCCGCGGCGGCGCGAGCCTCACCTCGTTGACATTACGAATCCCCAGAATAAAGGGCGCGTTGTCCTGCGCCTCGGCTTGCTCCACGGTCACTGCCGCGATGAGGCTGCTCAGGGTGACTCTGGCCTCATAGATATCACCCTGCAGTCCGTAGACCGTCTTGAAATAGTGGGCGGTGGTCCCTGGGTCGGCCTTGGCGGTCTTGACCAGCGGCAACACAAAGGGGCCAAGCAGCACGAAATAGACGATGCCGCTCAGCACCAATGCGATCCCTATCGGAGTCACATCGAACAGCTGGAATGTCGACATCGGCGGCACGTCCTGGGGTAGGCTCTGATTCGAGGTCAAGATCAGATCGTTCAACAAAATCAAAGGGCTGGATCCGATCATGGTCACCGTACCACCGAGAATGGCACAAAAACCCATGGGCATGAGCAGGCGTGACAAGGCCAGACCGGTCCGCGTGGAAATCCGACTCACCACCGGCAAGAACAGGGCAGCTGCCCCAACATTCTGCATGAAGCTCGATATGAACCCCACGGTACCGCAGATGATCGGGATGATGCGCTTCTCGGTGCTGCCGCCGATCTTTAGGATATAACCGGCCAACTGGCCCATGACGCCGGTCCTGTCCAGCCCGGCACCGATGATCATCACCGCGATGATCGATATGACGGCATTGCTCGCGAAGCCATCGAATAGCTCGTTGGCAGGCACGATACCGATGACCCCCAATATAACCATCACGAGGATAGCCGCCACATCAACCCGCACCACCTCGGTGACAAAGAGATAGATGGTCAACGCGAGGATCGCGAGCACCATCCACATATCAGGAGTCAGAATTATTGGCTCGGTCACGGCAATATCAGCGATTAACGGCGATATAGCAGCAAAGCTGCAAACCCCGTGTCAGAACATTCAGCCCTGCCCGCATCAAGTATACCTTGGCCCAGGGCCAATCCGTTCTACTGGATAACCCGCTGCACCCCGACGAAAAACCCCGGTCCCTGTCATTCCGGCTTGGAAGCCGGAATCCAGTCGCTATGGATGGCCATAGTCGAGCAATCAACACCTTGACCCATCTAGACTCCCTCTTCCGGGGCCTGATGACCGACGTTGCGGTGAGAACAAATCTCCGTGACCTTCTTGAGCGCAACGCCCATCAGCGTGCGCCGGGGGACATCATATCCGGTGAGGATGGAACAAGCGGTGCGCGCGACGGCACCCCATTCACCCAAAGCGGTGAAAAAATCTAACCAGGGCAATGTTAGATCTGACATTCCGCACATCCAATATCGGTTATGAGAGAATTAAGCCATCAGCCTCGT
>CAZUZO010000048.1:0-21105 GCA_964624765.1 uncultured Thiotrichales bacterium
CACCGGGGGACCGGGTCTCTTCCTCGGCCCGCTTAACGATCACGCGATCATGCAATGGACGCAGATTCATTCTCATAATCTCCCTTGGTACGTCAGTATAGTGTGATAGTGAGCGCACGCTAGACCGATTGACAATCGTTGCCGGCGAGCGCCGGAATAGAGCCGTCGATTAGCACTCACTGCCATCGAGCGCTAAGATGGGGGCGGAAAACCAAATTTCAATGGTCGAATGCACTTTCTTTTTCATGCAGCACCCGGATGGGTTGTTTCGCGCCGATGAAGAAACGACTCTGGTGACCTGGCCAACATCCGATACCGAGCTTTTTGCGGCGTTGGTGATCGTTTTGGTAGCTCCTTCCTCGTCTTCTGGAGGGGCAACCGCAGCCCTGGCGTCCAGGGGTGCGGTTGCCTTGGGATTCGGCGACTGATTCCGCGTTCCGAAACGCGATCTTGGCGCGACGATGACCGGGGTTCTTTTTGCAATGCAACAATCTATGTGATAGGGTGCTGCACACCGTGCAATAGGGGGTAATCGTCTTCATCGAGGGAACCACGTATTAGCATATTCGTCTATAGGAATGTGCTTGAGGGTATGTGACGACTAGATTGATACGAAGATGTTGATGAACCGCGATGAGACACACGAGCAGCTCAATGCCTTAGTCGAACGTGGCAGAGAGCGGGGATTCGTTACTCGGCAAGAGGTGAACGATTACCTGGCTGACGTCGGCCGGGATCCTGAAGTTGACGACGGGCACGAAGCCCTCGTTAGGCTACTGGGCGATCTCGGCATTGAGACTTATGATGAAACACCGCACCCCGATGCTTTTCTGCTCGAACTGGAAGGTGCCGATGAGGAGGTGGCTGCCGAAGCCGAGGGTGTACTGAGTTCAGTGCTGGAAAGTGAGTTCGGGCGCACCAGCGATCCCATGTATCTGTACATGAAGGAAATGGGCGCCATCGATCTGCTGACCCGCGAGCGAGAAATCACGCTCGCGCGTCGCATTGAAGAAGGGATTCAAGAGTGCACCGAAGCCATTGCCGCGTGCCCGATGGCGGTGACGCTGATGGTGGAACTCTTCGATCGCATCGAGACCGGTGAGTTAAGGTTGACGGAGGTGATCGTCGGGCTACGCGACGAGGAAGGAGCACAATGCCGTCACACTCGCGCTGTGGGGTTGGACGATCAGGGCAATGCGGTCGGCGCGGACACGGAACTTACCTTGCAGTGGAGCGGCGCATACGCACGTTTCGCGCAGATCCGGCAGCTACGCGACCAGCTTGAGCAGCAACGAGGTGCGGCTGGGTCAGAACGGGAAACGCTTCAGAGAAAGCTTGCTCAGGAGCTCGGTGGGCTGAAGTTTTCGTCCACGCAGATTGCCAAGATTGCGGAGCAGGTACGCAGGCTGGTGGAGGCAGCCCGTGCCGAACGACAATTGGACCCACTAGGGGATCTTGGCGTGATCGGTTTGGAGCACTTGCAGACATCTGCGCAATCGATGGAGGAAGGACACTGCGATGGGGGAAGCCAGAACGGCCCGCACGCAGCCGCCCTCGATCAGCGGCCGATGCCGGAGATACTTCGGGCCCGAGCCAAGCTGGCGCAAATTGAGACCATAGCGGGCTTACCCTTAGCGGAGCTCGAGCCGATTGCGCGGCGGCTGATGCGTGGGGAAAGCAAGGCCCGTCGAGCCAAGAATGAGATGGTGGAAGCCAATCTCCGCCTCGTTGTATCCATCGCCAAGAAATACTGGCATCGCGGTCTATCTTTCCTGGATCTGATACAGGAGGGCAACATCGGCTTGATGAAGGCCGTGGATAAGTTTGACTACCGTCGTGGCTTCAAATTCTCGACGTATGCCCATTGGTGGATTCGCCAGGCCATCACCCGATCCATCGCCGAGAAAGCGCGCACCATTCGTGTTCCTGTGCATATGCTGGAAAAGGTGAGCAAGCTGCACCGGATCGCTCGCCAGATTCGACAGGAAAGAGGCCGGGAGGCCAGCACCGAGGAGTTAGCCGAACGGCTACAGACGACGGCGGTGGAAGTCGAGCAGGTGCTCAAGCTCGGCAGACAACCGATTTCCATGGAAACCCCCGTGGGGGAAGAGGAAGACACTGCGTTGGGGGCATTGCTCGAAGATACCGGGGCGGACGCTCCGTTGGATGCCGCCGCGAGTGAGGCTCTGCGATGGGGTACTCGGGAAGCGCTCAAGACATTGCCGCCACGGGAGGCCAAGGTGTTGGCGATGCGCTTTGGCATCGGCATGGATAGCGATTATACCCTTGAGGAGGTGAGCAAGCAGTTTGACGTCAGCCGCGAACGTATCCGCCAGATCCAGGCCAAGGCGTTACAGTGTTTGCGTGCTGCAGAGCGAACGGGGAGTCTACGCAGTTTTGTGGAGGGCTGATCGGTCGGGTTCATGTTTCGTCAGAGCGCCGTTCCGAGTTCGATTGGTAGAGGTTGGGCCTGAGAAGCTGTTTTAAAAATGTCACAAGCGCCGGCAGAGCAAGGCGTGCAGCGGCGAGCCACCGGAGTGTACAAGGGAGTACATGAGGATGGCGAGCTGCTGCGCAACGCAGCTATGGCAAGCGCAGTAGTTTTTAAAGCAGCTTCTGACACAGGGACGTCTTCACGGGGTCCTTGCGCCAAGGGGCTCGTTTGTGGCCGCGGCCGGATGACGGTGCCCCCCTCAGACCGAGGTTTCTGGATGTGGAAAATCCGGATTTACTTCCTTGCGCCTGAACCATACCGTTTGGATGTTCGCTCTGTGGTGAAGCGGGGATGACGGGCAGTCTCCCTCGGCAGGGCTCGTGTTAGGGTCGATGACGTGGCTCCGATCGCTCATTCCAGTACGGCTTCCAGGTTCCAGTTGACTGGAGGCATTCAGCCCCAGGCGGAATGTATGGTTGACGGACCTTGCCGGGTGGTGCTGGATGCCATGGGTGATGGTGTCATCTTGGCGGACGTTGGAGGGCGGATATGTTACCTTAACGCCGCGGCCAGCGAGCTGACCGGCTGGTGCGCCGAGGAGGCCATCGGTCGTTCCCTCCGCGATTGTCTCCCGCTGATAGACGAAACGACAGGGACTGCTGTCGTCGATCCCATCATTCGTTGTTTTACCCAGGGAAGGGCAGTCCGGCTCGGGGTGAACGATGTTCTCGTGCGCCGAGATGGCGCGCGCCTGCCCATCGATGTGTCCGTAAGTGCGATAAGGGGGCTGGACCGGCAGATCCTCGGTGCGGTCTTGGTGTTGCGCGATGTTCGGGCAGCGCGGGCGCTGTTGCGCAAGATCGCCTACCAGGCGTCCCATGATAAGTTGACACGCTTAGTGAATCGTCGCGAGTTCGAGCGACGGTTGGAGCGAGTGTTAGGGGGTGTTTCCGGCTCTCAGCGACATGCCCTGCTGTTTATGGACATGGACCGATTTAAGGTGGTAAACGATACCTGCGGGCATCTGGCAGGAGACGAAGTGTTGCGCCAGGTGGCCCAGCTCTTTCTGTCCCTGGTGCGCGATCGCGACACTTTGGCTCGACTCGGTGGCGACGAGTTCGCCCTGCTGCTGGAACATTGTCCGGCGCCGAAGGCGCTGCGAGTCGCCGATAAGCTGCGCGCTGCGCTCAACCGGCATGTCTTTCACTGGGAAAGAGAGCGTTTTAACCTGGGGGTCAGTATCGGCATCGTCGCGATCCGTGGCGCGCCGTGGGGATTAAGGGAGATTTTGGCGGCGGCCGATCGTGCCTGCTATGCCGCCAAGAGGGAGGGCCGAAACCGCGTTCAGGTGTGCAACATCGGAAGTTAGTCGAAACGCGATTCACTCTCACAACGCCGCCTGCAACCTGTTGAGCAGGAATGGCAGGCTCCCAGGCGTGGTGCTGCCGATGACGAAGCGAACGACGCGGATGCATGCAATGCCGTGCCTAAGGAATGGGTTCGTAGCCACCCAGATGAGCATGATGTGATGAGCAGAAGGTATCGAGTCTGTTATACTGGTCACTTACTTGCCAGGCCTAGGAAGCTGTTTCAAGAATGTCGCGCGCGCTAGCAGAGCGAGGCGCACGGCGGCGACGAACCGCAGTGTACACAAACGAGTACATGACGATTCTGAGCTGCCGCGCAATGCCGCTCAGGCAAGCGCAGTCGTTTTAAGACAGCTTCTAATGGGAGGCGAGAAGTGAGAGGTTGTGAAAAAACCGTAGCGAGCAGCCCGAGAGCAAGGCGGACGGGGCGCGCAGCGACAAGACATATCAGATAGATAGGCGAGGAGCGAGCACCGCCCAACGCCGCCATCGGGTTGTGTAGCAGGTTTTTTCACAAGCTCTGAGTACAGGAACGGATAACAACAAGCCAATGGAGGCAGGCGTGTGGCGGACAGCACCCTCGTTATGGGCCTCGGGTTAGCGGCACGGGGCTTACCATGCCTGGAATCGTGGGCGAAGCCTGGTCTGAACGACAGAAAGTGGGTTGTGGTTCCAGGAGCAGGAAGGGACATCTCAGGATTGACAGAGATGTATCATGGAGAATTGCCGCTCTGCCGGCAGCGTGATGGGGCGCGTGTCGATCAGTCAGTCCGATCGACCAACGCGATACCAAGTTGGAGTTGATAGCGGCAGGCCTCGTGGCGCGCAAAGGCAGGCTGCGCGCCTTGATCTATGATGTTGCCCTCATGGGGTTAACTCCGCAGTGGTATCGTGAGGTACTGGAGCGAATGCCTGTCGGCGCTCGGATACTGGATGTCGGTATTGGCACCGGAGGGGCCATTGCGCGCAATGCCGACCTCATTCGCACCAAAGACCTTCATATCCTCGGCCTCGATGTCGATGCGGATTATTTGACCCAATGTAACCGGGCTATTCGCAAAGAGGGGCTTCAGGAGCATGTCGTGACTCGCCTGGAATCAGTCTACGAACACCGAGGCGGTCCCTACGATGCCGTCTACTTCAGCGCTAGCTTCCCGTTGCTCCCCGATCCGGTACGTGCTTTGAGGCATGCCTCGACGCTGTTGTTGCCGGGAAAAGCCATTTTTTTTACCCAGACTTTTCATCACAGGCGATCAAAGCTGCTCGAGAAGTTAAAACCGATGCTGCACCGTTTTACGACCATGCATTTTGGGCGAGTCACCTATGAGGAGGATTTTCGTCGGGTGCTAGGTGAGGCGGGGTTGGAGCTCGAAGAACTTGCGACATTAGGGCGGCATACTCAACACTCTTCTTTTCGGCTAGCGGTCGGTCGGCCGAGGCTGCAGGAGCCCCTACCGATATCGATGGCTCGATAACCGTGGGTTAGTGGGCGGCGCGCCGCGACGACACCTATCCGCTTTCTTGGCGAGAAGGGGCACCCCCCTAACGCTGTTATCGGGGAGGGGCCGTTGGTTGAGACACGAATTCTGAGAGGTTGTGAAAAAGCCGTAGCGACCAGCCCGAGAGCCAGACGGACGGGCGCGCAGCGACGGGACATATCAAATAGATAGGCGAGGAGCGAGCACCGTCCAACGCCACTATCGGGTAGCGCAGCAGGTTTTTTCACAAGCTCTGAGATGAATTCCGCCACGGCGCATCCACTCATCGCGGCATTACAAGATGCCCGTCTCTATGACCATCCTGTCGGTCGCTTTTCCGTGCTCGAGACCCATATCTCGTGGGTACTGCTAACGGGCTTTTATGCCTACAAGATCAAAAAGCCGGTAGATTTTAAGTTCGCCGATTTTTCCACCCTAGAGCAGCGTCGGCATTACTGCCAAGAGGAGCTGCGGCTGAATCGCCGCTTCGCGCCGGAGCTTTATGTCGACGTGATACCCATTACCGGTAGCATGCACCGTCCGCGCTTGGCAGGGCAGGGTGAACCCATCGAGTATGCGGTCAAGATCCGGGAGTTTCCGCAGGAGGCGCTATTGAGTCACCTTGCCGCTCGGGGCAAACTGACCGCCTCCCATGTCGATGAACTGGCGACGACCCTTGCCGCTAGCCACGGGCAGTTGCCTCCCGCTGCCCCCGGCTCGCCGTTTGGCGATCCACAGCAGATTCACCACTGGTCGCAACAGAACTTCACCCACATCAAACCGGGCCTTAAAGAGAGCGCAGATCTTTGTGCGCTGAGCCGACTGCGCACCTGGGTGGATGAGGAGTTTGGCTGTCGGCGTGGGCAGCTCACGGCTCGCAAGGATCAGGGTTTCATTCGAGAATGTCACGGCGACCTCCACCTCGGTAACCTCGTGCTCCTCGAAGGGCACGTGGTACCCTTTGATTGCATTGAATTCAATGAGCAGCTGCGTTGGATAGACGTGATGAGCGAGGTGGCCTTCACCGTAATGGATCTGCGGGACCGTGGCTACCCAACCCTCTCTTGTCGATTTCTGAGCCGATATTTGGAGCGCACCGGCGATTACGCCGGTTTGGGCGTGCTGCGCTACTACCTGGTGTATCGAGCTTTGGTGCGCGCTAAGGTGGCCATGTTGCGCATGGCTGAAGTGGAGGGCGGGGGACCGCAGGAGGAGGCGATTTGGCGTGAATACCGTAGTTACCTCAAGCTTGCTGTCAGCTTTTCTCGGGAGCGGCGACGTGGATTGGTGATCACCCACGGTGTTTCCGGTTCGGGTAAGTCCACCGTGGCCGCCCAGTTGGTGGAATCGTTGGGTGCCATCCTGATACGTTCGGACGTCGAACGAAAACGCCTGTACGGGTTTGCGCCGCAGGCACGCACCCATTCGGCGCTCGGGGCGAACGTCTATTCTCCGGAGGCGACCCGCTTGACCTACGAACGGCTGAGCGTGCTGGCAGCGAGAGCACTGGACTTGGGCTGGCCCGTGATCATCGATGCGACATTCTTGCTGCGGGCTGAGCGCGATCGTGTACGGCAGCTGGCCGTTGGGTTGCGGGTCCCGTTTGTCATACTCGACTGCAGGTCACCGGAAAGGGTTTTGCGGCAACGCGTGGCGCAGCGCGTTGAAGGGGGCGAAAGAGTCTCCGAGGCGGGTACTGAGGTGTTGGCGCAGCAGCTACAGACCGAGCAGCCGCTGCAGGAAGGCGAACGAGGATATTGTGTTTCGGTAGATACGCAGCAGGCCCTGGATGCGAATGCGTTGGCACAGGTTATCGACGAACGGCTGCGGCCTTCGACTGGGTTATAGGAGACGCGGTGAGAAATCGGGTGTGATGACACATGCGGCCCCGCCGCGCCGCTTGGCGACAGGTCACTAGGCGGCTCGTGGCGGCCCTGCATAAGGGCAGAGGTGACTGTTTTGAGCACTATGCGGATTAACGTTCGTCCGTTTCCTTTCCCAGCACTGGCCTCCCAGGCGGTGGAGATCGTTGAGCGTAAGGGGCGAGGGCACCCGGACAGCATTTGCGACGCGTTGGCCGAGGAACTCGGTCTTGAGCTGATGCGGTTTTATCGTGAGTGGTTCGATGCGATTCTTCATCACAACGTCGACAAAGTACTGCTGGCGGGCGGCAGCGCCCAACCGGCATTTGGCGGTGGTTCTGTGGTGGCTCCTATGGAGCTGTATTTTGCCGGTCGAGCGGTGCAGACGTTCCAAGGGAAGTCGGTGCCGGTGGGGAGCCTGGCCCTCGAGGTTTCCCGCCGTTGGTTAGCCAGTCACCTACATGCGCTGGATCCCGACCAGCATGTCCGCGTCCATTGCCTGATTCGCGGCGGTTCCAGGGACTTGGTGGAGCTGTTTGGCCGGCACCGAGAGACGGGTATTGGGCTTGCCAATGATACCTCCTGCGGTGTGGGGTTTGCCCCTCTTAGCGAGCTAGAAAAAATCGTGTCCCGGGTAGAGGGCCGCCTGAACCGGTTGGCGCGCAAGGCAGGCCGGCAGGCAGTCGGAGAGGATATTAAGGTTATGGGAGTACGCTCGGGCGAGGCTGTGCAGTTGACCATCGCCGTGGCCCTCATCGATCGATTCCTGGGAGGAATCGACGACTACGCTCGACAGAAAATGGAGCTGGTCGAACAGGTTGGTCACATCGTCCGCGGTATCACCGACCGTAACGTGAGCGTGGTCCTCAATGGCGCCGACGATCTGCCACGGCAACGGGTCTATTTGACGGTGACCGGTACCTCGGCCGAGTCTGGGGACGATGGGGAGGCCGGACGAGGCAACCGAGCCAATGGACTGATTACGCCCTACCGTCCGACGACGTTAGAGTCGGTGGCGGGGAAGAACCCGGTGAGTCATGTCGGCAAGCTTTATAACCTGGGCGCGGGCCTGATGGCGGATGCTCTGGTGCGGAGGTTGCCCGATGTGACCGAGGCGGGGGTGGCCATGGTCAGCCAGATCGGGCGGCCCGTAACGGAGCCACAACTGGTTGATGTTCAGATGCGCGCGGCGGATTCGCGGGGGCTCGATGATGTGCGTGGCGCCATCGACGAGATCGTGCAGGAACAGCTTGCACGCCTCGGTTTTCTGTGGGAAGAACTCCTGGATGGTCGGATCAAGGGCGATCGCTGGCCTTTCGCACGCGGCCATTTTACCCTCACAGGCGGTCAGGACGAACGCTCGCCAGAACGCGACGAGATGGTGAACGGGATCGCGAGGCAAGCACAGGAAACCGCCGGTTGGACCGGGCGCGACCATTTTGCCCCGTCGGTCATGGCGGCCATGCGTTGCGTACCGCGGCATCGGTTCGTACCCCCTAGCGAGGAGGCGGTCGCGTACGTCGACGGCCCGCTGGCGATCGGTCACGGACAGACTATTTCGCAGCCGTATATCGTAGCGTTGATGACGGATCTGGCCGACATCCAAGCCGACGACGTGGTGCTGGAGATCGGTACAGGGTCCGGTTACCAGGCAGCCGTGCTGGCGGAGCTGGCACGGGAGCTGTACACCGTTGAGCGGGTACCGGCCCTCGCCGACGCCGCTCGCCGCCGGCTGAAGGCGCTCGGTTATGACAATATCGAGGTGCAGCTCGGCGATGGCTACGAAGGTTGGCCGGAGCAAGCCCCGTTCGATGCCATCGTGGTCACAGCGGCTGCCCCCGAGGTTCCTCCCCCTCTGGTGGCGCAATTAAGCCTAGGGGGGCGACTCGTCATTCCCGTTCACGTGGGCGCCTATAGTCAGGATTTGAAGCTCGTGGTGAAGGACCCGGCAGGCCGCGTGAGCGAACGTAGCGTGCTGCCGGTCGCCTTTGTGCCGTTGAGGCGGGCTGTGGAGAGATGAGATAGTCAGGGGAAGTTAAGAAGCTGTTCTAGAAACTATTGCGCTTGCCTGATAAGAGGATAGCAAAGGCTTAGCAATGGATGCGCCACAGGTCGTCCTCGAGCGGCGTCAGAACGATGGAGGTGCCTAGGAACTGGTGGATGATGTCGCGGTTGGTGAGGGTATGGAGGGTTGGGCGCAGTGTCGTCAAGGCGCCACGGCCTGCCAGCGCCATGGGCAATAGCAACTGGTCGGCTAGATACTCTGCCGTGGCGGCTTGGCTGCGGCGATAGCGATCAGCTGCCGCCGCGCAGGCATCGGCCACGCGCTCCGCTCTGAGGCCCCGCTTGCCGAAGGCCGTGAAGATTTCGCTGACATGGGCGCATTCCACCTTGATGGTGACGACGTTGGCAGGACCGCGGTCGGCATTTTCGACTCGGATCTGCAGCTGGGCAGGCCTGAGCCCGAGGGCATGACCGATCACCCCAAGCTCTCGCTCGGCAATGTGGCGCGGAAGCCCGACGACGGTCGCGACCGCCGTGATGTTGCGAACCGGGCCCCTGTCTACCAGGTCAAGCGCGGTGAGGTGGGATACCGGTTTAATGCGAACCTTGATGCGCCCTCCACCCTTGGGGTAATAACCGGCTCGTTCCAGCTCGGTGGCGACCTGGGGCCCCATACGGCGCAGGATGGGTAGAAAGCTATGCCTTAGGAAGTCGTATGTGGGCGCGAGAGGGTTATGGGTACCGCCCGTCAGGACCAGGGTCGAAGGGCCGTTGGCCAGCATGAGCGCGGGGAGTACCGCCTGGACTACCAACGCTGTGCTGCCCGCGGTGCCGATGTCGAACCGATAGTGCCCAGCAGTAATGGTTTGGGGGAAGAAGGTGAGTCCCAGGGATCCGATGTTCGCGCCGAGCGTTTTCGCGTTGCCGATGGCTGCCGCGGCGTGTACGCACATCAGGTGCTGGGGTTGCAGCCCGGAGCGGCGGCGGCGCGCGCGCAGCTGGTCGATCCGAAAAGGTTGACCGGTTACCAAAGAAAGGGCGAGGGAGGTACGCAGGATTTGGCCACCTCCCTCTCCTTGGTCGCCGTCGATGATGATCACCCTTCGCTTCCGAGGCTCTGCTAAAGATCGTTAAGTAGGCTAATAATAAGGAGGCAAGTACTGTGATAAGAGTATTTCTCTTGGGACTATTGATTCCGGGGATGGCTTGGTCAGGAGACGATCTCCTGCAACGGGCTCAGAGCCTTTTCGAGCCGATTCCCCATGAACCGCCGGCGCTGAAGGAAAACGTTATCACTCCGGAGCGGCTCGAGCTTGGCAAGATGCTTTATTTCGAGCCGCGCTTGTCGAGGAGTTGGCTTATCAGCTGCAATACCTGTCACAATGTCGGCATGGCAGGCGTGGATATGGTGGAGACATCCCTCGGCCACGGGTGGCAACGAGGTCCTCGCAACTCGCCGACGGTGTTCAATGCGGTATTCAATATCGCCCAATTCTGGGACGGCCGGGCCGCCGATCTCAAGGAGCAAGCCAAGGGGCCGGTGCAGGCCAGCGTCGAAATGAACAACTCTCCTGAACGAGTGGTAGCAACGCTGCAAGGCATACCCGAGTACGTCGCGCGATTCGAGAGCGTTTTTCCGGGTGAGGCCGGGCCGGTGAGCTTCGATAACATGGCGCGAGCGATCGAGGCCTTCGAAGCCACGCTGTTGACTCCCGATGCGCCCTTCGACCGCTATCTGCGCGGCGAGCAGAACGCTCTGAGCGCAAAGGAAAAACAGGGCCTCGCACTGTTCATGAATAAAGGCTGCGCGGCCTGCCATAACGGCGTCAACATGGGGGGGCAAGGCTATTATCCGTTCGGCGTGGTTGAAAAGCCGGACGCCGAGCTGTTGCCGGCCGACGATAAGGGCCGTTTCGAGGTCACTCGAACGGCCTCCGACAAATACGTTTTTCGCGCCCCACCGTTGCGCAATGTGGCGCTGACCCCCCCTTATTTCCATACGGGCAAAGTTTGGGATCTC
The DNA here is from genome assembly GCA_964624765.1 of uncultured Thiotrichales bacterium. Taxonomy (GTDB): domain Bacteria; phylum Pseudomonadota; class Gammaproteobacteria; order HK1; family HK1; genus JAGTVB01. Next base: position 11,166 of record CAZUZO010000048.1, read on the forward strand.
GGCCAAGCGGTCGCGATTATGGGTTCAACCCAGCTCGGCAGCGACCTCTCAGAACAAGACGTGACCGCTATTGTGGCCTTTCTACGCACCCTGACCGGAACCCAACCGCGGGTTGAGCATCCGGTGCTGCCACCCTTCACGGATGAGATTCCTCGCCCCGAACATGACATCGCCGCCGACATGGGAAGCGCTCACTAGAGGCTATCTTGGTGGCCCCCTTCAGGTGGCTGATCGCTGTGGCCGTGCTGGCGATGTGCTGTCGTTTGCGGCGGCCACAGCGATATCTGAGGGGGGCGTCTCCGGCTCCGCGGGGGCCACTTCTGGCTCCACAGGCGTCGCTGGCTGCTTGAGCCGCAGCCCCCCGTAGTACCACTCTCCGCAGACATCGACGGCACGGGTTTTCGGCCAGACCAGCTGCGCGTCGCGGGCCGTTTGGCGCTCCAAGATGAGTGGCTTCGGAGCGTAGCGATGACACTCGCCGAAGCTCGATAGCAGATTTTCTTTACCTTCTGTCATTCCAGCTTCCTGCGGGATCCAGTTAGCGCAGGTTGCACAATGCCGTTCTTCTTTCATTTTGCCAGGTTCCTAGTACGCAGCGTTCTCGTTTCGCGATGGGGCACTGGAACTCCACCGTACCACGACTGTCTACTTATACAGTTCGATCACATGGCATGTCCTCCCTGTTGAGGGGCTCAACATTCATCAGAGCCCCTTCTTTTTTTTAGGCTTTTTGTTTTGGTCTGGCCAAGACCCAGCCGGCGTCTGCAGCGGGCTTAGCCGAACAGGCTAGCCGACAATGTGGTGTTTTCCCGTGACTTGCACGGTGCTCGCCTGAGGGCCGCTATCCCCCTCCGCCTCGGTGAAGCGCACCTCCGTGCCGACAGCCAAGCTGTCGAACGAGGCGTTCACCACACTGTTGCGGTGAAAATAAATGTCTCTGCCATCGGCACTCTGAATGCGACCAAAGTCATCCTGAACGTGCAGCTCCGCGATGCGTCCGTGGGTTGGGACCTCGTGTGTCTTCACCACTCCTCGACGGCGTCTCACATAGTCCTCGAGCTGTCGCCGAGCACCATCGAAGGCATCGCGAATAGCCACATAGATATCCTCATGGGCGTGTTCGTCACCGGGTTCCTTGGAAAACACCAACTCGCCATCGGGTACCGTCAGGTCGATGCGGGCGCGATAGAGATTGCCTTTGTGGTGGTGTTTGTGCGGCACTTCGACCACGACTCGGCAAGCCATGATGTGGTCGTAGAACTTGTCCAATTTTTCCGCACGCTCTCGAATATAGGCTTCCACTGCCTCCGACGATTCAACATTGCGAAAAGCTATCTGTAGAGGTAGTTGCATCGTACACTCTATCCCAATGGTGAAAGGCGATGAATATAATTTAGCGCGCCCATCGATGCGTATGTGGCTAGAAGCTGCTTTAAAAATGACTGCGCTTGCCTGAACTGCGTTGCGCGTAGCGGCGCGGTTACCTACCGATCGGACGCTCCTAAAACCCCCCGTGACGAGACCATAACCAGGGTTAAAAATCATATCAGACTGGAGCCAAAATAAGCCATGATCGAAGTCAAGATGGGCGGGGTGAGCGCCAAGCATTGCTTGAGGGGGGCGTTGCTATAACTCTGGCTTACTTGAGAACCTGTTCTACAATGTCCAGAACGCTACGGGGGGCGCTCCATCCAATAGACTGTTTCCTGTGGGGCAGGATTGAGCTCCCATTTGGGTCTGCAAGCGCAAGGGTTAGCTCTTTACCATGGATTGGCTACAGGTTGTCGTGTTGGCGGTGGTGCAGGGCGTCACCGAATTTCTACCCATTTCCAGCTCCGCTCACCTCATCTTGGTGCCGCGCTTGACCGACTGGCCGGACCAGGGGCTCGGCTTTGATCTGGCGGTGCATTTGGGCACACTGGTGGCGGTGGTGACTTATTTTCGTGGGCAATTGCTCACCATGGCGAGTGACTTTGGCCAGTCGCTCATCCAACGCCGGCGGGTGGGCGACAGCCGGCTCGCGTGGGCCGTGCTGTGGGGCACGGTGCCGGTGGGTTTGGCCGGGCTGCTGCTTGGGAATTGGGTCGAGACCGCGCTGCGCTCGCCGGCCGTGATCGCCGGCACGACGATCGGCTTTGGCTTGCTGCTGTGGGTCGCGGATCGGCGTCCCGGGAAACGCAGCGAGCACTCACTGACCTGGCGCGATGTCGTGGTAGTGGGTTGCGCTCAGGCCATCGCTCTGGTGCCCGGCACCTCGCGCTCAGGGATCACTATGACCGCCGGTTTGCTGCTAGGGCTGTCCCGTGAGGGGGCGGCTCGGTTCTCGTTCTTGTTGGCGGTGCCAGTGACCGCGCTAGCGGGCTCAGCCAAGCTGCTGCAATTGGCGGCTGACGGTGAGGCGGTGCAGTGGGGCGCGTTCGCCGTCGGTGCGGCGCTGGCGGCGGCGGTCGCTTTCCTGTGTATCCACTATTTCTTGAAATGGCTTACCCGATTTGGCATGTTGCCCTATGTGGTCTACCGGCTGGTACTCGGGGCGGTCCTGGTGTGGCTATTCCTGGTCTAGCGGTGTTTCCATGCGGTGCCCCTCTCGGCTGTTCTAAAGATTCGCGAGCGCCGGCAGGGCAAGGCGTACGGCGGCAACAAAATCGTTTGGAACGGCTTTTTTAAACAGCGGGGAGTGGGTCCCGAAGGGGGCGAGCCCCAACCCTGGGGCGAGTCACCACCGCAGGGTACAAACGAGCACATGAGGATTCTGAGCCGCCGCGCGACGCGGCTCAGGCACGCGCACTCGTTTTTAAGACAGCTTCTAGGGGTTTCGGCTATCCGTGATGTAATGCACCAACTGCTCGATGATGAATTGCTGCTCCTCGATCATGGCCTTAACGAGATCACCGATAGAAATGATCCCGAGCAGCTGACTGCCATCCATGACCGGCAGGTGCCTGACCCGCTTTTCTGTCATGACGGCCATACACTCTTCGATGGTTTGGTCGGGGCGGGCGCAGACGACGCGAGGAGTCATGATCTCCCTGACCTCGGTTTCTTTTGAGGAGCGTCCTTGAAGAATCACGTTGCGCACATAATCCCTCTCCGACATCAAACCGACGGTATTCCCACCTTCTCGCACGATGAGGGCCCCGATGTCCTTATCGGTCATGATCTTGATGGCGTCATACACCGAGGTGTCGGGGCCTACGGCCCAAACATCGGTTCCTTTGGCCTGCAGCAGTTGCCTAACCGTTTGCACAGCGCATCTCCAGGATTAGGGGGTGCACACAGTGGCCTGGGGTCGGCGGCGTCGTTGATCGGCGTTTAGTGAGTGTTTGCTTAAATGCCATGGTCAAGATCCCAGCTGAATTGGAGTAAAACCGTGTTCAAAAATGATACCCACACCGATGGAGCCCGGGGGTATGCGCTTCTGACCCGCTACAGGCGAGAAGGGTGGTAAAGAGATCTGTCTAAAGTGTAATAAAAAAGACCATTAAAACACCATCAAACAGTATGTCAAGCTCACGAGGTGGCGCCCCCCACAGCCGTTGGCCAACTCCCCACGCCCACGCGCTAACCGCTCAAGCGGACAGGGCACCTCAAATCAAGAGGAAGAACGCCACCGCCGCTGCCACCACCAGACTGATAGCCGTGACGGGTGTAACCAGCATCGCGCCGGCCCCTAGCATCAAATAGGCAGCCTCGACCACAAGGAATATCATCGCGATCCCCAATGCCCTGGGCGCGCTCATCCATTGAGTGAAGCTGGTCAGAGAGATGAACGCAAGGCCCAAAAGGGCGGCACCCATCATGCCAGCGAAGGCGCGGTTCATGGGCTCGTCGGTGAAGACGGGAGCAATGCTTCCCGGCGCGACGATCAACAGAACCCCCCAAGCCATGAGCAAGATGATGGCCAATCCAAGAGCGAGCCTACGAAACATATCCGTTGGCATGGCAGTTCCTCAGAAAGTAGGGTCCACTCAGAGCTTGTGAAAACCGTCGCGAGCGGTGCGAGAGCCAGGCGAACGGCGCAAAGCCGAGAGACCGATCAAGTAGATAGGCGAGGAGCGAGCACCGCCCAACGCTGCTATCGGGTCATGTAGCAGGTTTTTTCACAAGCTTTCAGGGGATAACCCCGCACAATAATGCCTTGCACCGATGCAGCCGTCCTTCACTGGGTGATTTTGGAGCTTGTAGACAGCAAGTCTACCGGTACGCTGTCGGCGGTCCTGGGTGGTGGGGCATCACATGTTGCCAGTTGTCCACACCCTCTGAATACTTCTAGCTTGGTCAGCGAGCCAAGTCAAGCGGGTTTGGCCGGACCGATGGATCTTTTCCTCGACTGCAGTCGGTGCCACTATTTGTGAGCCGCCATGGCAGGGCTTGGTCATACATCGGCCGAGCCGGTCGTGCGCTCAAGAACGTCCACTTACGCATCACCCAGAACGAGCATCACCAGAAGGAGTAGAGATGAATCATATCGACAGGACGAGATCCTCCACCGTCGTGGATCGCCGGGGCTTTCTCATTGCCTCCGCAGGGGTCTGCGTGTCGCTCGCCACCGGTGGCTTTCCCTCAACCGTCAACGCCGCAGGGTCCCATGTGTTGCCGCCACTGCCCTTTGCCGACAATGCCTTGGAGCCCGTGATTTCGGCAACCACCATCGGTTTTCACTACGAAAAACACCACAAGGGGTACGTGGACACCCTGAATAAGCTGGTTGCCGGGACGGAGTATACTGATCTGCTTTTGGAGAGGATTATCGGCGACACCGCTGGGCAGCCAGAACGAGCTGCGATCTTCAATAATGCGGCGCAAGTATGGAATCATACATTTTATTGGCAAAGCCTGACCCCGCAGGGAGGCGGCGCGCCCCCCGCCGCGTTAAAGCCACTCATGGAGGCCTCGTTCGGCAGTGTGCGGGGTTGTCAGCAGGCGTTTGCCGACGCGGCGGTTTCACAGTTTGGGAGTGGCTGGGCGTGGCTCGTGCTCGATGGCGAGACACTGCGGGTCATCAAGACCGGCAACGCCGATAACCCCTTGACCACCGGGATGAAGCCGCTGCTCACCATCGACGTGTGGGAGCACGCTTATTATCTGGATTACCAAAATCGCCGCGCTGATTATGTGAACGCCGTGCTGGACAAACTTATTAACTGGGAGTTTGCACTCCAGAATGCCGGTCTTTAGAAGCTGTTTAAAAAGGGCCATGGTCGCCGTTGATTCAGGAGCACCTCGTGCAGTGTCCCATCGGGAGCCGCATCCGTGAGCGGGGCCGAGCCCTTGCACCACGGGGCCCGACCGCCGCTCGAGGGCATGAGATGCATTGCGGCCATGGTCATCGTTTCGTCAGCGTTGCTCTGCAGCACACCGTCGGCGCCCAAACCTTCGGCTGCCCCACGGGCAAGGTCATCAAGCTGCCGAAACGATGCCCCACGCCTGCATTGCGGTGCCCAAGCGACGCAGGTCGCCTAGAGAAGGGCTATGCTAACGGTAGCTCCGTGACGCCTCGGCTCGCCCTCATCGCTCGCACCCGTTGGTCGCGCTAACTTCCTTCGGGACAGACGGCCTGCGCCTCGATAGACACCCCCTGCCGTTCCAATTCCTGAAGCGCCCACTGTAATAGGGCGCTGGTGCCCATGGCCAGGGAGCCCACGATCCGTTTCCCCAGCTGGTTCCTCATTTCTTGGGAAACAGGAATGTTCACAAACGCCCCCGCGTTTTTTCGGCTAGGGCGACCAACGATTCGCACCGTACCACGAATATCTTCAGGCGTCATGTTGATAATAAACATATGTGCCGCCGTCTCTTGCTTCGTTGTGCGTCGGCGCCGCGCACCGACCTTTGAGATCGTACCCATGTACCCTCCTATACTTTTTGTTGTTGGTCACACAGTGATGTTACTATGACAATATATTACTACAGACTTAAGTTCTTTTCTAGCACCATTTCTTCCCCCGGACCGGTCCCCCTCGCTGGTTAAGGCGGGGGTGGGGTCCTGAATCACTGGGCATTGCTCGGTAGCGGTGCAACGTCTAGATCAAACGTGGCTGAACTCACTCCCACAGGTACAAGATGCACCTTGACGGGTGTGAGTGTATACACTTTTTGGCCCAGCGTGGCGTGCACCGGCTGACCGAGGGCGATCTCCTGAGCCAGTTCGCCCAACCGAACGCCCACGGCGTTGGGGTAACACGCCGTGACAACGAGGGCCAGCTGACCCGGTACGATCCAGACGACATCGTTTTGCTGAGCGGTGAAGGTGCGCTCCTCCTGGGCACCGAGTCTTTCCTTAAGCTCGGCAATGACCGCCTCAGCGGCCTTTAGCTTGGTCTCTAGCTTTTGAACACTCTGATACACAGGCGTGATGGCCGGTTCCGCAAGCCTTCGACCGGCGATCCAGCCGACGCTGGCAGCGATCGCGCACATCACGGCAACGATAGGGATCCCTAGCATGAGGGAGACCTTTGTGACAGAGACGGGGGTCTTCATAGGCTCAGATTCCTACCTGCAACAGGTTATGCCAACGCGGCGATAAGCTTAAGAAGTTACTTTAAGAACGTCGCGAGCGCCGGCTCCGCCAGGCGCACAGCGGTGACGAACCGCAGTGTACAAAAGCGAGTACATGAGGATTCTGAGCCGCCGCGAAACGCCGCGCAGGCAAGCGCAGTGTTTTTTGAAACAGCTTCTAAGGGCTGCGCACAACGGGGAGCGAATAGTGTGCCCGATTCGAGGCGCCTACGGCTGAGCATTCGCCTTGGCCCCGTCCGCCTGGCGTGCTTTTTTCTTGCCACCGACGGCTCTCTTGTCGCTGGCTCCCTCGGTGCTGGCTTGGGATCGCCGACCTGTGTTGCGTGCCGGGGCAGGTGACGGCAGGTACAGCTCCAGGCCGATCTGCACCAGAGTTCCGGAGTCCTCGGCCGCCTTATCCTCGACGCGCAAGGTCCAGGTGCCCCGACACTTTTTCCCTGCATAGTGTTTGAGCGCTGGGGTATTCGATACATCGTATAGCTTATCGATGTGCTGGCGGTTGCCGCCGTCTCGCCGATGCAACACGACCGGCTTTAAACCGCTACGCGCGGGAGGCAGCACGCTGATCACGAGATCGCCGATGTACGTGTGCTGGAGGCGGACATAGACCGCGAGCCTTTCAATGGGCAGGGCTTCTGTGACCTCCAGGGTTCCTTCGATGCGGCCGAGGTCGGGAATGGGCTCATTGAGGAATTTCTTGATCACCCAACGTGGGGCGAGCGCTTGCTGGGCGAGCTTGACCGCCGTCTCAGCGTTCAGCCGGCCATAACCATAGAATGGGCTATGGCCTTCGGCGTCGTACTCACCGCCTTGGGGATCGATGGGATCGCAGGCACGGCGCAGGATTGCCTTCACCTCATTCCAGCGCAGAGCAGGGTTGGTCGACAGGACGAGCGCCGCTACCCCGGCTGCCCCTGGGCAAGCACTTGAGGTCCCCCCGAAATCATTGGCGTAGTTTCCCGCTGCGTCACCGAACTGGGCGTTGCCTGGATTGTAACCCAGATGACCGAGGCGGTCGGTGGTCCAGATGCCGCTGGTCAACGGAGCCGGGTGGTTAAGGGGAGCGTAATCGAAGTCATTGCTGGGAAACGAACACCACACCGATTTGCCGAAGTCGCTGTAGACGCTGCGCTTCGATCGGTCGTTGCAGGCTGCGACGGCGATCACGTTCTGGTAGCTGGCGTACCCGTCCAGATCGACCGATTCATTTCCATTTCCGGCGGCAAACAGGATGACGCACCCCTTCCCGCCGCGCCCATTAGCGACCGCGTAGTCGATGGCATCGCGGGTACTGGCGGCCAGCGGCCACGCTTGCCGATGGCGAGGGTCATCGGGATTCCACCACTGACCGTCCGGCGGTCCCCAACTGCAGGAGATCACGTCTGCGCCGTTGTCAGCCGCCCAACGAAACGCCTGCGCTTCGCGCACCGAGCCGAGTCCCTCCATCAGACGGATAGGCATTAGTTCGGCTGCAGGGGCAACGCCGGAGGCACCCTCTAGCCCGTTGGCACACGCGACTCCGGCGCAGGCGGTACCATGATTGTCGTGCGTCTGGGTGTCCTTTGGCCGCGGATCGTTGCTCTGCAGACTGATGTCCCGCGGGGCGATCACTTTCCCTCCGCCCCCGAACTCCGGATGATCGATGTCGACGCCGTCGTCGATGACCGCGATGGTGATGCCTTTTCCGCTGCTCATGCTATGTGCGGCCTCCACATTGGAATGGGCGTTTACGGGCACGCTATTGACCAGGGTCGGTTTCAGGTGCCATTGCTGGGGGAATATCTGCCTTGGTTGCCGTTCCTGGATCAACTCTGGGTGGCAGTGCACCACCTCGTCGCGGTTTAGCAGCGCTTGGGCGATATCGAACACCTTCTGACCGGTTCCTTCGGGGGCGGCCGCGAAGTAGGCATTGCTGGCAAAGTCGAGCCGCTCTTTGATGGTCAGCCCAGCCTGGCGCAGGATCGCCTCACAATCCTCGGGATCGAGGTCCTGCCGAAAGCGGATGTAAATATTCTCGGTGTACAGGACCGGTTCGTTGGTGTCCGGGAATACCAGCACGGATCCGGCGAACTGCACGTCCGCCGAGGTCCGCAGGCTGCGCTTACGGTCATCCGTCGTCCGGGCACCGGTAGGGACCCGATACACCTCGACGCCGGCATTGGGGAAGCTGGCCACTAGGATGCCGTCGGCGAGCTCGGCGGCGCTCGGCGAGGCAACCGGCCCGACACCGCGTATCGGCCGTCGGTTACGGGTTCGAACGGCGATCAGGTCAGGACTTTCTTCTAGCTCGAATCCGGGTTCATCCTGGGTGCCAAAGTTGACGCGAGGCATGATCGTTCTCCTCAATGCGGGTCAGCCAATCCCCAAAAATTCGCTTGCACGCGGTACCAGACAGTCCGCACCGGTGCGGTCCGCCGGCGAATGCCTGCCGCTTACGGGACGTCATTGAACCACTGCCCACCATCCCCGGCAAGGAGGGCTTGAGCCCTGTTTTCTCAACACCTCACCGGATATAACCGCCAGTGATGGGCCTCATGGATTGACCGGTATTGGTGTAGGAAGCGTTCTGAGAAGCTGTCTTAAAAATTACTGCGCTTGCCTGAGCTGCGTTGCACGGCGGCTCGCAATCCCCATGTACTCCCTTGTACACTCCGGTTGTGACTCGCCCTATCCTTGGGGCTCGCCCCTTCGGGGCCAGATTGCGGCTGTTCAAGATCGTCTCCGACGATTTCGTCGCCACCGTGCGCCTTGCTCTGCCAGCGCACGTGACATTTTTCAAAACAGCTTCTGGGATCCCTTCGAGCAGCAGCGCGTTCGCTCTCCTCCTCGGTCCGCAGGCAAACCACTGAGCAGGACAGCGATTATGCCAAAACCCGACAGCCGCACTCCAGTTCGATAACAACAGGGGATACCTGCCGCGTGGTGCGGTTTCTCCGGACGTGGAGGACCAACAGCGTCAGGGGGTCGAAGACGATCACGTCCTTGACACCTTGCGATAAATAAAAGGGTGGCCCAATTTCCAAATCCTTGGCTTCGTAACCTTTGCTCACTACCTCGACCACCGCTTCAGGAACCATGGTTAAAACTGAATCCTGCTCTTCCTCGCTCGGCTCTCGGCAAAAGATCGAGATGTCGGGTCGCTTTAGGCCATTAGGGAATTGAACGTAGACATCCACGGCGTGAATGCAATCACATTCCGATTGGGCGGCGCCGGTCTTATCGATTCCCCGTACGATCCGTTCGATATGTTTTTGATGGCGATACAGCGGTTGCGCTTCCCAAATCGGAAGGCCGTTGACGATTTCAAGGCGAATTCCAAGCTCACTGGCTTGGAGTAGAATGGGTGGTAAGCTCATGATTCTTTATACTCGATGATCAAGTTTTTATCGCTTGACTATGGAATCACTGTGTGTTGGGGTGA
>CAZUZO010000049.1:0-20779 GCA_964624765.1 uncultured Thiotrichales bacterium
CGCGCCGTCCGCCTTGCTCTCGTGCCGCTCGCGACGGTTTTTTCACAAGCTCTGAGGGGTCGCGGAACAGGGTTCGGTTTCAGTGGTACCGAACCAGCGGTCTAATAGCGCGACCAGGGTATCTCGTTTGAAGGGCTTGGGTAGATAGTCATCCATGCCAGCCGCCAGGCAACGCTCCCGGTCGCCGCGCATAGCCAGGGCCGTCATGGCGATGATCGGCAGCCGCGTTGCCCCCTCGGCTTGTTCCCGAGCTCGAATGGCCGCCGTGGCCTGGAAGCCATCGAGTTGTGGCATCTGGCAGTCCATCAGCACCAAATCGAAAGAGCCGTGAGCGGTTGCGTCGATCGCCTTCTGACCGTTATCAGCCACCTCCACGGTGAGCCCGAGGTTTCTCAACGCGCGCACGGCGACTTTTTGGTTGACGGGGTTGTCTTCGACAAGCAGCACGCGTCCTCGCCAAGATGCGCTCCTAACAACCGCTTTCTGCGATGCCATGGAAGCTGCCTGAGGGGCTCGATTCGCTAGGGCATCGGTTACGGCCTCGAGGAGTTGGGCGCGGCGTATCGGCTTCGTAAGGGAACGCAAACAAGGTTGGTCGCGGCGCCAGGCCATGCCGCGTCCGGCGTACGCCAGGGCGATGCAAGGCACTTGGATAAATTCTACCTCGGCCTCGATCATCTCGGCAATATCATCGGGTCGTTGCACCGCAAGCAGCACTACCGAGAAGGGTGTGTGGGCGGCTCTGGCACGGCGCAGCGCCGCGCGGGCCGATACCCTGTCCGCGGCAGCGTGGGGCAGAGCTCCCCACGCTGTCAAGTATTGGCACAAGAAATCCCGTGTCCGGGAGTGGCCATCCACCACCAGCACCTTGGCAGCTTGAAGGTCGGGTGTGGTGGCCGGGAGGCTCCAAGCGTCGGCCGTTGGTTTTTCCCAGGGCAATGTGGCCCAGAACAAACTGCCTTGCCCGAGCACGCTGTTCACGCCGATGTCGCCCCCCATCAATGTTATCAGGCGGCGGCTGATGGTCAGGCCGAGTCCGGTACCGCCGAACCGTCGTGTGGTGGAGGCATCCGCCTGTACGAACGGTTCGAAAAGCCTTTCTCGGACCTCTGGGCGAATGCCGATACCCGTGTCCTCCACTTCGAAACGCAGCGCGGGTGCTCCAGGACCCGGCGTCGTCCTGTGTAGGCGCAGCACGATCTCGCCTCGTTCGGTAAACTTGACAGCGTTGCCTAGAAGATTAGTCAATATCTGCCTTAGCCTTGTGGCATCCCCAGTGGCGCTTGGGGGGGTATTGGGATCAATGAAGCAAGTCAGTTGCAAACCCTTGCGCTGCGCCGGCCCGGCCAAAAGGCTTGCCACCTCTTCCACCAGGTAACCGGGATCGAAAGGCTGCTTTTCGAGCGTTAGTTTACCGGCCTCGATTCTCGCCAAATCCAGAATATCATCGATGATGGTGAGCAGAACGTCTGCGGAGTGGTGTGCTGTGCGCAGCAAGTCGCGCTGATCGCTGTCGAGCGGTGACTCGCTCAGGAGCTCCAGAGTGCCCACGATACCGTTCATCGGCGTGCGGATCTCGTGGCTCACATTGGCCAGGAATTCACTCTTGATGCGATTGGCCGACTCGGCTGCGGTCATGGCGCGTTGCAGGACCTGCGCGGTGCGGCGGCGTTCTGTGATCTCCGCTTCGAGGGCCCGATTGGCGCTCAGCAGTCCCTCTATCAGGTGTTGGTTCTCGAAGTGCAGTCGCAGGGCCTGCTTCAGGCTTACTCCGTAGGCGCGCGCGGTTAAGCAGAGAAAACCCCCATATAGGATCAGCACCGCACCCATGCCGACATGGATCCGGCTGCCGGTGGCCATGAGCATGAGTGCCATCGGCAGTAACGCCGGGAGCAGGAAGGCAACGAAAGCAGGGAGCCAAACTGCGTTGGCGGGGATAGCCGCCGCGGTGACGCCGGCAAGGAGGAATGCTTGAAATACTTGAGCCGGGGAGTTCCAGTCAGGGTTCCACAGCCACGCCGAGGCTCCCCAGGCCAGCCCCCCGAGAAAAGCGCCGGCCGTATAGCACCGTGCCCAATGCTGCGCAGGGGGGTTGGGCTCGATGTGCCGGAAGCGGGCGATCAGCCATAACCGGCCACCGGTGACAATGAGAAGAGCGGTGATCCACAGGGTAAGCCCGATACCGTCGGCGGTGTGCCACAGCAGCGCGGCGGCAACGGCTGCGACCATCAAGCTTGTGACCAGAGTAGGAGTGGCTTGGTTGTAGAGCAAGCGTATCTGCTCAGTGCGCACAGCGGCGGCTGTCGCCTGTGTGGCTTGGCTGCGTTGTTGGGCTCCCTCGATGCGAGGCAGCTGAGATTTCGATGGAGACATGTCTCTAGGACTCTTGGTCCGGATCTCATGCTACGGACTCAGCATCGAGGTAGGTGGATGGTTTGCCGATGCTAGCCGGGCAGGAAAAAAGTTCGATAGACCCTGTTCGTCGGCTGAGGTCAGCGATGCTTTAGGATGCCCGTTCGTCGCCGGGGGTCAGCTTGGGAGGAGCAGGGTTGCGTCTGAGTCTTGGTGGCCACAGCGCGGACATTTTTCCGGATGGCAGGCTCGGCAGTAAGGCCTTTCACAGGCCGGGCACGGGGCATGTGCGGCGGGGCTCACCAGATGCAGCGCCGCATCGCAGACTGCCCTTGGGTGCTCGAAGGTATAGCTGTATTCGCAGGGTGGTTGCTCGAGGCGGCGAGCAATGGGATTCCAATCCAGGTGAAAGCGGCGCTCGCCTTTGCGGCGCTTGATGAGCAACGCAAAGCGCTGTACCGGCATGGTGAGTTCGAGGCTTTGAGTCCATTCTAGGGTCACCTTCATGGCGTATTTCTGCTGCAGATCATTGACCTTGGCGTGGTATTCTCGGTTGATGGCCTCTAAACGCGAGGTCTCACGGGCGCTCTCCGCTTGCTGCCGATCACTTGGCTTGCCCTGCTTAGAAAGCGCTGCCAGCCGCTGCAGCGCTTCCTGGCGCAGGTCGTTGTGATAGCTGTAAAGGCGCTGGAGATCACGTTCCTGGCGCCGTTGCATGCTGCGCAGGAACGGACTCAGGGCATGGCGTATGCGTAGCGGTAAGGCTCGACGTAAGACCGTGCGCAATCGCTCTGTTTCCCAATGCTCGGGCAACTCGACCTGTGGCGGCGGTGTGGCTGTCGGTTTCGAGAATGAGCTTGCCCACAGCTCGTCTACCATGCCGTCTAGGGTGGCGCCGTTTGATAGATTAAAGCCGAGCCGCAGAATGCCATCGCGCTTTTCGTCGGAGAGTGCGGTATAGCGAAGCCCCAGAAGCAGACAACGGGTCCAAGTGGGGGTCACGTCTTCCAGGCGGTAGGTGGCGTTGACCAGCTCCAGACCGTGCTGAAGCACCCGCGCCGGATCATTGGGTCTGGGGTTTTCGACGGCGATGGCCCGCCGCAACAGCAAACCTCGCTGGTCAAGCAGTCCCGCCAGCCGCTCCATCCAGTCGGATTCGAGGGAGACTCGGCTCGCTTTCGGTGGCAGCTCGGCCCCAAACCCCAGCCGCGACCATTCCGGTATCTCAAGGGCTTCTTGGACTTCGGGCGGGGCCAGCACTTCGAGGCCCTCCGGCTGGCAGGGGGCGACCAATGCACCTTGCCTTTCCAGCAGCTCGGCAACGAATCGTTGTAACGGGTTCATGTTGAGTTCAACACTTGGCCTGCCGCGCTTTGGCGGTGGGCGAGTCCTACGCTATGCTGCCGGTCATCTCGTGACGCACCGCTCTACTCCGCCTGGCGCGGCAAGGACAGCGCGTGGGAGAGCCCGGCACGTAGGCCTCGAGCGCTCCCAATCGGCATGTGTCGCCGGCGTTCAGGCGGTTTCAAATTCCTCACCGAACAGTTCGTCATCCAATTGCTTGACCGCTTCGTATTGGCGTTTCGCCTGTAACAGGCGCTCCCCGAGCTCGGCGAAGGCGCCGCCTCTTACCTGGGCGGTGGTCGCGACCCAGGTATCGAACACCATGGAGGAGAAATCCTGCTGTTCTTCCAGCTCCCCGAGGATGGCGTCGATTTCTCCGACTACCAATTCGAACATGTTGATCTTCTCGTCGAGTATGCGCAGGACCTGATCTTCCAGGGTGTCGCTGGCCACCAGGTTAAACACGAACACGTCGCGCTGTTGCCCGATGCGGTGAACGCGCCCGATGCGCTGTTCGATGGTCATGGGATTCCAAGGCAGATCGAAATTAATCAGGGTGTTACAGAACTGCACGTTGCGCCCTTCGCCGCCCGACTCGGTGGAAATCAAGACCGGCAGCTGATCGCGGAAGGTCGCGATGACGGCATCTTTTCCCGGACCCGAGAGGCTGCCTTCGAAGCGCGCGAAGGCGATGCGCTCTTGGGTCAACAATCGATCCAGGTGTTCCAAGGTTTCACGGTGGTGCACAAACACCATCTTCTTTTCGTCGGGGTTACGTTGCAGAAGCTCGACCAGGGAAGCCTCCTTGGCGCCCTTCTCAACGCGGGTATATCGGGTGCCTAGCTGTCGCCAACGGTCGTCTTCGGCGTGGCGTTCGGCGAAACGCCCGATGGCCCGCGCGGCTGCTGCCGGGGAGGATCCGGCAGCACTTAGGAGGTGGTGCAAGGCCAGCCGATGGTGCCCGGGGGCGGTGGCATGGACCTCACGCACCAGCTGGTCGAGCGCCTCATAGCAACTGTGCTCCTCGTCACCCGGCGGCACCCGCACCGTGACCGAATGCCGCGCCGGTAAGCGCACGTCCACCAGCGCCCGGGTGTTTCGAATCATGACATCGCGCATCAGATCACGCATTCGCTCGCGATTGATGGGCACCCGTGGCTTGCCGGGGGTCATGTAAGCCGCACGAAACTCCTTTTCGGTCTTGAAGATGCCCGGTTTGAGCAGAGTCAGCAAATTGTAGAGTTCGATGAGGGAGTTTTGTACCGGAGTGGCGGAGAGTAGCAGTAAAAACCTTTTCTTGAGCGCGTCCACTAGCTTGTAGTTGCGGGTAGTCCGGTTCTTGAGATGGTGGGCTTCATCCACGATGACAAGGTCATAGGTCTCCTGGGTGAGTTGTGCAAAGTGCTCGGTTCGTCGTGCGGTGGCGATCGATGCGATGATTCTGGGTTGGGCCCAGAAGGCGTTCGGATCCTCACGCAGCCGGGGATCGTAGCTGGTGGCGCAGTCGATGCCGAACTTGGTCTGCAGCTCTTCCTGCCACTGGCCCACCAGGGAGGCGGGAGTGAGCACCAGAAATCGCTCGACCATGCTTCGGAGCAGGTATTCCTTCAGCACCATGCCGGCTTCGATGGTTTTGCCGAGGCCGACTTCATCCGCCAGCAACACGCGTCCGCGGAAGGTCTTGAGCACCTTGCGCACGGTCTCGACCTGGTACCAATAGGTCTGCACCTGATGCAGCAGCGGTACGCAGAGTAGCTCGTCGAAACCCTGGAGGAGTCCGAGATGGGCGAAATCCCCTCGTAATCGGAACCAATCATCGTCCTGCTCGCTGCTCAGCCCACGGGTCGGCAAAGGTGGCAACTCGCTACCGACGAACGCCAGACTGATGGGGATGGCTGCGGAGAGCCTTGGGAGCTCTGGGACCGTGATGTCAGGCTCCGAGGGGAGGGGTGGTGCCGCCGTCGTAGGCTCGGGACTCGGTTTCTGGCCGTGACGGGTGGGTTTCGGGGCACCTCGGCGAGGGGGTACGCGCTGTTTCTGGGGAGCGGTAGTGCGGCTTTGCGTGATCCGCAGGAACTGCTTATAAAACCAGTTCTCGAGCAGTGGTCCTCCAGCGAACCAGCGCCAGGCGCTATAGGGAGAGGTGATGTGTGCTTGCTCCAGGATCTGGTAGGCGATGGGGACGTGACCTTGCTGGGCAAGCGCCAGTGCGTGCAGGAGTTGATCCCGCTCGTCGGTGTGGAAGCGCTTGCTGTATCGCTTTAGGTAGCGCAGACAGCGGTCCGGACGCTCTTTCACCAGCGCTACGATGGCGGCCAGGTGCAGCAGGTTGCCGTCGAAGGGGAAATCCCGGACGGCCTGGTCAGCGACACCTAAGGGGTCGGCGTCTTGGCGTCCCAAGGCGGCGTAGATGGCCTCGGCCCAGCCGCGGGCGTCTGCGGGCCTTTCGTCAACAGAGGACATATTGGTATCGGGCGACCTCATTTTCGGCCATGGTCATCGTCTCGGAGGTTGTGAAAAAACCGCCGCCTTATCCTGCGCCGTTTATTCTGCGCCATGGCCGGTTGCAAGCCAAGGTGTTGACACGGGTGTGTTTCTGGCTTGGCCGGACTTGACCGCACCCGAGAAAGGTTGAAGGATCGAATGTTGGGCCGTGGTCATCGTTTGTCAGGGCTGCTGTGGAGCACACCGTTGGCGCCCGAGCCTTCGGTAGCCCCAAGGGCAAAGATCATCAAGCTTCCGAAACGATGAACCACGTCAAATGTTGGTTACGGTGCGGCGCCGCCGTGGGGTCCGTCACCGAGCCAAGAAATAGACAATCGAGGGAGAGCATATCGCGATGGGCAGTAATATCGAACTCGTGGCCGCCGATGGCCACAGCCTAAGCGCTTACCGAGCCGATCCTGAGGGTGACGTGCCCCGGGGCGGGATCGTCGTTATCCAGGAGGTGTTCGGAGTTAACCGACACATTCGAAGCGTGTGTGAAGGTTTCGCCACAGCCGGTTACGCCGTAGTGGCGCCGGCGCTGTTCGACCGCCTGGAGCGAGGCGTTGAGCTCGATTATGACGAAGCCAGCTTGGCCAGAGGGCGGGAGCTGCGTACCGCCCTCGGCTGGGAGCGACCGGTGATGGATGTGGCGGCCGCCGTATCCATATTGGCACCGGTGGGGAAGGTGGGGACGGTCGGTTATTGCTGGGGGGCATCGGTCACCTGGTTGTCGGCAACCCGGCTCGACGTTGCCTGCGCCGTTTGCTATTACGGTGCCCAGATCGTGGATTTCTGTGAGGAGCAGCCCCGCTGCCCGGTACTGCTGCACTTCGGCGAGCACGATCCGCTGATTCCGCTGGAAAACGTCGAACGGATTCGCCAGGCCCATCCAATGTTGCCGCTGCATCTCTATCCTGCGGCGCACGGATTCAATTGCGATGCGCGCGGTGATTTCCACGCCGAGAGCGCACAGTTGGCGCGCAAGCGGACGCTGGCGTTTTTTGCTCAGCATATTGGCTAAGCACATTGGCTAAAAGTGACCCAGGGCGATCAACAATACGCCGCACACCATCAGCGCGCCAGCGACTAAGTGCCTGAGGGGATAAGGTTCCTTGAATAGCAAGGTGCCGTAGAGGATACCAAATAGCAGGCTGGTACGCTTGACCGCGATCATGTAAGCCACCTGGGCCAGTTGGATGGCTGCAAAGTGAGTGATGATCATGAGCGCCATGAGCGCGCCGATGGCCAGGTGCTGAGGCAGTCGAGCACGGAGCAAGGCGCGCGGGCGGGGATTCCCGCGTCCGAACAGCAGCAAGGTGAGGAGGCCGAGGAGCGCGAAGTAGAAGGAGGCGAAGAACAGTGTTGGGGTATACTGGAGGGCGGCTTTGCCCATCACCGAGGTGACGCTGTAGAGGGCTGCCACGGCCAGCATCAGGCGTGAGCCGCGGGCGTAAGCGATGGCGCGTAGCGGCGCGAACCAGGAGGCAAATCCGGTACCGTGGTTGGCATTCAGCAGGTAGGCACCGATCACCACTAACAGGATACCCGCCCACCCCGTGAGGCTGATGCGCTCGCCCAGCAGCAACAAACCGGTGATGATGACGAATACCGGGGTGAAGGCAAGATAGGGAAGCGTGAGATAGAGCGGCGTGTCGCGAAGCGCTAGCATGTACAGCCACATGGCCAGTATTTCCAACGGCACCATGACGCCGACCCAACCCCAGAAGGGTGCCGGCAGCTCGGGCCAGGGTTGTAGCAGCAGCAGCGGAGCGAGAATGATGGCGCTGTAGCCAAAGCGGACCAACACAAGCTCGCGTGCCGAGTAGTCGCCCAGCCAACCTTTGGTGGCGGCATCGGCAGAGGCCATACTGATGGCGCAGAAAAGGCTCAGTATTAACCAATCCATTGTGCGGCTTGCCTGATGAGGTTGTGAAAAGACCTGCTACACGACCCGATAGCGGCGTTGGGCGGTGCTCGCTCCTCGCCTATCTATCTGATATGTCTCGTCGCTGCGCTCCGTCCGCCTGGCGCTCGGGCCGCTCGCGACGGTTTTTTCACAACCTCTGAGAAGCTGTCTTAAAAATGTCACGGCAGCACTCGACATGCCCCTTCTCAGCAACTCAAGAAGGAATGCAGATGACTGAAATCACCGTAGAACACAATCCGCCACCAGCCAAATTGGAAGTACTTGGAGTCGAGAATTGGCCCATTTGGGAGAAGGAGATCTCGCAATTTGCTTGGAGCTATGATACTCCAGAGACCTGTTATATCCTCGAGGGCGAGTTTACAGTCACCCCTAGCGGCGGTCAGCCTATGCGCTTTGGTCCTGGTGATCTGGTGCATTTTCCGAAGGGCATGAGCTGCACCTGGGAGGTGCATGTGCCCGTTCGCAAGCATTACAGTCTGAAGTGATTCAAAGCCCGCGAGCAACGTCATCGAGGGCGGCTTCGTGTCAAGCCGGATCGTCTGTTGGAGGTGGTGGCTGATGTGTCTTGGCATTCCCATGCGAGTCGTGGTAAAGAATCGGTTCAGCGCCCGCGTCGAAGCCAAGGGGGTGTCCCGCGATGTCAGTCTTCTTCTGCTCCAGGGCGAAGAGCTGGAGGTGGGCGATTACGTGATGGTGCATGCAGGCTCCGCCCTCCAGAAGATGTCCGTCGAGGACGCTCGAGCGGCGTGGGCCCTCTATGATGAATTGCTGGCGGCCGAGGGTTCATAGTATCCCGTGGCACGTTCGCCTGCTTCCCCCGCCGATTCGGCGTCAGGCAGTAGGGGTGACGATCTCGAACCTGACGGGCAGGTCACCGCGTGCCGATGGATTTTGCAGGGACAGGTGCAGGGGGTGGGTTTTCGCCCGTTCATCTATCGTCTCGCCCACCATCATGGCCTCAAGGGATGGGTGCGAAATGAGACCGGTGCGGTTGAGATCGTCGCTGAAGGCAAACCCGATGCCCTGGCTCTGTTTGCCCGCGAGATGGTCTCCGAGGCGCCACCCTTGGCCAAGCCGGTGGTGTGCCTCGCCGAGGGGCGCGCCCCCTCGCAATACCCAAGCTTCGATATTTTAGGCAGCGAGCCAGGTACCGACCACCCTGTTTCGGTCCCGCCGGATTACTTCACCTGCGATGCTTGCCTGAGGGAACTCGCCGATCCAGCCGATCGCCGCTATCGCTATCCCTTTATCAACTGCACTCAGTGCGGCCCGCGATACACTCTCATTCAACGCCTTCCCTATGATCGCCCGAATACGGCGATGGCCGGTTTTGAGCTATGTAGTGCCTGCCAGCAGGAGTATCGGTCGCCGTTGGATCGGCGTTTTCACGCCGAGCCGATTGCCTGTGCCGATTGCGGACCGATGCTACGCCTCCTGGATCGATCCGGCCAGTGCCTCGGCGAGGCCGAGCAGGCGCTTAGCGCGTGCGTGGGGGCACTGCGCGCTGGGGCCATCGTGGCCGTGAAGGGCATCGGCGGCTTTCATCTCATGTGCGACGCGGGCAACGCGAACGTGGTGGCGCGCCTGCGAGCGTGCAAACCGCGGCCACACAAGCCGTTGGCCGTCCTGTTTCCAATGTCCGGAGCGGAGGGTCTGGGACCGGTTCGGCAGGTGGCTCACCTGCGGCCCGCGGAGGCCGACTGCTTGCGAGACCCGATGCGCCCCATTGTTCTGGTGACGGCAAAGGACAACGGCTCGCTGATGGCATCGCTAGCGCCCGGGCTCAAGGAACTGGGCGCGCTGTTACCCTACAGTCCCCTGCATCACGTGCTCCTCGAAGAGATCGGAGCGCCCCTGGTAGCGACCTCGGCGAATCTGGCCGGCGAACCGGTGTTGACCGACGGTCGTGAGGTGCGTGCCCGGCTAGGCCATGTGGCCTCGATGATACTCGATCACGATCGGCCCATTATCCGTCCAGCGGACGATTCTCTGTTTCGGGTCATTGTCGGCCAGGCGCGACCGTTGCGGCTGGGTCGAGGCTGCGCGCCCGTGGAAATGACCCTGCCGTTTCGTCTGCCGAGGCCGCTGCTGGCGGTCGGCGCGCATATGAAGAGTACCATCGCTCTGGGTTGGGGGGAGCGGGTGGTGGTGAGCCCGCATATCGGTGACATGGGAAGCCCAAGGAGTCTTCGGGTGTTTCAGCAGGTGGTAGGGGATCTGCAGTCCCTGTATGGCATCCAAGCGCGTCAGGTTATCTGCGATGCCCATCCCGATTACCTCACGCGCCGCTGGGCCGAGGCCACGGGGCTTGCGCTGCGCCGAGTCTTTCATCACCGGGCTCACGCCGCAGCGTTGGTGGGAGAGTACGCCGAGGCGTGTGGGGTTTGGTTGGTGTTCACTTGGGATGGCGTGGGTTTCGGAGAAGATGGCACTCTGTGGGGCGGCGAGGCGTTGCTCGGGCGCCCCGGGGCCTGGCGGCGGGTAGCCACCCTGCGTCCGTTTCCATTGGTTGGCGGAGAACGGGCTAGCCGTGAACCTTGGCGAAGTGCCGCGTCGGTATGCTGGGAATCGGGCGTGCCATGGCGCCACGCCCCGGCAGCCGTCTCGATGCTGCAGCGGGCGTGGCAGCGACGCCTCAATGCACCGATCACCAGTGCCGCGGGGCGATTGTTCGACGCTGCGGCGGCCCTTACCGGACTGCTCGAGGAGGCCAGCTACGAGGGTCAGGGGCCGATGCGGTTAGAAGCTGCGTGTGACAATGACGGCCCCGTCGTTCGGTTGGCATTAGCTCAACGTAGTGATGGGATTTGGCAGGTCGATTGGGCCCCCCTCATTCCGTTCTTGCTCGATACTGCCGTATCGGTGGGTGTTCGGGCCATGGGGTTCCACCGCAGCTTGGCCTATGCGCTGCTGGAACTGGCGCTGCGTGTGCGCGAGGCGCACACGGTGAATCGCGTGGGGCTTAGCGGCGGGGTGTTCCAAAACCGCGTGTTGACTGAGGAAGCGGTATCGTTGCTGGAGAGACATGGTTTCGAGGTCAGATTGGGAAGGAGAATTCCAGTCAATGATGCCGGCATCAGCTTTGGCCAGATCATCGAAGGGGGTGCGTCGGGTACCCTGGCTTGCTGACGGGTGGCGGCGTATCATGATTCAGAGGTGTGTTCATCCCTTTTGTGATCGATCGGGAGCGCCATGAGGGATCGTCGACATCCCCAAGCGGGCACGGTCGTCGATGTGGTGCACGGCATTATCGCCCGTCATCGCGCCGATGCGACTGAGCTGTTGCAGATTCTGCGCGAGGTTCAAGCGACTTTCACGTATATCCCACTGGAGGCTGCTCGCGCCATTGCAGCCAGTTTGTGGATGCCGCTGACTGAGGTCCAGGGCGTCATCGATTTCTACACCTTTCTCTATGACCAACCGCGCGGTCAGTACCATCTGCTGGTGAGCGACTGCATCCTTGACGAGCTGCGCGGCAGCGACCGACTGACCGAGAGGCTGTGCCGACGGCTCGATGTGCCGTTGGGCACGACGCGGGTCGATGGCCGCGTCAGTGTTGCCTTGACGTCCTGTACCGGTCTTTGCGATCAAGGACCGGCGCTACTCGTGAACGGGTATGCTATGCCGGCCCTGGGCCCGGAGCGGATCGAGGCAATGAGGGGACTGATCGAGGAAGGTGTGCCTCTGTCGCAATGGCCACCGGCGTGGTTTCACATCGAGGAGGGTGTGCGTCGAAGGGACCGACTGCTGAGCACGGCTTTGCCGGCGGGAGCGGCGCTGCGAGCAGTCATCGAACGGGGCAACCGCGCTATCCTGGATGTGCTGGAGTGCTCTGGCTTGCGCGGTCTCGGCGGCGCTGGTTATCCCACCGGTCCTAAGTGGCGGGCGAGTGCCGGAGCCGCGGCGGCGCAACGGTTCGTGGTGTGTAATGCTGATGAAGGTGAGCCCGGCACGTTCAAGGATCGGTTGCTGCTGCAGCGCTATGGAGATCTCGTGTTTGAAGGCATGACGCTGTGCGCACGGGCGATCGGGGCGCAGCGGGGCTTTCTTTACCTACGTGGCGAATACCTGTGTCTGTTAGAGGGACTGGAGAGCCTGCTCGAACACCGTCGCCGAGCGGGTTTACTGGGCAGGAATATCTTGGGGATGCCGGGCTTTGACTTCGATATCGACATCCATGTGGGCGCTGGCGCCTACATCTGTGGCGAGGAATCCGCCCTTCTTGAGTCGCTGGAAGGGAAACGTGGCGTGCCGCGTAAGCGTCCTCCGTTTCCCGTGACTCACGGCTATCGGCAGTGTCCCACGGTGGTGAATAACGTCGAGACCTTTGCGCAGGCGGCCCACATCGCAGTACACGGCGCCGAGTGGTTTCGCCAACGCGGAACCCCGCAGTCGCCTGGAACGAAGCTTATCAGCGTTTCCGGAGACTGCGCGCGGCCGGGCATCTATGAATATCCCTTTGGTATTTCGGTGGCGCAGGTGCTTGAGGATTGCGGTGCCAGCGCGCCGCAGGCGGTGCAGGTCTCGGGGGCAGCTGGTCGCTGCGTAGCGGCGAGTGAATTCGAGCGGAGATTGGCGTTCGAGGATCTCGCCACGGGAGGCGCCTTTATGATATTTGGCCCTGAGCGGGATCTGCTGGCCGTGGTGCGCAACTTTGCTCGCTTCTTCGCGCACGAGAGCTGTGGCTTCTGCGTCCCCTGCCGGGTCGGAACGTCGCTGTTCAAGGACGTGATCGACAAGATCTATCGAGGCCACGGCTCGGAGCTGGATGTCAAGGAACTCCGCCGGCTCGCGCATCTTCTGCAGCAGACAAGCCACTGCGGTCTCGGTCACACAGCTCCTAACGCGGTGTTGGATACGCTGGAGAAATTTCCCGGCCTGTGGCGGGATCGGCTTAGAGTGGCATCCTTCGAGCCAGCCTTCGATCTCGATGGCGCATTGGCGCCGGCGCGACAACTGACGGGTCGGGATGATCGCCAGGCACATTTGTAGCGGTACGGCGTATGACGGCCCAGCACAGCTTCGCTCTCGACGGGAAACGCCTGGTTTTTGCAGCGGGGCAAACGATCCTGGATGCGGCCCTGGCCAGTGGCGTCTACGTCCCCCATCTTTGCCACCACCCGGATCTGGTGCCTGACGGTAACTGCCGCTTGTGTACGGTCTCGGTGAACGGTCGCTACCAGGCGGCCTGCCTAACCGCGGCGGCGTCTGGGCAGGTGGTCGCAAGCGCGACCGACGAACTCAATCGGTATCGGCGAACGCTGCTCCAGATGCTCTTCGTGGAGGGCAATCATGTGTGCCCGGCATGTGAGGCGAGTGGCGCCTGTCAGTTGCAGGCGCTGGCCTATTATACCGGGATGCTGGCGCCGCACTTCACGCACTTTTATCCGCGTCGACCCGTGGATGCCTCCCATCCGCAGGTGCTCATCGATTTTAATCGCTGTATCCTCTGCGGCCTTTGTGTGCGGGCGAGCCGGGATGTGGATGGTAAACGTATCTTTGCCATCAGCGGTCGTGGCATCGGCGCGCATCTGGTGGTGAACTCACCAACGGGCAAGCTGGTGGATACGTCTTTTGACGGTCGTGATAAGGCGGCGCAGGTCTGTCCCGTCGGTGCCATCCTGCTCAAGAGCCGCGGGTTTGAAACGCCCATCGGTGAACGCCGATACGATCGCCAGGCCATCGACGGGGTGGCCATCGCCGGCGCCAAGGCTATGGAGGACGACGGGGTTGGATAACTTGGCACGCGTTGCCACCGCATCTCTCGCCGGATGTTTCGGCTGCCATATGTCTTTGCTGGACATCGATGAGCGGATTTTCGAGCTGGTTAAGTGGGTGACGCTGGATCGCACGCCGTTAACGGACATCAAGGTTATCGGTGAATGCGATCTCGGATTTATCGAGGGCGGGGTGGCCAATGCGGAGAATGTCGAAGTTCTGAGTGCCTTCCGCAAGCACTGCCGGTGCCTGGTAGCGGTCGGTGCGTGTGCCATCACCGGGGGTGTGCCGGCTATGCGCAATCAGTTTGATCTGCGCGAATGCCTAGAAGAATCCTATTTCAAGGGCATGGGGGTGGAGAATCCCATGATCCCGAACGACCCGGAGATTCCGCTGCTGCTGGACAAGGTGCATCCCCTGCACGAGGTGGTGAAAGTCGATTACTTCTTGCCCGGATGCCCGCCCTCGGCGGAGGCCATCTGGATCTTTCTGAGGAGTTTTCTCGCGGGCAAACCTATCGTGCTGCCCTATGACCAGCTGCATTACGACTGACAGGTTGTGAAAAAACCGTCGCGAGCGGTCCGAGAGCCAGGGGAGCGGGCGAAGCCGTGAGACCTATCAGCGTGATAGGTAAGGTGCGAGCATCGCCCAACGCGGCTGGCGGGAAGAGGTGCGGCAGGTTTTGACAACTTCTGACGCAACAGACCTAGCATTCCAATCATGAGTCGTCACCTAGAGAGCGCTAGCTTTCCGCATCGCTTACGGCGAGTCGTTATCGAGCCCCTGACGCGCGTGGAAGGTCATGGTAAGGTGACGCTATTGGTGGATGAAGCCCACCACGTATGCCAGGCGCGGCTGCACATCGTCGAATTTCGCGGCTTTGAGAAATTTATCCAAGGTCGTCCCTATTGGGAACTCCCGGTGGTGGTGCAGCGTCTGTGCGGGATCTGTCCAGTGAGCCATCATCTGGCGGCCGCCAAGGCTGTCGATAACTTGGTGGGGGTGAGCCAGCTGACACCGACGGCGGAGAAGCTGCGGCGCTTGTTGCACCGAGGTCAGATTCTCCAATCCCATGCACTGCATTTCTTCCACTTGGCCTCGCCCGACTTGCTCTTCGGGTTTGACGATGCCGTGAGCCATCGCAATCTGCTGGGGTTGATCGCCGACCGACCGCAACTTGCCATGCAGGGAGTGAAATTGCGCAGATTCGGCCAGCAGGTGATCGCGGCCATCGCCGGTAAGCGCATTCATGGTGTTGCCGCGGTGCCAGGAGGTATGAACAAGCCCCTGGCGGTGGCGGACCGCGACGCCCTATTGCGTGAGGTAAGACAGGTTATCCCTTGGGCCCGTGAGGCTGTGGCACTGGTTAAGCGCCTCTATGAGAGCCGTGCTGATCACTTCGATCAATTTGCCGCGATCCGCTCCAAGATGCTGAGCCTGGTGCGTACCGATGGTGCTTTGGAACTCTATGACGGAGTGTTGCGGGTACGGGACGAGGCCAACCACATTTTGTTCGATCAGCTGCCTGCTCATCGCTACGCCGATGTGATCCACGAACAGGTCAAGTCCTGGACTTATATGAAATTCCCTTTCCTCACGCAGTTCGGACCGGATCACGGTTGGTACCGAGTGGGACCCTTGGCGAGGCTCAACAACTGCGATTTCATCACCACACCTCTGGCGGAATCCGAGCGTCGCGAGTTTCTCGCCATGGCGAGGGGGGGCTCGGTGCAGGCAAGCCTCGCGTACCACTGGGCCCGCATGGTGGAGCTGCTTTATGCAGCGGAAGGGATCGAGGTGCTGCTGCTGGATGCGGACATTTTGGGTACCGATCTGAAGATCAGCGGAGAGCCCCGTCGGGAGGGTATCGGGGTGATCGAGGCACCTCGCGGCACCCTGATTCATCACTATCAGATCAGGGAAGATGGGCTGGTGGAGCGGGCTAATCTTATCGTTGCGACAACGCACAATAACCAGGCCATGAACGAGGCGATACGTCAAGTGGCCGGACGTTATCTCGATGGCATGACGCTGACGGAGCCACTGCTGAACCAGATCGAGGTGGCGATTCGCGCCTATGATCCCTGCCTTTCGTGTGCGACCCACGCGCTCGGAAAGATGCCCCTGCAGGTGGAGCTTATCGACGCCCAAGGGCGGGTCATCGACCGCCTCGTCAAGGGCGCGGGCTCCCTGTCCGTTGCGGATGGTTGACCGCAAAGTTGTGGCGGGGCGGTGCGCCACCTTGCGCCCCGATTATCGGATGCAGCACCGGTAGCGGTGTTTTCCGTGCAGTGGAAAGAGCAAAGTGCAGCAAGGTTCGCGATGGGTGATGTTCGGCTTTGGCAACCCAGCGCGCGGCGACGACGCTTTGGGGCTGGCCTTGCTTGATCGGTGCGCGAGGGATGCGAAGATTCAGGGCTTTCTCTCCCGCTGTCGGTTGGTTGAGGCGATTCAATTGCAGATCGAACATGCCCTTGACCTTTATGATCAGGAGTTGGCGTTGTTCGTGGACGCGAGCATCGATGGCCGCGCGCCCTATTCATTTCGCCGGCTCGGGGCGCAACGCGATGTCACGTATACCTCTCATGCCATGAGCCCGGCAGCGGTGTTGCAAGTTTATGAGACGATTGCGCGGCGCTCGGCGCCGCCTGCCTATCAGCTGACCGTTGCCGGAGAAAGCTTCCAGTTGGATGCGCCGCTGAGCGATCGTGCCGAGCGCCATTTGGACGCGGCATACCGCTTGTTGGTCCATCTCTGCAGCGCGCCGCAAGCGGCCCTGTGGGAAAAATACGCCCATGAAGACGCAGTTTGAGTGCTACCCTTGCTTGATGCGACACACGCTCGACATGCTGCGAATCGCCGATGCCGACCCACAGCAACAGCGGCGGGTGATGCGGCGGATACTCGCCGAACTCTCGAGCTTCGATGCGGATCGCTCGCCGCCGGAAATGGCGCATCGTATTCATCGCATCGTGTGCCAGGAAACCGGTCAGCGCGACCCTTACCTGGCTATCAGGCAGCGTAGCACGGGAGAGGCGCTTGGGCTCTATCCGCGGCTGCAAGCCCAGGTCGCGGGGGCGGCGGACCCTTTACAGACTGCCATTCGGGTGAGCGTTGCCGGAAACATCATCGATGCCAGCATTTCTCTGGATTATGACTTAGGACGAACCTTGGAGCGTGTGCTCACTGAACCCTTCGCCATCCAAGCTCTTGATCAGTTTCGAAGTGCTCTGCAGGCCTGCGATGCGGTGCTATTCCTCGCTGACAACGCCGGTGAGACGGTCTTTGACCGGGTGTTGATCGAAACGCTGGATAAGCCCGTTACTTACGTGGTCAAAGGTGGTCCGATTTTCAACGATGCGACGGCAGACGATGCGCGAAGTGCCGGCGTTTCGCGCATCGCCACCATCATCGATAATGGCTCTGATGCCCCTGGGACAGTGATGAGTTTGTGTTCGGCCGAGTTTCGCACTGTGCTGTCCCAGGCCGAGCTCATAATCGCCAAGGGACAGGCGAATTACGAGACGCTAAGCGGCGTCAAGGGGCCTTTGTTTTTTCTCTTGCAAGCGAAATGCTCTGCGGTTGCGCGGGATCTCGGCGTCCCGCTGAACAGCATCGTATTCACCAGCGCTGCGTAGCGGACGTGCCATTCAGGCTTCCGAGCCGAGAATAGTGTCCACCCAACTCATGGCAGCGACCATGGTGGGAAAGCCGATGGTGCTGGTGAGAAGAATGATGGCATGGCGGATTTCCTCGGCTGTGCTGCCGGCCTCGAGAGCCCGTCGGGTGTGGCTGTGAACAGCCCCTTCGGAGCGGATGGCGGCAGCTGCAGCGAGCTGGATGAGTTGCGCCGTCTTGTTATCGATCGGTCCCTCTTGTTTGAGGGTTTGGCCGAGGGTTTCCAAGGCGCTGATGGCGTTCGGATGCCGTGTTTTCAGTTCGCGATATTTTTCGGGCGGAGTTTCCTGCATCGCAATGTCCTCTGTTCAACCCAGGTGGTATTTTAATGTCGCTTCTTACGGTCTGAGATACAGGCTGCGTCGTGCCGCTTGAAGCTCAGGACGCAGGGGTGAGCTCGTATCGATCGCTAAGGGGTGGTCGGATGGGGTACCAAAGTCTTCTTTGCCTAACACCAGGGCGATACCAGGCCATTCGTCGGCAAAGCGAGATGTGGGCATACGCACGTTGCCGCGCCATGGATCGGCTAACAACACGCGGTCTTCTCGAACCCCTCGCAGGATTGCAAAGTGCTTGTAACCATCGGTTTCGAGGTAGACCAACACGGGACCGGTCAGCTGCGGTAGGGAGGACAATTCCAGCTCGACGCCTGCCGTTTGGTAGCCGCGTCTCTCCGCGTAGCGCTTGAGATCCAGTAGGGAAAGGCCCTTTTTTTTGCGTTCTTCGAATTCGGCTTCGGTTAACTGGCCGATGATGTCTTGCAGCACAGCCCTCTCGGTCACATCGTCCTCAAAGTAGTAACGCAAGAGAGTCGCCATGGATGCGGCGCCACATGAATAATCATACCGCTGCATGACGACAAATCGTTCCCGTGCGGCTTTCCACGTCTTCATGGGCTTAGGAGCATTTAACTCGGTCGCCAGATCCATGGTCGAGGGTTCGGGCAGCCGTGCACAGGCCGTTACCGCGATGAACGCGGCCAGTATGAGCGGGCCAGAAAACGCTTGCATGGTGCTAGGTCTCGTGAGCTCAAAATCGTGCGATGTAAGAGATCCGAAGCCGGGTATCCAGCGCGTCTTCGTTGAGTCCCCACTCTACCGAGGGTTCTATGAACTGTCGGTTCGCCGCGCGATAGGTGACGCTGGTGCGTATGCTCATTGGCTCGATATCGGTACCGGGGAATTTGCGTCCATTAAACGCTATTTCTTCTCTATATTCACCCAGGAAAATACCGCTCAACGTGAGTTGATGGTTGACGGCGAAGCCGACGCCAAAATTGTATGTGAGCCGGTCACCCCCGGACACCTCGATGTCGTTCAGTGTGGCATCGAAGTTGACCTCATAGCTGATTCCGCCGAAGACGGTGGCGGGATCGAAAGAGCGAATGGCGGTGACTCCGAAAGACGTACGCCAACGTCCCGTCCCGGTGCTGGCCTCGATCGCGTCCCGAGGGTTGGGATTGCTACCGCTGGGGATAAAAACATTGACCAGGCCGATAATGTTTGGCCAGGGGCCGACCTCGGGCAAAAGTGCGTATTTCAGCCCCAAACCGATGTCGCCAATACCCACCGTGTCGTCTTGCCGCTCGGGGCGAAGCACGGGCAGCGGCACAGTCTCATTTTCCCGCCAGACTAACGGCAGATCGATGTTGCCTTCCAGCCGGTCTAGCAAGCCTGCCCGCAGCGTCGGCGTGAAGGCAATCTCCCGGCGCCGGAATCCGAGCAGGTCGTCGCGGGTATAGCTGAAGGGGAGCTCGACTTCCAACTGCCCTGGGGTGAGGGTGACCGCCTGTGCTCGGAGGAACACCTGGCTGGTTTCGACCTCCTCGGGCTTTTCGCCGATCACTTCCGATGTTACTTCGGCTCCACGGGTTTGGGGAGCACCGGTCTTCTGCTCAACTTGGGCCTGTCGCCAGGTCGTTGGCTCGATGGCGGTAAACACATCGGTTGCGCTACTTTTTCCCATGGCGGTCGATGGTGGTTGATCCGGCGCAGCGATATTCCCCGTATCGAGGGTCGCCGCTGTGGCGCTAAAGCCATACAAAAACACGGAGCAGAAAGAGAAATAAGCTCCAACCCTTGTCATGAGTCTACTCACCGCATATCCTCTTAACACTAAATTATTAAAAGCCATGTCATTTTTTCGTCGCGGTCCGCAGCAACCCATGAGCGATCCGCTGCCGGCGGTGTTCAGAGCTGCGTGGTAGCGAAACAGACAACTGTTTAGCCGATGTCCCGAAGGCGTTACCTTACCGCGGAGTCGGGCGGCAAGTCGATAGCCGCTTCCATAGCTGGAGGTGACCGACCCGATGATCGCCTAGCCAGGGCCGCGAAAAGCGGTTCTGGTCGCGTGATTATGCGCTCGTTCTTTGTTCCATTCGATGAGAGTGAAGCCAAGGATGAGAGGAATCGATGTATTTTGCGCCAGGCTTTGCCTGCAATCCACTTGCTGGCATTGAACGCGCGGCAGTGAATAAGGCTTAAACACGGAGTGAACAATTAGCTTGCTGCCGGGACTGCGACTCAGTAGTGTGAGGGTAGTCGGATCGACGCCAGTCGGAATTTGGGGTGATGGTTATCATTTCGTCAGGGTTGCTCTGGAGCACACCGTCGGTGTCCAAGCCTTCGGCAGCCGAACCCCTTGGTGCAAGGGTGTGTGCGGCAAGGATGCCGGACCCAAGCCGACAGGGACGTCTTCGCGGCGTCCCTTGCCCCAAGGGGTCGGCTGCCCCAAGGGCAAAGGCCATCAAGCTGCCGAAACGATCAGCAACGCCGAATTGGGGGGAACGGGTGTGTATGGATCGGGAAAACAAGCGTCGGCATATTTGCTTTTGAGAGCGCAGACCGATGCGCGGCCCGCTCGCACCAGAGCGACCGCGATGCAATGATTTACTGCAATGCATGAGGAGTGCATGAAATGAAAAGATTCGCCACCGCAAGAGGGGCGGGACTGCTGAGTGTCGCTATCATGGGCACGTTTTACGTCGCCGAGGCCTTTTCCTTGGAGGTAGACTCCGGAGCACCAGCGATACTGAGGGCCATGCAGCCGTCGGCTTACCAGTGGGTGCAGGTGGAAACTTTAGCCCAGATCAGGGGCAGTGCGCTGGATCCGCTGGTTTCGCAGACGGAAGCAGACCCAGCACCTCCTCTAGCTGGGCCAGACCCGATACCGCCAGCGGACCCGATGCCCGCGCAGTCGGGAGCGGAACCGACGCCGGGGGCGGATCCGGCGCCTGCACCGGTGGGAACGGAACCGACACCGGCAGCGGACCCG
>CAZUZO010000050.1:0-20177 GCA_964624765.1 uncultured Thiotrichales bacterium
GCGCACGGGGACTTTCGGCGCTCTCGCGGCGCTGGCTGAGCTTTTGCCTGATGGCAATGATGGTCACCAACAGTCTGTGCTGGACACGGTTTGAGCGGGCGGGACTGGGGCGCTACTCCCAGGCAGCCCTGTCATGGGTATTTTGCCATGCCAAGTGGCCGTGGGAGGTGCTATTGCAGCACAGCGTGGGTGTGATTCTGCGCCGCCATGGGATTGGAGCAGGGAGCCTTATTCTCGGCTCGAACAGCGGGGCGAGGGCTTGCAAGCCACCGGCGACCGTTCCGGGCGAGATCGGCAGTCCCTGGTCTTTGAGGTCCTGCCGATAACGGTGGGTGGGTTGGCCAGAGGGGTATTGGCCCAGGATGACCTCAACCCAGAAGCTGATAGCCTCGTCGCTGCGGGGAATCCAACGCGCCGGCGGTGGGGTGGGCCGGGGTATCCTCACAGGTGCAGCCCGGGTTGCGGGTAGAGGAGAGGCCGGGCGTCGCATGCGGCGCACAGGGGCCTTGACCTCAACCTCGATCACCTCGCTGTGCTCGTCCAGTGCCGGGGTGGGCAGAGGGGGGAGTCCGCAGGTTGGACAGCTTTTCTCCTGGTCCGCCCGATCACTCTCATCGTGAACGATGGGAAGATCCGGTCGCTTGGTGCGGCCATGCCCCCCACTACCCGGCTGTTGGCCGCGCCGGCGCTTCGATGGGGTGTCCTCTTGGCCGTCCTTTTTGGGTTTCAGCGGGCTGTTCTTCTCGCTCTCTTTCCCGAACAACCGATTCTGGAGGTCTTTGACCTTGGCATCCTTGAGAATCGCCTCCTGTCTCAGCTTTTCGATCTCGGATTTTGCCCGGGCAGGCTGTGCTTTCCAATAGCTTGTCCGAGAGGTGAGATCGATGGACTCCTGTTGGGTGATCGTAACCCATTGCTGAGAGAAGGGGGACGATGGCCCTGCATCGAGGCATGCGAGCGGTTGATGCGGCTCAGAGGTAGAGCAAGTACTTGTAGCCCCTTCCATGGACTCTGCTCATACATTGTTTCTCCTCTTGTGTCCCGTACTTTTTGCCCGAAGAGATGGGCTGACCGAGTATTTACCAAAGAAGTAAAGAAGTGATCTAAGCGATTGATTTGGCGGAGAGGGTGGGATGACGCCGGGCTCTCCTGCCCAGCGCCCTTCGGGCCGCGCTCACGCGCGTTCCCATCCGCTCCCGGCGGATGGGTCGAACCCCGGGTCCTCTTCCACGTGGGTTCGAATCGCTCTGGGTGATCGCTAATGGCAAGCCTTCAGCAACGACATGCGCCTACGATCAATCTGGCGGAGAGGGTGGGATTCGAACCCACGTGGGGCGCAATGCCCCCAACCGATTTCGAGTCGGTGCCGTTATGACCGCTTCGGTACCTCTCCACAGAGCCCACCAAGAATACGGCTTGCCGGGCGATTCGACAATACTCCCGTCACCGGACCTCATGTAGACTGTACTCTCCTAAAGTCGCTTTCCTATTGCTCGCGTGAGTTTCGTAACGAATATCCTAGCTGGGCTTGTCCTAGCCCTGGCCCCAAGAACCCACGATACGCTCGCAGAAATCAAAGCAAGCGGTGAACTCAAAGTCCTGACTCGCGCCAATCTCACCACCTACTATCAAGGTGCCAGTGGTCCAACGGGGTTCGAGTACGATCTCGTACGGGACTTTGCCGATAGCCTGCAAGTCGAGCTGCGCATGATCACCGTACCCCACACCGATGCCGTGCTAACGGCCCTCCACCGCGGGGATGCGCACTTGGCTACGGCCGGAATCAAAGCAACCTCCGACAACATGAAAAGAACTCGCTTCGGCCCCATTTACCAGAGCGTCCGCGAGCAGCTGGTTTATCGTCGCGGCAACGCTCTGCCACGCACCCTGGCCGATGTGGCCGGTAAGCGGTTGCAGGTGGCGGCCCACACGCATCACGCCGCTACCCTGCTGAGCTTGAGGAGCACCTATCCCCGGCTGACATGGCAAGAGAGTTCGGCGCTAAGGACTAGCGGGCTCTTGAACGAGGTCTGGCAACAACGGTTGGATTACACCATCGTAGACTCCCACGAAATGGCGGTGAGCCGCGGCCTCTACCCGGAATTAAGAGTGGCCTTCGACATCGGCGAGGCATGTGATTTGGCCTGGGCATTCCCGTTACAGGCGGATGGCAGTCTTTACCTGGCCGCCCTTCGTTATCTGCATCAGATCCGCAGCAACGGTCGGCTAGAACAGCTGATGGATCGCTACTACGGGCACGTCGAGGACTTCGATTACGTCGGCACACGGCGTTTTCTGTCCCACCTTCGGGAACGTCTCCCAAAATATCTTCGACACTTTAAGGCGGCGGCAGAACGGCACGGCCTCGACTGGCGACTGCTTGCCGCCATCGGCTACCAGGAATCCCATTGGAATCCCGAAGCCGTTTCGCCCACTGGCGTGCGCGGGCTCATGATGCTGACCCGCGACACCGCCAACCACATGGGCATCGGCGATCGGCTCGATGCGAAAGAGAGCATCGAAGGAGGTGCTCGCTATTTCGCGGGTCTCAAAAAAAGGTTCGCCGGTCAGGTCGAGGAACCGGACCGCACCTGGTTGACCATCGCTGCCTATAATATCGGCCCCGGTCACCTGCAGGATGCGAGGCAGCTGGCGAAGGATGCCCGTATGAACCCCAACCGCTGGTTGGATGTGAAGCGGTTGCTCCCCTTATTGAGCGAGCCCCAGTGGCACGCGAGAACACGCTACGGCTACGCGCGAGGCGCCGAAGCGGTCACCCACGTGCAAAACGTACGCAGATACTTTGACCTTCTGGTGCGCGAAAACGAGCGGGAGCGCGTCGTTGCGGCCCGCTAGCGGTCGCCGTGGGGCGGGGATCGACACCGCGGGCGGGCGATCAATCATCGATACGAACACAGGTCCCCACTTCGATCCGCTCGAACAGTTCCACAACGTCGGGGTTTCGCATACGAATACAGCCGTGCGATCCCGGAACACCCATGGGCACCGTGTCCGGACAACCGTGGATGTAGATGTAGCGCCGCATGGTATCCACTTTGCCGAACCGGTTTCGGCCGATCTCGACACCGCTTAGCCACAGGATCCGGGTGAGAATCCAATCCCGGCCCGGATAGCGCGCCTGCAGTTCAGAGTCGTAGCGCTCGCCGGTCGGTCGGCGTCCGACAAACACGGTATCAGGCCCACAGCCTGCGCCAATTTTGGCGCGCACGATGTGCCATCCGCGGGGTGTACACTCGCTGCCGTGCAGCTCACCTCCCCCGTTACGGGCCGTGGAAACGCTGAATTCCTGCAAACAGACCTTACCCTGCAACAAGCGTAACGTCTGCTGGGGAATGCTGACTGTCACGTAGAGCTTGTTTGCCCCCTTGACTGTGCACGCCATGGCTTTCGAGACTGTCGGTTGTCAAGGACCGGAGGTATGAGTAAATTAGGATACAATAATACGTTTACATAGCCGTTCTGAGCAGCGAGGCGCGATGCCTCCCAGGGCCCCTTCACCCTCTATGGGCTGAAAAGCTAGGGCCGGGGATGAACTGGGCCCGAGGCCCAGCGTCCCACGGCTCGCTGACCACGAAGCGCATCGCCATTGAGCCGACCCGGTAGCTATGTGGGTCCGAGGATCCCTGTGAATAGACTCAATCCCAAGCCCAGCGGCTGGACTGGAGGCAAGGCAACAAGCGGATTGAATAACACCCGTTTCATGTCCAGCCCGTGCTATCTGTTCGCCTACGGAACTCTGCTGACTGGAACCCCCGATGGTGCCATCAACCCCCTCATCGGAAACTTCATGCGACCCCAATGCAGAGCCTACTTCTATGGCCGTCTCCATGACCTCGGCGCCTATCCTGGTGCAACCCCCTCGCCGAACCGCCAGGACAAGGTGTGGGTTCAAGTATTCTCCATTGTTGGCTACCCAGGGCGGGTATTATCGGTGCTCGATACCCACGAAGGTTACCAGCCAGACTTCCCCCATCAGAGCGAGTTCGTGCGTCAAACGACCACCGCGATGCAGCTTCCCTGCCAACGACCCATCACCGCTTGGGTTTATCACTATAACCGCCACCTCCGACCCATCTTCCCCCTACGCTCTAATAGAATCAATAACTTAGTGCATTTGTACCCATGTAATCACCCTAATAGAATCAATCAGTTACGAGGAATTGGGGGAAGATGGGTCCGAGGGGCTACCCGGCTGCTATCGGGAGATTATGTCGGCACCTTGCAAACCACGGGGCGGCACTTGGGATCAAGCGACAACAGCCTGAGAAACGCCTGTGCAACCCAACCGGTATCCGCAAGCGCACATGACCCAAGAAGGTGTTTTAAAAATGTCACGAGCGCCGGCAGAGCAAGGCGCACGGTGGCGACAAAATCGTCCGGAACGATTTTGAACAGCTGCAAGCTGGCCCCGAAGGGGCGAGCCCCATGGATGGGGCGAGTAACAACCGGAGTGTACAAGGGAGTACATGAGGATTGCGAGCCACCGTGCAACGCAGCTCAGGCAAGCGCAGTAATTTTTAAAATAGATTCTAAAGAACACCGACCATGCAACAACCTTATACCGAATCCGATGAGAGCGTTGCTCGCCAGCGCCGTGATCTCGTGATCGCTTTGCGTCAGTTCCTTCCGGAACACACCCTTCTCTCGGATGAAGAAGACCTCAGACCCTATGAATGCGACGGTCTGTCAGCCTACCGACAGGTGCCGCTGGTGGCCGTGCTACCGGATACCCTGCAGCAAGTACAGCAATGCCTGCGTGTCTGCCGGGAACAGCGGGTGCCGGTCGTGGTGCGAGGCGCAGGAACCGGCCTTTCCGGGGGAGCACTGCCGTTGCGCGACGGGCTACTACTCAGCCTGGCGAAGTTCAATCGCATATTGGACATCGATCCGGTCGCCCGCACCGCACGCGTCGAGCCGGGTGTGCGCAATCTCGCCATCTCGGACGCGGCAGCACCCTTTGGGCTCTATTATGCCCCTGATCCCTCCTCGCAAATTGCCTGCACGATCGGAGGCAACGTCGCGGAGAATTCTGGTGGCGTGCACTGCCTGAAATATGGACTCACCGTCCACAACATCTTGGCATTGAAGATCGTCACCGCCGCCGGTGACATGCTCACGCTCGGGGGCCAGGCGCTGGATGCGCCGGGCTATGATTTACTCGCCCTGCTCACCGGCTCGGAGGGACTGCTCGGCGTCATCGTCGAAGTGACCGTCAAGCTGCTGCCAAAACCCGAGGGTGCGCAGGTACTGTTAGCGGCCTTTCACAGCGTTGAAACGGCCGGTGCCGCCGTGGCTGCCGTGATCGCCAACGGCATCATTCCCGGTGGACTGGAAATGATGGATAACGCCGCCATCCGAGCTGCCGAGGACTTCGTGCATGCAGGCTACCCCACCGACGCCGCTGCCATACTGCTGTGCGAGGTAGACGGCAGCGCCGCCGAGGTGGCCGATCAGGTGGCGCAGGTGGAAGCGATCCTGGCCGCCTGTGGCGCAACCGAGGTCAGGCGAGCCCGTAACGACGCAGAGCGCGCTCGATTCTGGGCGGGACGCAAAAACGCCTTTCCAGCAGTGGGGCGCCTATCGCCCGATTATTACTGCATGGACGGCACGATTCCCCGGCGCGAGCTTGCACGGGTGTTGACCCGTACCGCTGAGCTGTCGAAGCTATACGGACTTCCGGTGGCCAATGTCTTTCACGCGGGCGATGGGAATCTGCATCCCCTCATTCTATATGACGCCAACCGACCCGGTGAGCTCGAACGAACAGAGGAGCTAGGAGGCAAGATCCTAGAGCTTTGCGTGGAAGTCGGCGGAACCATCACCGGGGAGCATGGTGTGGGTGTCGAGAAACTCAATCAGATGTGTGTTCAATTCAGCGCTGAAGAACTCAATCAGTTCCATGCCGTCAAATACGCCTTCGATCCCGACGGCCTGCTCAACCCCGGTAAAGCCATCCCTACCCTACACCGCTGCGCCGAGTTCGGCGCCATGCATGTGCATCACGGGCAGCTTCCCCATCCAGAACTGGAACGATTTTGAGCCAACGAGCTCGAGACAAATAGGCTCCGCATCCACCCCCGCGCAGCGGCGAGAGCCCGCGCGGTAACCTCAACCGCTGGGCCCAAGGCACGATAGCCATGAACGTACACGACGGATCCGCACCGCTTCAGGATGAACCGCATCCCGATGACCGGCACTCGCCACCGCTCGACGCCGACCATGACCGCAGCGAGCAGATCATTGAGACCATCCGGGAAGCGTCAATCGCGCACGAGCCGCTGGCCATCTCTGGGGGCAACAATAAGGCGTTTTACGGCCGTCACATCGTCGCCACCCCCCTATCGGTCGGCGAGCACACAGGCATTCTGAGCTACGATCCGACGGAGTTGGTGCTGACCGCCCGCGCCGGCACCTGCCTCGCCCTCATCGAATCGGTACTCGCCGACCATCGGCAAGTCATCCCCTTCGAGCCACCCAAGTTCGGTGCCACGGCGACCTTGGGCGGGGCGATCGCCTGCGGACTATCCGGTCCGCGCCGACCTTTCGCGGGAGCGACCCGAGACTTTGTGCTCGGTGTCACCCTCGTCACCGGCCAGGCC
Source organism: uncultured Thiotrichales bacterium (assembly GCA_964624765.1). Taxonomy (GTDB): domain Bacteria; phylum Pseudomonadota; class Gammaproteobacteria; order HK1; family HK1; genus JAGTVB01. The sequence continues at coordinate 6,621 of CAZUZO010000050.1, forward strand.
CAGAGGCTGCGCTTCGGCGGCCAGGTCATGAAAAACGTCGCCGGCTACGATATCGCGCGCCTCATGGCAGGTAGTCTCGGAACCCTGGGCGTGCTGCTGGAGGCCTCCATAAAGGTGCTCCCCGCACCGCAAGCCGAGATCACCCTGGTCTTGGAACACCAGGCAGAGGCCGCGGCGATACGCACCATGAACGCGCTAGCGGCACGCCCCCTGCCGCTATCCGCTGCATGCGCCTATGAGGGCAACCTCTACGTCCGTCTCTCGGGCATGGAGAGCGCTGTTAGCGCAGCCCGACAGCGTATTGGTGGCAGCCAGGTGGACGGGACCTCTCTGTGGCAAGACATTCGCGAACATACCCATGCCTTCTTCGCCGGGAGCGAACCGCTGTGGCGGGTCTCAGTCCCGTCTGCAGCCCCGGTACTGGATCTGCCGGGGCACTCTCTCATCGATTGGGCCGGCGCGCAACGTTGGTTGCGTACCAATATCGAGGCACCCGTCATTCGCTCCACGGCTGAGAGGTTGGGAGGACACGCCACGCTGTTTCGTGGCCATGACGGTCGCGGCGAGGTCTTCCATCCTCTGAGCCCCACTTTGCTGACACTGCATCAGCGCCTGAAGGCAGCCTTCGACCCGCAACGCATCCTCAATCCAGGCCGGTTGTACGAGGCTCTCTAGTATGCAAACAGCGCTCAGTGATTTCATCCGCGACACGCCAGAGGGTCGAGAGGCCAACGATATCCTGCGCAAATGCGTGCACTGCGGATTTTGTACCGCGACCTGCCCTACCTATCAGCTGCTGGGAGATGAACTGGACGGTCCCCGGGGGCGTATCTATCTCATCAAACAAGTGCTTGAGGGGCATTCGGTCTCGGCTAAAACTCGTCTGCACCTGGACCGCTGCCTGACCTGCCGCTCCTGTGAGACCACCTGCCCCTCCGGGGTACGCTATCATCGCCTGCTCGATATCGGCCGCGCAGTCGTTGAAGAGCGGGCTCCGCGGCGATGGCACGAGCGCGCGTTGCGGCGTTTGTTGCGGATAGTATTGCCTCATCGGCGTCGGTTCGCCTTCATTTTGGGCGTCGGTAGAGCATTAAAGCCGATGCTGCCGATGGCACTGCAACGCAAAATCCCAACCCGACGAGCTGCCGGCCCGTGGCCGCAAGGCCCACATGGCCGCACTATGCTGACACTGGATGGTTGCGTGCAACCGGCCATCGCCCCGCAGATCAACAGTGCCAGTGCTCGTGTCCTCGACCGATTGGGTATCGCCTTACACCGCGTGCCGCAGGCGGGTTGCTGCGGGGCGGTCAGCTACCACCTTTCGGCGCACGATGAAGGCCTCACCCAAATGCGCCGCAACATCGATGCGTGGTGGCCAGCGCTCGAAGCGGGCGCCGAAGCGATCGTCATCACCGCCAGCGCCTGTGCCACAATGGTCAAGGCGTACGGCGAGCTGCTGCAAGAAGATCCACAATACGCTGAGAAGGCCGCCCGGGTGTCGGCGCTCACCCGCGACATCGCCGAAGTGGTGGCCAGGGAAGACTTCGAGAGTCTCCGACAGGCGATCCCCTCACGCCCGCGGGTAGCATTTCATTCACCGTGCACCTTGCAACACGGCGAAGGTCAAGCAGGCGTGGTGGAGGACATCCTGCAGCGGCTTGGATTTGCCCTCGCGCCGGTGGCCGACGCTCATCTTTGCTGCGGTTCCGCCGGTACCTATTCTCTCTTGCAGCCAGCGCTATCGACCCAGCTGTTGAGCAACAAGCTCGCCTGCCTGCAAGCGGGCAAGCCCGATGTTATCGCCAGCGCCAATATCGGTTGCCTCGCCCATCTCGGCACCAGCGCCAACGTTCCGGTGCGCCACTGGATCGAACTCGTCGACCCGCAATCCTTAAAGCCCGAGCGCGCCGAGGTCCGATGAAGCACTCACGGCGGCCCTGGTAACTCGGCAACCATAGCAAGTCCGTGTGCCCTATTGCTGCCATCAACCCGCAATTGTAGTCTTTCAACATGTTCGGATTCGATCATCGCTTCGCTGCCGGCCTATCCACCGCTCCCCTCTCAGAAGCTGTTCTAAAAACTGCTGCGCTTGTCATAGCTGCGTTGCGCAGCGGCTCGCCATCCTCATGTACTCCCTTTTACACTCCGGTTGTTACTCGCCCCATCCTTGGGGCTCGCCCCTTTCGGGGCCAGCTTGCAGCTGTTCAAAATCGTTCCCGACGATTTTGTCGCCGCTGTGCGCCTTGCGACTCCGGCGCTCGCGACATTTTTAGAACAGCTTCTCAGAGCACGCTATGACCGCTCCCATCGCGAGCCTAGCGAAACGATGAGCCAAGCCGAATGCTCTCTAACGAATTGGCACCAGACAAGCGAGGAACCACGACCATGCCAAGAACTAGCCGAACGCACCCCCGCCGCAGTGTCCTCTATATGCCCGGATCCAACGCCCGCGCGTTAGAAAAAGGCAAGACCCTGCTGGCCGACGCCATCATCCTAGACCTCGAAGATGCCGTGGCCCCAGACGCTAAAGAGAAGGCGCGCGAGCAAGTTTGCGCAGCGGTCAAAGCCGGTGGTTATGGACTGAGGGAGCTCGTCATTCGGGTTAACGGCCTGGCAACGCCTTGGGGCTACGCAGACATTGCAGCGGCCGCCAGGTCCGGAGCCAACGCCGTCCTGCTGCCGAAGGTGGAAAGTGCGGACGCCATTCGCCAGCTCCAGACCATCATGGAAGCCAACGGAGCCCCCGACGACATGGCTATCTGGGCCATGATGGAAACACCGCGCAGCATCCTGCGGGCGCAGATGATCGCCGAAGCCTCGGCACGGATGCAATGCCTGGTCATGGGAACCTCGGACCTGGCCAAGGATCTCGACTGCGCCCATACCAGCGAGCGACTGCCGATGATCACCTCACTGGGCATGTGCCTGCTGGTAGCCCGGTCGGCGGGCATTGCGATACTCGATGGCGTCTACCTTGACCTCAATGACGATGAGGGCTTCGAGTATGCCTGCCGCCAGGGTCGGGAGCTCGGGTTCGATGGGAAGACCCTCATTCACCCGAAGACCATCGAGACCGCCAATCGCGTCTTTACGCCCTCCCCGAAGGACGTGGAGTGGTCACGTAAGATTATCAAGACTTATCAGGCAGCGCTGGCCGAAGGCAAGGGCGTCGCGGTGGTCGATGGCATGTTGGTAGAAAACCTGCATGTGGAAAGCGCCCAACGGGTGGTGGCCATGGCTGAGGCCATCGCAGCGATGGAGGCCTCCAGCCAAGAACGGGAGCCGATGACCGACTAGGTGTCAACCCGCAAGGGTGGCCGTCGCTTTCATGGTCACTTTGCCATCTGGCCCCTGAGCCTCGAGCTCAACGGTGCCCGGTAACGCCGGCACCCCGACAAGGCGGTAGGGGGCCAAATCAAACAACGGCGCCTGACCTCGAAAGGAGAAGCTGGCCACCGGCCGAGTTGCGTTATGACGCACCAGTTCCATCAGCTGAATGGCCGTCAACGGACCGTGTACCACGAGCCCTGGGTAACCCTCCTCTGCGGTTGCATAGGGTCGATCATAGTGAATACGGTGGGCGTTGAAGGTAAGCGCCGAGAAGCGAAATAGCAGCATCGGATTCGGGGTGACGACCTTGGTCCAGGCGCCCTCGGGCGCCCTTGGCCAGTCGCCGCGGCGGGGGGCCGGCACCGCAGCACCGGGTTCGCGGTAGACGATGTCTTGCTGCTCCTCGACGCAGATTCGCTCACGCTGACTGATCCGATAACGCACGGTGACAAATACTAGAGTGCCGCTCTTACCGTGCTTTTCATTGACATCGAGCACGGTGCCCTCGCGCACGGCCGGTTCGCCGATCCGCAGTGGGAAATGAAACTGCGTCCGCGCACCGGCAAACATGCGCCGCGGCAACTCAACCGGGGGCAGAAATCCACCCCGCTGGGGATGGCCATCGGTACCAAGAGCCGACTGTGCCACCCGGGGTAAGAAATACAGCCAGTGCCACAGGGGCGGCAAGGCATCGCCGCTCCCGAAACGGCTTCCGCTATCGTCCAAGGTGGCGGCTAGTCCCTGCACCGGGGCTAATGCGATATCTTCTTCCAAGCGCTCGGTCGAGCCGATCCAGTCACTATAGCGTTGCTGCTCCATGGCCATCACTCCTGTTACAGTTCCACCGGTCCGGCAACGATCTTACGATCCCGTAGACGCCCGATCTCGCCATCGCTCAAACCCAACACGTCCGCCAAAACCTGGTCGGTGTGTTCCCCCAGGAGCGGCGCGCGCCGGGTCGGCTCACGAGGCGATGCGGTGAAATCCAGCGGTGAGCCCGGAACCAGATAGCGCCCGATACCGGGCTGTTCGACTTCGCAGAACATGGGATTGGCAGGAGAACAGCGCGGATCTTCCTCCACCATTTGCAGAAAGGTCTGATAGGGACCCCAGCATACCCCCGTGCCCTCAAACGCTTGGCGAATTTGCGCCAGCGTCCGCTCGGCACACCATGGCGCCAGCACTGCCGAGATGGCATCCCGCGCCCGAAAACGGTCGCCTTCTTGGTTCAGGTCCGCATCCAGCAACGGCTCGATCATGGCGAAGCGTTGCCCAAGTCCCGTTGCCCGGCTCAATTCATCCCACTGGCGCTTGGTGATGGCCGCAATATAAATCAAGCGGTGATCCTGGGTCTCGAACTCTCGGCCGTAGGCACCATAGAGATAGTTGCCAAAGGAAGGCCGGTTCTGGTGGCTCAACTGCGCCTCGGCGATGTAACCGAGATTGCCCACCATCGCCATGGCAATGTCGGACAGTGCCAGCTTCACCAACTGGCCCTCGCCAGTCAGGCGCCGATGGCGCTCGGCAGCGAGCAAACCGAGGGCGACGTTGACACCCGCAACGGCATCCCAAACAGGGAAAACGTGGTTCACCGGATTCACCGCCACGTCGCTGTGCACGGGACCGGTCACAAACGGGATACCCACCGCACAGTTGACGGTATAGTCGACGGCCGAGCTGCCATCTGGATTCCCGAGCAGATTCACCATGATCAGGTCTGGACGATGTTTTGCCAGCGCCTCGTAACTCATCCAACCCTTGGCAGGAAAATTGGTAATGAACAGGCCGTTGCCCGGACCCGGCGCGGCAATGAGGCGGGTCACCAGCTCTCGACCTTCAGTGCTACGGGTGTCGACAGCGATCGAGCGCTTACCCTTGTTCAAGCCGACCCAGTAAAGGCTCTTACCGTTGGTCGCGAGTGGCCAACGGCGAGCATCGATTCCACCGCCGATGGGATCAAAGCGGATCACGTCCGCTCCTAGCTGTGCAAGCGTGGTCCCACCGAGCGGAACCGCCACAAAGGCCGATCCTTCCACCACTCGCAGGCCTTTAAGAATCTGATTCATCCAACACCCCCTTGGTATGGCATAGCGTTGCCTATTCTTATTGATGTCCAATGGCAAAGCCAGGAACACGAGACGAGAATTATATCGATCGCGGAAGAAAATTGTGCTAGCGTCGCGCAAACGCGAAGCGCGAAGCGCGATCCAGGCAAACTCACACCTCTCGCCCACCGTTTACCTAGAAGGTGCGGCAACGCCCCACCACCAACGGCCGGGGCAGCGGAGGAGACACGGCAACAATAAACCAACGGGGGAGGCGTATGACAGACACCAAAGAGAAAGCGAAAGCGGCAGAGCAACACCCCACCGGGATCTCCGAAAAACCCGAGAAGGAGCAAAAGAAGGAGGCGAACCGAGAACAACCGAAAGCGCCAGCCACGCTCCCATTGGAAGGCGTTCGCGTGGTCGATGTGGGCACGTTTCTCGCCGGCCCCTATGCCGCCACCATCATGGCTGAGTTTGGGGCCGAAGTGTACAAGGTTGAGCACCCGCTGGCCGGCGATCCTTTCCGCAAGCTGGGCACACCCACCAACCGCGCCGATTCGACACTGGCTTGGCTGAGCGAAGCTCGCAACCGTAAGTCCGTGACCATTAACATAAGGGTGCCTAAGGGTGCGGAACTGTTCCGAAAACTGGTGGCGAAGTGCGACGTCTTGGTGGAAAATTTTCGTCCCGGCACACTGGAAAGCTGGGGCGTGGGCTGGGATGTCCTGCGCCAAGACAATCCCGGATTAGTCATGCTGCGCGTCTCGGGGTATGGTCAGACAGGCCCTTACCGCCACCGCCGCGGCTTTGCGCACCTTGCCCATGCCTTCGGGGGGCTCGCCTATCTTTCCGGCTTCCCAGGGCAAACACCCGTGGTACCCGGTCCCAATCCCCTGGGGGACTATATGGTGAGTCTTTATGGCGTCATCGGGACCATGCTCGCCTTGCGCTATCGGGAACAAACGGGGCGCGGCCAATACATCGACATCGGCAGCTATGAAGCCGTGTTTCGGCAGTTGGACGAAATCGCTTCCGCCTACGGCCTGTTCGGCAAGATCCGCGAACGCGAGGGTTCCGGCACCATCATCGCCTGTCCCCACGGCCATTTCCGCACCAAAGACAACAAGTGGGTGGCCATAGCCTGTACCAACGACAAGATGTTCGCACGCCTCGCGGAGGATGCCATGAAGCGGCCCGAACTGGCCGCCGAAGGCACCTACGGACGCAAGGAAAAGCGGCTGGCCGCCCGCGAGGACGTGGACGCCATCGTTGGGCAGTGGGTGGGGGCGCTGACACGGGATGAAGTGATGGAGAAGTGCCTCGAGGCACAGGTGCCTATCGGGACGTTGAACAACGTGGCCGACATCTTCGCCGATCCCCACTTCAAGGCACGCGGCAACCTCGTTACCGTGAATGATCCGGACGTAGGGGAAATCGTGGTACCGGGAGTTTGCCCAACCCTATCCGCAACTCCCGGGCGGATCACCAATCTAGGGCCAAAACTTGGCAACGCCACCGACCAAGTGCTCGGAGAGTTGTTACAGCTGTCCGCAACAGAGCTTTCGCAACTGCGAAAAAACGGCATCATCTAGCACCGTAAGCCGACACGGTCAGCGCGCCGCAGAGCCTTTGACAAGACTGCAGCGAGTCCACAGAAGACGAAGACAGGTCGTGGCGACGAAGCCTATCGAGCGAGATAGACGAAGAACCAGCGCGCTCACTCAGCTATCGGGAGGCAGAAGCCTTTTTTCCGCGAACTCACCGGAAAATCGAATCCAAGCAAGACCTAACCACCCAATCGGAGGATCGATGCCACAAGAAGCCCAAAAAGAATCGCCACCGAAGCTCCCGCTGGAGGGAATTCGCATCATTGACGTGGCGACCTTCATCGCCGCTCCCTACTCTGCCGGCATTCTCGGTGAGTTCGGAGCTGAGATCATTAAAGTCGAGCACCCTATCGGTGGGGATCCTTGCCGTAATTTCGGTACCTCGACCGATCGCGGTGATACCCTCGCTTGGCTGAGCGAAGCCCGCAACAAAAAATCTGTCACGGTCGATCTGCGGTCACCGGAGGGGGCGGATATCTTCAAGCGCCTGGTCGCGAAATCCGACATCCTGTGCGAAAATTTCCGCCCCGGTACCCTGGAGAAATGGGGCCTCGGCTGGAAAGTCCTGCATGAACTCAATTCCGGACTGGTGATGCTTCGCATCGCCGGCTACGGTCAAACCGGCCCCTATCGCGACCGCCCGGGCTTCGCCCGCATCGCCCATGCCGTAGGGGGGCTCGCCTATCTGGCCGGCATGCCGCGGGAAACGCCGGTCACGCCGGGCTCGACAACGCTTGCCGACTACTTGACGGGGCTATACGGTGCGATCGGCATCCTGATGGCGCTTCGCCATAAGGAGAGAACCGGAGAAGGCCAATACATCGACGCAGCCCTCTATGAATCGGTGTTTCGACTGTCGGATGAGATGGTGCCCGCTTACGCCAAGTACGGGACCATCCGTGAACGGACCGGGGCCCACAACCCCATCGCGTGTCCCCTCGGCAACTTCCGCACCAAAGACGACAAATGGGTCGCCTTTGCTTGCACCACCGACAAGCTCTTTGCCGCCCTCGCGGAGGCGATGGATCGACCGGAACTCGCCTCCCACGCGCTGTACGGCGAGCATGGGAAGCGACTGGAAGCGCGGCATGAGGTCAATGAAGTGGTCAGTAACTGGTGCGGGGCCCTGACCCGTGACGAGATCCGGGAGCGCTGTAACGCCACCGGTGCGCCCTATGCACCGCTGGCCAATATCGCCGACATCTTCTGCAACCGGCAGTTCCACGCCCGTCGCAATCTGGTCGCTATCGACGATGAGGATCTCGGGGAAACCGTTGTCGTGCCGTCGGTCCTGCCGCGGCTCTCCGAGACGCCTGGAAAGATCAAGTGGCTCGGCCCTCGCCTCGGCCAGCACACCGACCAAGTGTTGCATGAACTGCTCGGGCTCTCGGCCGAGGAGCTTAAGCGCCTGCATGAGAAAAGAGTGATCTAGCCGTTGCAAAAGCTTGCGAGATCGTGGAAACCTAGAGCCAAGGACCACTGCCGGCCGGCCCAGAGCAAGGCGTTACCGCTAGCGATTGTGAAAGAACCGTAGCGAGCAGCCCGAGAGGGCGGAGAACGGCGCGCGGCGGCGCAGCCTATCGGGGTAGATAGACAAGTGCCGCCTGACGCCGCTAGCGGGAGGGGCAGCAGCCGGTTTGTTCATAACCTCTCAAGAAGAGGTCTTAAAAATGTCACGAGCGCCGGCAGAGCAAGGCGCACGGTGGCGACAAAATCGTCGGGAACGATTTTGAACAGCTGCAAGCTGGCCCCGAAGGGGGCGAGCCCCAAGGATGGGGCGAGTAACAACCGGAGTGTACAAGGGAGCACATGAGGATTGCCAGCCGCTGTGCAACGCAGCTATGGCAAGCGCAGTAGTTTCTAAAACAGCTATCTAAGCGGTGGACTTGGCGGCGATGATCTCAGCCTTCTTGACCATCACCTGGGCCTGCTTGATGGATGCGATATCGATCAGCCGGCCATCCAGGGCAACCGCACCGCGCCCCTCCCTTTCGGCCTGTTCCATCGCTTCCAAGATGCGCCGAGCCTGCGTCACTTCCGCCTCGCTGGGGCTGAGGAGTTGATTGGCCAGTTCGACCTGGCTCGGATGTATAGCCCATTTGCCTTCGCAGCCGAGAACCGCCGCGCGCATGGCTTGAGCCCGGAATCCATCGGGGTCCGAGAAGTTTCCGAACGGCCCATCGAGGGGGCGCAGCCCGTTGGCGCGAGCCGCCACCACCAGGCGGCTGATAGCATAATGCCACATGTCACCCCAGTGTCGGTGGCGATGGCCACCTGCATCGGCATCGGCATCGGTCAGAACATGATATTCGGGATGAGGGCCCCCAATGCCGGTGGTGCGAGCCCGGGTCGACGCCGCATAATCCGCGACTCCGAAATGCAATGACTCGTTGCGAGGGCTCGCGCCGGCAATCTGGTGGATATTTTGCATGCCCAGCGCGGTTTCAATGAGGAGCTCAAACCCGATCCGTTTACGGTAACCCATCGCTTGTTCGATCTGGCTTACCAGCATGTCCACAGCATACACGTCAGCAGCTGTGCCCACCTTTGGGATCATGATCAGATCCAGCTTATCACCTGCCTGTTCGAGAACATCCACCACATCACGGTACATGTAAGGCGTATCAAGACCGTTGATACGTACCGATAGGGTGCGCCCAGCCCAATCGAGTTCATTGAGCGCGGCAATCACGTTCTTGCGGGCTTGTTCCTTATCGGGGGGGGCTACCGCATCTTCTAGATCGAGGAAGATCACATCCGCCGGACTGTCCGTGGCCTTCTCCAAGAATTTCCTGTTAGAACCAGGCACGGCAAGCTCTGAGCGGTTTAAACGAGGGGTGCACTGCTCGACAAGCGTAAAACTCATGATGACTCCTCTGAGAGGTTGTGAAAAAACCTGCTGCGCTGCCCGATCGCGGCGTGGACGGTGCTCGCTTCTCTCCAACTTAGCCCATAGGCCTCGTTGCGGCGGCCTCAGGCCTGGCCCCAGGACGCTCGCCAGGCCTTTTTTAACCTCTCTATCGCCTCAAAGACCGTACGCAGAGGCAAACTCGGGATCCTTTTTCGATACCAATTTAGCCAAATCCACAATCACCTTGGCTTGCTTCCAGGTGGCATCGTCTTGCATCTTGCCATCGATCATCGCTGCACCGGTACCATCGGGCATCGCCTCGAGAATACGTTTCGCGAACCGCACCTCGGCAACATCAGGACTGAACACCCGTTTTGCAATCTCGATCTGGCGCGGATGCAGCGACCAAGCCCCGACACACCCCTGAAGGAAGGCATTGCGAAACTGGGCCTCGCAGGCCTGGTCATCAGAAAAGTCGCCGAAGGGTCCGTAAAAGGGTCGAATGCCGCTAGAGACACAGGCATCCACCATACGCCCAATGGTGTAATGCCACAGATCCTGTTGCGAGAACGTTCGTTTTTCCTCGCCCTCTACCGCATCGGCAAGCACCCCATAGAAGGGATGCCCCCCACCCACCCGGGTGGTCTTCATGCCACGCGAAGCAGCCAAGTCTGCTGGGCCAAGACTCATGCCATGCATGCGGGGGCTGGCCGCCGCGATGGCATCCACGTTCTTCACGCCTTGGGCGGTCTCTAGGATGGCATGAATCAGTATCGGCTTGGTGACACCGTGCTTGGCCTCTAATTGGGCTAGCAACTGATCGAGGTAATGGATGTCCCATGGCCCCTCGACCTTGGGCAGCATCATCACATCGAGCTTATTCCCCACTGCGGCAACGATTTCCAGGATGTCATCCAGTACCCAAGGGCTATTCAGGGCATTGATGCGAACCCACAGCCCGGTCTCGGGGCTGTCAAAACGTTGTGCGACCTCGATGAAACCCGCACGGGCCGCCTCTTTAGCGTTCGCTGGAATGGCATCCTCTAGGTTGCCCAGCAACACATCGACCGCCTTCACGAGTTCTGGCACTTTGCTGCGCATCTTCTCGTTATGGGGAGGGAAAAAGTGAATCATACGCTCGGGGCGCGCCGGCAGCTCCCGGATGGGCTGCGGCGCCCCGATGGCAAGCGGCTTATAAAAATTCGACGGTAGTTTCATGGATACGGCGCCAGTTGTTGTGGTTTGCCTCGACTCAACGGCTGCTCTCGGAAGCATGACTCACGTATAAGCCACACGCCCCGACACAGCGCTCTCAGATCGGGGCGCAGTATGCGAGTCTCAAGAGCCGATTGCAACCGAATGGACCTGCGCACTGCCCTTGCATAGGTGTCGGTGCCACAATACACTTTGGGCTAATGATTGGGCCAGCCGGGGAGCTTAGCGTAAGGCCATGACCAACAAAAACGACTTGGGTAACTTCTTCGAGGATTTTGCGCTCGGACAGGAGCTCGTTCACGCCACGCCGCGCACCGTCACCAAAGGCGATGTCTCGATGTACACCGCCCTTTACGGCGTGAGATTCCCGGTACAGTCCTCCGATGTGTTTGCCCGCCAGATCGGTTTCCAACAGGCGCCGGTGGACGATTTACTCACCTTCCACATCGTTTTTGGCAAGACCGTGCCCGACATTTCGCTCAACGCCATCGCCAACTTAGGCTATGCGGGCGGGCGTTTCTTGGCCCCGGTGTATCCCGGTGACACGCTACGAACGACTTCGACGGTCCTCGGCCTAAAGGCGAACTCCGACCATAAGACCGGCGTGGTTTATGTGCGCTCCGTCGGCGTCAACGAGCGCCATGAAGTGGTGTTGGAATATCTGCGCTGGGTCATGGTGCGCAAGCGCGATCCGGCTCATCCTGAAATGGAACCCATCGTACCGGAATTACCTGGCCCTCTGGCAGCAGGATCGCTCGTGGTGCCCGACGGCATCGATATGGGGCAGTACGATACCCCGCTGTCGGGCAGCCAGCATCTCTGGGACGACTATGCATCGGGTGAGAAAATCGATCACCGAGATGCCATGACCATCGAGGAGGCGGAGCACATGATGGCCACCCGCCTGTATCAGAACACCGCACGCGTGCACTTCAATCAACACGTGGAGAAAACCGGGCGCTTTGGCCGGCGCATCGTCTACGGGGGACATATCATCAGCCTGGCGCGTGCGCTCTCATTCAATGGCCTCGCCAACGCGTTTAAGGTCGCCGCGATCAACGGCGGACGCCACGTGGCTCCGGCGTTCGCCGGCGATACTATCTATTGCTGGACAGAAGTGCTCGAGAAATTGCAGCTTCCTGGCCGAACCGACTTAGGAGCACTGCGGCTGCGCACCATCGCGACGAAAGATCACGATTGCTCTGATTTTCCCTTCAAGGGAAGTGATGGTAAATACCATCCAGCCGTGGTCTTGGATTTTGACTACACGGTGTTGCTGCCGCGGCGTCCGTGACCCGTTAGAAGCTGTTTTAGAAATGTCACGAGCGCCGGCAGAGCAAAGTTGCGCGGGGGCGCGCAACCGGAGTGTACAAGGGAGTACATGAGGATTGCGAGCCGCCATGCAACGCAGCTATGGCAAGCGCAGTAAATTTCATGACAGATTCTTACAGGGCAGCGCCCATCAAAACAGGCCTATGGCAGCGGCTAGAGCGGCCGAGCCGCTTCGGTATCGGGTTTCGAGGCGAGATATTGCTCCTCTTCACCGCTGTAGGCCGGACAAAGCTCGGCAATCAGCTTGTCCTCAAGCTCGGCCCGCAGAGCCAGTTGCTCGCCGAGTTCCGAGAGAGTTCGGGTCAGCTCCGCCACCGAGCCAGGATTCGGATGGGTTGCGTACTGGTCACTGAAATCCACCACCGCTTGCGTCGTCTGCGCGATCCGAGGATATAGTTTCTCCGCGAGTCGCAGCACGCCTCGTCGGCGCTCCCGCCCTTCGATGATCCGCTGATAAAGCCCAAAGTGCCCTTCCGCCACGTAGTCGGTCAGTAGCTGGCAAAAGCGGCTCATTGTCTTTGCGTCAAGCGTCTTGCCTCGATAGGGAGGTAGTCCCGCAACCCGACAAAAAAGAACCAGTACTTCGTGGCGCTGGGCCACGAGAGTCGCAACGGTTTGAAGCGTGCGGCTTCTTCTTTCCCCCGGCTGCAATCTCGCTTGAGTCATGTCCATAGGATGCTTCGCTCGTTGTTTAACTCCGACTTCTCACCGGATAGGCAAGGTGCTCACCACATTGGCCCAGGCCTCTCGCCTACGCTTGCTGCGCCCGCCTACCGCTGCAACATAGCCCCAAGGCAGAACCTTGGAGGTTGCGTAAGAAACACTTTCCCTTGCTGCGTCGCGGCCAAGCCGGCCGCGAGCCGAACCAGACCGACGACTTTGCCCCTGCCCAACCTTAAGAAGCTGTTTTACCGTGAAAATCCCGATGTTCATTGTCGGGGGTGGCCAAATCCCTCGGCCATGACGGTTTAAAAATGTCACGAGCACCGGCAGAGCGGCGAGCAACCGGAGTGTACAAGGGAGTACATGAAGATTGCGATCCACCGTGCAACGCCGCTATGGCAAGCGCAGTAGTTTTTAAAACAGCTTCTAAGGCGAGCTTAACTTGCATGCTCCCCTGGCTGCCGTCACGCTTAGGCGCGGCACACGCAACCTTAGGGGCACTTCGCCTATT
>CAZUZO010000051.1:0-20014 GCA_964624765.1 uncultured Thiotrichales bacterium
ACCAGGTCTTTAAAAGATTTGAGAGGTGAATAGGCGACCACTCGGTGATGAGCCAGATACGAGGAGGCGTCCCGGTATTTCGAAATACGCGTGTGCCGGTTAGAACCCTGTTCGATTTTCTTGAAGCCGGGGACAGCCTTGATGACTTCCTTCGGGAGTACCCCTCCGTCTCACGAGAGCAGGCGATGGAGGAGGCAAAGGACGCGCTCCTGAGCGAAGGGGATGAGGCTGCTTCTCGATGAATCCTTGCCTCGTGGCCTCAGGTCCCAATTCCAGGGGCATGATGTCACGACGGTTCCTGAAATGGGACGGGCCGGACTGACCAACGGCGAGCTCTTGCGCAGGGCCGAGCGAGTGTTCGATATATTTGTCTCCGCCGACCAGAATATTGAGCCCGGATAGGACGCGGTGAGGAACGAACCGCATCGATCGAGACACGATCCAACCCAATCGAGCCAGAATCGATTGACCGCATAGCGGCGTGCCACGACCCAGCGGGCGCCCTATTTTTTCATCCTGAATGGTGCCCGAGCGGCCCGGTCTTTTTCCATTGCCCGTGCAATGCCCGCATTGGCGCGGCTTCCCCGACTTGGCCTCTTGATCGCCACCCTATCACAGCCCCGCTTCTGGGGTTGTCTTCGCCGCATGAGTGCCGGGCGAGACCTGCGCTGACCCGGACGCTTAGCCCTTGAACTTCACGAGTCGCGTTACCTGGATGTCGGATATGAAGACCACACCCGAGTGTTCGTTGTAGAAAGGGGCAAAGCCCTGCAGGATCGGCTCGACGAGCTCCTCGGGCACGGCCGCGATGATCATGATCAGCACATTCTCCTCGTTGAACATCAGGTGTCCTTCGTGAAAGCCGTGGCGGCCTTTGCCAGACAGGTTGTTGATGATCGTGTAGCCCTTGACACCCGCCCGGTCGAGGAGATCGGTGGCGAACTCCTGGTGCTCGCCTTCCAGGATAATTTCGAGTTTCTTGATGGGGCTGAAGTTGAGATTCATCATGATGCACTCGCCTCCTCAAGGATTGCGTGCTCGCTGACAGGCAGGTGCGGCCGCCTCTGCCATTCACCGTCCTCGTAAACGGATACCACAGCGGTCTCGGGATCGATCACCATCAGGCGTATCCAGCCGTTGTCTATCAGGCGTTTGACCGTGGCGACGGCCTCGATGGCGCGCCGCGCATGGTCGAACGGTGCCTCGATCAGCGTGATGAGGCGCAGCGGTTCATGGTACGGCAGGCCATCCTTGAGCACTGTCTGCGACGGCAGGCCGGTGCGCAGATCACTGAGGTTGCCGGTCATCACACCGAAGCGCCCGGCAACATTGTGATACACCTTGCTGCCACTGCCGAAGCATTCGTTGTCGACCGTGGAGAAATAGTGCTCCATGTTGATCCATTGAGCCACGACCAGGGGTCCGGTCAGGATGTTCTCGAGCAACCGCAGCTTGGCATCGAGGCGGTAGTCGTACGAGTG
The DNA here is from genome assembly GCA_964624765.1 of uncultured Thiotrichales bacterium. Lineage (GTDB taxonomy): Bacteria > Pseudomonadota > Gammaproteobacteria > HK1 > HK1 > JAGTVB01. Next base: position 1,482 of record CAZUZO010000051.1, read on the forward strand.
GAGGAAGGCGCGCCCAGCGAGGAAAAACCGCTGCGTGAGCGCCCTGCGCCCGATGATGAAATAGGCATTGCGCGACAGGCCCCACTCGGGACGAACCTGCGACCAGTCCATGGCGTTTCGTTGCACACCGCGGTAAGCCACCGCCGCATCGCGGGTATCGGACCGGGCTTCCAGACTCGGCAGCCTTTCCCGGGCGCACAGCCGCGAGGCGGCCACCAGGCCTTTGTGCAGGCGGTCCAGGTACACGAGGTGGGAAGGAGGCATCAGGTCGAGGTCGAACAGCTCCACCGTGTCCGTAGTGGTATTGTGCAGTGTGGGCACGAACCAGGCATCGTCGGCAATGTCCACGCTCTGCTCCCTCAACCGCCGCCGCACCTCCGGCTTGTTTGCCATCTGCGCCAGCACACGGGCGCTCACGAGACCGTGATTGCCGCCACAGGCCCCGCAGTCCAGTGCCGATTCATAGGGGTTGTTCTGGGAAGTGCTGCCGTGGCCGACCAAAAGGATGAAACGGGAGAAGCCTGCGGTGAGGCCGATCGCTCGCAGCGCCTGTCCCACGAACTGGACCTGCTCATCGAGCGTAAAACCGATGCGCCCTAGACGCTCCATTTGCAATTGGGCGAAGGAATGGTTGATACGGTAGGCGTCGCGCAAGCGCTCGACAAAAGCCCGCTGGCGCGCCTCGCCCAGGCCGAGTGGGTCGGCCAGCCCTACGGGTCCTACCGGGTGGCCAAGGGCGGACTCGCGCAGCGCACGCACCATGTCGTCATTGATACGCTCGGGGGCCAGGCCAAACTCCTGTTCCACAGCCTTCACGATCAGGGCACGCTGCACCGCGCGCACGATCGAATCGGCCTGCTCACGACTGAGCTTGTCGAGCAGCAGGCGGGTTGGCGGCTTGGCCGCGTGCAGTCGTTTGCGCCAGCGGTTGTAGCTGCGAGGTGCGACAGTCTTTCCCACCATGTCGAAACCGAACAGCAAGCCGATCGCCTCAACCGTGACGAAAGGGGTCAGCACCGACTCCTTGAGTTCGTGCATCGCTTTCTCCAGAGTCGTCAGCGCCGCCTCGTCCTGCGGACCTACCGTGGTCATCTCCAGCACGAGATTTTTCGGCGTGAGGAGCACCGGACACAGATGGGTCTCGCTGCCCTTGCCGAGCTCCATGAAACTGACCGGAACACCGAAGAAACCCGCGATTCCGAACGTCTGGTAATCGCCGACAGCCTCGAGGTGGCGCCGGATGCGTTCCGCCCGGGTGTCGATGCAAAACAGGGCCTGGACAAACGGCCGCTTTGCGCGCGGCGCCGGTGGCGTGAGGCTCACACCTGTCGCTAAGCGTTCCATGGCGTGCGCCTCCATGGCCCGTAGCCAGAGCATGCCCTCCTCCTTCTCGAATTCGCCCAGGGCTTTGAGCAGTCGACCTAGGGACTCCAGGGACAAGTTTTCCAGTGCATCGATGCCGCCACGCACCCGCGCGGCCAGCTCCCTCAGGCATCCCGCCTGAAGCGCCGCCTCGTGGCTACGCTTGCGGCGGGTGTACTCAAAGAATACCCGCGCGACGACAGCCTCCCGGCCGCGCGACAGGGCGTCCTCCACCGCGTGGGCCATCGCCGGCAGGACCTTGCCGCTGTAGAGTTCATGTCGCAGATAGGTCTCCGCCGTGCATGTCTCGATGGCTTCCTCGATGGCGCCGCCGGTACAGGCGCTGCCTCGCCGGCTGCGCTCGCTCAACAAGGCCAGGGCGAGCGTAAGCCGCACTGCCACAAAGTCCACCAGATCCCCCGGATAGCGCTGCGCCCAATAATAATGTTTCGCGCTGGAGCGCCAACGGATGAACCCCGCCCACCCGTGCAGACGGGCGATTTCCCGGGTGAAGTAATCGACCCAGCGTTCCTCAGGAATCTGCAGGCTTTCCATGACGTGCGCAATGACGCCCTCGGGGCTTTCGTCAACGGCGAGGATCCGGTTGATGTGCAAACCACGCAGGAACAGCCGGACGTTGCAGCGCGCCACCTCGCGCCAGGCGGCGAAAAAGCCCCTCTCGCGCTCGGGCATGCCCCAGACTGACTGCCCTTCGTCAAAAAAGTCGAGGCAGCTCTTGATGACCAGGTCGTCTAGTTCCTCGGCAATCGCGGTCCCCTGGAGCGCATCCACGGCCTCGTATACGGGTCGGTCCCCCAAAAGCTGTTCTCGCAGCCAGTCGGCCAGCGAGTCGGTCGGCATTTCGTCAGGCACCTGCAGTGGCCGACCGGTTAGGGCGGCCTGCATGTCGGAAACGTCCGCTAGGATGCCCGACCGGCTCACGGGGTGCTTGAGGTCGGTAAGCAGGGTCATCAGCCAGCGCGCCAGATCGATCTCCCCACCAACATCATGAGAGGACGCAAAACATTCCACGCCGGAGCCGAGCACTTTATGATCCACCTGGCCCCGGGCCAGATAGCACTGGTAGATGCTGCGTGGCAGGTAGCCCCGGCCGTGGAAAAGACGCGTGCCCTTTTCCACGGCGACAGGGAAGGGCATGTGTTCGAGACCATGCAGCGGATTGTGGTGTATGAACGAGCGCATCGGCCAGAAGAAGGCGATGGGCTCGCCGGCCACGTAGATCATGGCGCGGATACGCAACTTCTGACCGAGCGACAGACTCATGACAGGTCTCCAGTCAGATAAGCCCCACCGACAACCAGCGCGGCCAGCACAGCAGCGTAGACCCAGGTGGATGCCACGCTGAGATCGGCGACGCCGTCCGTTCCGGCCGGCCCCACGATCAGGCCCTGTAGCAGACGCGCTCCCGCCCAACTCCAAAGCAGCCAGACGCCGGCCACGCCGACGGCCTTGGCCGGCGAAGCCACCACCATGGTCGCCAGCATGCCGAAGAAGGCCGGAAACAGCGGTGTGGCGATGGCCGCGAGAACGACCATTACCAACACGCCGGAGAAGCGGGGCAACGTCTGCGCCAGCCCGCCGTACAATCCCGTGTAGGCCGCGCCGAAACGCCGGGAGAGTCCTGCACTGAGCAGCGCCAGCAGGACCAGCGGCGCACTGAACCCCAGGGCGTAGTAATGGACCGGCATCGCCTCCATACCGGCGAGGACCGGGATCCAGAGCAAGGCCCATGCGGACGTGGCGAGAAAGCCGGTCCATAATCCGACCTCGCGCAAGGCAAGTAGCCTCAAGCCGTACAGGGCCGACGTGAACAATGCCCATACGCCCACCCAGTTTGGAGCCTCGGCTCCTGTGGCGAAAACCAGAGCCAGTCCCACCTGGGGCCAGGCCAGCAACATCAGGCCCCGCAGCACCGCGTTGCGAATCCGTCCGAAAAGGGCATTGAAGACCATGCTGAGTGGGAAAAGGGGAAGAAAAAGCCCGGCAAAGACGTATGTCAGCTGGGACACGTCAGGCCCACCTCAACCAGCCATTCAGCCTCTTGGCTGCGCCCAGTAATGCGCGGCTCAGCCAGGCATAGAGATCGCTCACGTAGAACTCCCGGGAGATCAGCGCATAGAAATTCAGCCAAAGCCAACCGCTATGCTTGCCTCCGCCCTCTCCACGTTGCTCCGCATAGTAGGTAACCAACCAGCCCAACACGATGATCGCAGTGACGACACCGACAAGGATGTCGAACCAGACCAGCTCAATGCCCGCGGCCGCGTAGATTCGGGCACGCAACTCGGGGTCGGGATACAGGAACAGGTCGAAGGCGTGACTGATCAGCGCATAGCCGAGCACCACGACCGCGAAGGAGAATACGATCAGCGTGATCAGCCGCCAGAAATTCTCCGTTCGCATGCGGTAGGTGGCGAACAGAAGCTGAGTCCCTGTCACCCAGCCGAAGAACAGCAGCACGATCGCTCCCTGCTTTTCGAAGAAGTCCCGCTCCACCAGCCAGTGGGCCAAGATCAGTATCACTACAGGCACCGCGAGGGTCAGGGCCGCCATCAGCATCCACGGTTGTCGACGTGTCGCGGGACGTCTCTCCACGACAAAGGTGTAGAGGTCATCCTTGGGTACGCCGTCATCTTCTCGCGCCTCGCTGATCACGCCACCCGCACCGAGAAAGAGGGTGCCCTTGAACAGACCGTGCGCGATCAGATGATAGATAGCCAGGGAAAAGGCACCGAGTCCGCACTCCATGATCATGAAGCCCATTTGCCCCATGGTGGAGTAACCAAGCGATTTTTTGACATCATTCTGGGTGAGCATCAGCACCGAGCCGGTCACGGCGGTCACCAGCCCGAAGATAAACACCCAGTGCAGCACGTTTTCGGTATACACGTAAACCGGGGTGAAACGGTTGATCAGAAATCCACCGGCATTGACAATGCCAGCGTGCATCAGCGCCGATACGGGCGTCGGACCCTCCATGGTGTAGGGGAGCCAGGTGTGGAGGAGAAACTGTGCCGAGCGGGCGAAGGCCGCCAGGGCGACCAGCGCACCGGCCACCTCCACCAGCAGCAGCCCGAGGAACGTCCGGGCGCCGGGGTCGGCCGCAATGCGCTCGAAGATCTCGGGCAGTGACCAAGTACCATACGCCTGGTAGAGCACCACGGCCGCCAGCACCAGGGGAAGGTCGCCGAAGCGATAGGTGAAAAAAGTCCAGAAAGCGTAGCGGTATGCCGAGGGGCTGCGGGTATTATGGCCGAGCAAGAAGTACAGCAGGACCCCGATCAGATGCCAGGCCACCAGAAGGACCACCAGATCGCCGGCAGCGACCATCACCAGGAGCGCCGCGGTCATGAGATCGAGCAGAACAAAGAACCGCCCGTAACCGCTCTCCTCGAGCATGTAGCGCACGGAATAAAGGCGCACGACCAGGCCGATCCCGGCAATGACCAGCCCCATCAATCCGCTCAGCGGATCGAACAACAGGATACCCCAGGACGCGGTCAAGGCGACCGCCTGCGAGGTCTGCCCGCGAAGGGCAATCCAGAGCAGCAGGATGGCAAGCGCAAACGTCAGTATCCCGCCCGCCACGCTCACGCGCGCCACCCGACGACCCAAGCGACCCGCCAGCAGGTGGGTCAGCAAGGCCGAAAGGAGCGGCAATGCGGGAAAGAGTACGATCAGTCCTTCCATATCCCGGCGTCACCATCTGCACGGGGCGAGCGTGGATTTGCAGGCCGACCCATGTCGTGCTGACCCGACAGCATCAACCAAAGGCTTTTCTTTCCTCCGCTAGCATAGCCTCCCCCAGCATGGCGGTTCGCCGACGCTCGATCCGCTTTTTACCGCGGCACGACCACGACCTGGCCGGTGGCGCGTCATGTCGGCAATGTGGGTTTCTCATACGCGATGATGGAATTGTTGCGCTTGAAAGGGACGACCGCGGGAGGTGGCGGTGTCAACCCGCCAGGCTCAGGCTCGAGCACCTGCAAGTGCCGTCGCGGTGTGACCCGCTGCCCCGCTACCGCAGCGCATTGTACGCCCGCCACAGCGGTGTTGCCATTGGCAACGCTGGGCGAGACGGGGTCAGGAAAGAAACGGGGTCACATCTGAAAGAAACGGGGTCGAAGAAACGGGGTCACATCTTGGATCGTGCGTCTGCCGCCCGCGTTGACCGCGGTATCACCGGCAACACGATGTGCGAAGGCCGCTGGTGGTCGTGAAATATAATCTGGTGGGCCACGGTCAGGATAGCACTCTCGCCGAAGGCATGACCGGTATTCGGGTTTCGGTCGTATTTTGGGAAGTTGCTGCTCGCTATCGATACCCGGATCCGATGGCCGGCCCTAAAAAGATTACTGGTTGCCCCTAGGTCGATGGTCAATTCGTACACCTCTCCCGGCTCGATCAGATCGGACGTCATGTCCCCCGATCGATAGCGAGCGCGGATGATGCCATCGGCGATGAGATAGGATTGACCGCTCGGCCAAACGTCCTCTAACTTGGCTGTGAAATCGGTGTCTGGCGCCGTCGAGGCCGCGAAAAGTTTTACCGTGATAGGCCCCGTGACTTCGACATCTTCGCCGAGCGCGGCGGAGGTGTAAACGAGGACATCGCGGCGCCTAAGCACGGCACGCTGATCGAGGGCACCGGCATCGGCCCCACTGAAGGTCAGCATGGCACCGCCATGGGTGGCGACCGGCATCGCCGGATCATAGCTATACCTGTCGCAGCGCTCCGTTGCTGGAGGTTCCCGATCCAAGCGACCATCGCCATCGAGGGTGTTCGCCTGCCCGTCACTGCGTAGGTAGTACGGGGTGTAGTGCGTTCTCGCCAACGGCCACTCCTCCTCGTTTCGCCAAACGTTTTCGTTCATGACAAAGAGGCGAACCGGGGCCTCCTCCGTGATGCCGTTATCTCGACCCTTGAGCCAACGATCGAACCAGCGCAGTTGAATCCCGGTGTAATCGATGCCCGCGCCCGCCGCGCGTAGACCAAAATTCAGCTCCCCCACCTGCTGACCCAATTCCACGCTGTGGATCCAGGGACCGATCAGCAATCTGCTCCCCTTGCGGGCGATCGCAGAGCCACCCCGGGCCTTCATGCCGAGATAATTCGCGAGGGTTCCATGGAGTTGCACATCATACCACCCGGTAGCCAGATAGGCTGGCAAGGTCATCCTAGCATAGGGCGCGAACTCTGCCTTCGCCCAGTACTCGTCGTTGTCCGGATGATCCAGCCAGTCGAAATAGAAGTTGGCCAACCCGGCCTCTCTCAGAACCGGGAGACCCTTGAGGGGCAGGAATCGGGCATAGGCCTCCAGGTTGTCGAACGCATGAGTCAGTGCCTCGACGGCTTTTCGCCTGTCGTGACCTCGCGCAGCGTCGCGGGCGCTCGCAAGCAGGCTGAGGTGAAGGGAGAGAAACAGGGCCAGATGCAGCTGCAAGGCGCCGCCTCGATACAAGAGATCTCGCAGCCCGTGGCCGATCATGGCCGGAAAGATGGCCTTCAGGTGAGGCGACGGTGCTGACGCGGCGGCGAGCTGGGTCAGGCCGTGATACGACATGCCATACATCCCGATCTGGCCATTGCACCAGGGCTGGCTCGCGACCCATGCGAGCGTGTCGCAGCCATCCTCGGCCTCCGCCACCACCGGGTAGAAGTGACCCTCGGAGGCCATCGTACCTCGGCAATCCTGCCAGACCACGGCATAACCTTGCCTGACCACACGCAGCGGATCGAAATACTGGTGGTATCTCGGAAGGGACTTGTTGTAGGGTATCCGGATGACCAGCGCTGGGGAGGCATCGGCCGTGTCAGGCCTGAAGACATCGGCACGCAGCACGACACCATCGCGCATCACGACCGGAACGTCGAGATCGATTCTGATCGCAAGCTCGCTCATTTCCCCCTCGCCACATGTGCAGTCCCAAAGGGCCCCATCCGCCCCCGTTTCAACCGATCACAGACCGAGTGCCTTTTACCCTGGCTCCCTACACGGATGCGCGCGATTCTGTGCCATACTGAGAACAACAAGCGGGAAGCCGTGGAAGAAGTCGGGGGCGCTCATCTCGACGTTCGCACCGCGGTGCCAGTTGGAGACTGTAGGAGACCCTGGGGCACCCCTGAATCGACCCCATGGGTGAACAGGGATCAGAGCATTTGTTCGCACTCATAAAGCCCTTTATCGATCTGTGCCTGCTCCGGCTCCGGCCTCAGGATCTGCCAGCATCGACCCCCCTTATGGGCTTAACACTGGCAGGCCATGCCCTGAGCGCGACACTGCTATCGAACGTGGCATTGCCGTTCTGGGAAGCGCTGCTCGCGGGTCTTCTCGATACCCTGCTGCTGAGCGCCTTGACCCTGTCGGTACTCCACCTGCAAGGGTTACAGAATCGCTTCAAACAGACTCTAACCGCATTGGCGGGAACCGGCACCCTCATCGCGGTAGTGGCCATTCCTTTATCGAGCTGGCTGTACCTGGCCGACCAAGCGAGCCGCGACACCACCGCGCCCGCACTGCTCACGCTGCTACTCATCGGATGGAGCCTCACGGTCACGGCTCACATTCTGCGTCACGCACTCTCTACCGTGTTCAGCATGGGGCTGGTACTGGCCATGGTCTTCTACTGGATCACCGTTAACATTCTCAACACTATTTTCCCCATCATAACCTAATCGGAGACCCACTCTGCGGCCCAAAAGGACTACATGGCATGCATCTCCACATCCTCGGTATCTGCGGCACCTTCATGGCTGGAATCGCCGAACTGGCGCGGGCGCTCGGCCACCAGGTCTCCGGATCGGACCTCGCCGCCTATCCCCCCATGAGCGAGCAGCTGGCCGCCCATGGGATCGTCGTCCACGAGGGATACCAGGCGTGCCATCTGGTCCCGGCACCCGACTGCGTGGTGGTGGGCAACGCCCTGTCGCGAGGCAATGTGGCCATCGAATACCTTCTGGATCGCGGTCTCAAATACACTTCCGGCCCGCAGTGGCTGGCTGAAAACGTCCTGCACCAACGCTTTGTCATTGCCGTTGCCGGCACCCACGGGAAGACGACGACCACCAGCATGTTAGCCTGGATCCTGGAGTGTGCGGGACTCTCTCCGGGTTTTCTCGTGGGCGGTGTGCCGGAGAATTTCGGCGTCTCGGCACGCCTCGGAACGTCAACACTGTTCGTGGTGGAGGCCGATGAATACGATACGGCGTTCTTCGATAAACGTTCCAAATTCATCCATTATCCCGCCCGAACGTTAGTGCTCAACAATCTGGAATACGACCACGCCGATATCTTTCCCAACCTGGCCGCCATCGAACAGCAGTTTCATCATCTGGTACGGATCATTCCGGCCAGCGGACGTATCATCGCCTCCGGCGGGGACCGCAACCTATCGTCGGTGCTGGCCCGTGGCTGCTGGACGCCCGTGGAGCAGTTCGCCGGCGCCGACGATGGCTGGACGGCGCAACCCCTCAATGGGGATGGCAGCCATTTCGAGGTCCGCTGGGCCGGCAACCCAGTGGGGATCGTGCAATGGGATCTCATCGGCCAGCATAATGTGCACAACGCGCTGGCGGCCATCGCTGCTGCCCGTCACGCTGGCGTGCCCCCGGCCCAAGCGTGCCAAGCCTTGGGACGCTTTCGCAATGTCAAACGGCGTCTAGAAGTACGGGCGCGCATCGATGGCATCACGGTGTACGATGATTTCGCCCACCACCCCACCGCGATTGCCACCACCCTCCAGGGGCTTCGCGCACGGGTCGGCAAGGAGCGCATCGTGGCGGTGATCGAGCCCCGTTCCAACACCATGCGCCTCGGTGTCCACCGGCACACCCTAGCCCCCGCCCTCAGAGAGGCCGATCGGGTTTGGGTGTATCGTCCGCAGGATCTCACCTGGGACCTGCATTCCGCCCTCGCGGAGCTCGGCGAGCGCGGCCGCATATGCCATCGGATCGAGACCGTGGTCGAGGAGCTGGCGGCAACCGCCCGCTGCGGCGATCACCTCGTGGTCATGAGCAACGGTGCTTTCGGCGGACTGCATGCACGCCTCATCTCAGCACTCCAGGCGCAACATGCCTAATCAGGCTATCGCGCTCGCCATGACCGGGGCATCCGGCGCCCCCTATGGGCTGCGCTTGCTGCAATGGCTAATACAAACCGATCAACTCGTGTATCTCATGGTCTCGACACCGGGTCGGCTGGTGCTGGAGATGGAGGCGGGTTTGAAACTGCCCGCACGGCCAGCCGAGATCGAGCATCGCCTGAGCGAGCAGTATGGCGCAGCGCCCGGGCGCCTACGCGTGTTCGGCAAAGAGCAGTGGACCGCCCCGGTGGCAAGCGGATCCAACGCTCCTCAGGCGATGGTGGTGTGCCCCTGTACGAGCGGCACCTTGGCTTCACTGGCTGCGGGCCACAGCCGAAACCTCATCGAGCGGGCAGCGGATGTCGTCCTCAAAGAACAGCGCAAGCTAATTCTAGTGTTGCGCGAAACCCCCTTGTCGATCATTCAGCTAGAAAATATGCTGCGCCTGGCCCGCGCCGGGGCCGTCATCATGCCAGCCAACCCGGGGTTCTACCATCAACCGAGAAGCATCGATGATCTGGTCGACTTCATGGTGGCCAGGATCCTCGATCATCTGGGGATCACGCACGATTTGATGCCGCCGTGGGGTAACGCCGGTTCGCAGCCTGACCCGAGGCTCTAACCTGTCGCGGGACGCTGCGTGCACGTTAGAGGGTAGCCTTACCACGCACAAGCCCTTCTTCCCGGAGAAGCCAGTAGGCTATCCAACGGACGCTACCTGCTCCAAATCTTGCGGCTCAGCCGACACCCCGCTCTCTCTCCCTGCGACAGCATCCGGTAACGGAGATGTGACCGCTGCCCAAAGTAAGACATGCAGCTCCCGCAGTGCCTGGCGGTCGGACAAGAGGTCACGCCTCTCGCTGGGGGTCAGACTGCCTGATCCCTCGTCCTGGAGCTTAAAGATGAGTCCTTTGAGGTAATGTGAACGCCGGCGGTCTGGCGCTCTTCTAACGGGAAGCAATGCTGAGTGCAGGGCGTATACGCAGGGATCCACGACCGCCCAGTACCAGGGCTCGCCAGCGAGTATCGCCCTGCAGCGGCGGTCCGCGGGTGCAACCAGATACCTGCGTAACAGCTCCACAACCCGAGGCAAAGCGTACTCTTGAGGGGTCAGAAATAGGCCTACGCTGCGGGCAGCGAGCCCCACCCCAGTCCGGCTCATCAGGATCGAAACCGGTACCACCAGGATGAGCCCTGCGAGCACCGGTATGAACCACCAGAAGAAGTCTGGCACATAGAGATAGGTCAGCGTCCCAGCGAACAATCCCAACACCATCTGCGAGCCGTGAGCGCTTAATGCCTCAGACAAGCCGGTCTGGTGGTCACTCCTACGCTGTGGCCCCCAGGTAACGTTCTGCCGCAGCAAGATGGCCACCACGAACTTGCTCTGAAACAGCATCAGCACCGGTGCCAGCAGAACCGAGAAGAGGCTCTCAAACAGCACGCTAGCGGCCGCCCGGCCCAAGCCACCGAAGGCCTGCCGCCTCCTGCTATCGACCAACAGTAGCAGTAACGCCATGAGTTTCGGCAGAAACAGCATGGCGAGAGTCGCCCACAACACGGTTGTCATTTGCACTACGTGGGATACCGGCCAGACAGGAAACAGGTTGTGGCCGAAGAAATAGACAGGCACCTCGAGGCTCTGGAGGTAAGCTTCGATGCCAGTGAGGACGAGAAATAGGAGCCACAGAGGAGAGGCGAGATAAGACATCACCCCCATAGCAAAATGGATCCGGCTGATCGCCCTAAATCCGCTGGACAACACCAGCCTGCTGTGCTGAAGATTACCCTGACACCAGCGTCGATCGCGCTTGGCATAATCGATAACGGTTGGCGGGATTTCCTCGTAGCTCCCGCCCAGGTCGTCCGCGAGCCACACTTCCCAACCGGCCCGATGCAGAAGGGCTGCCTCCACGAAGTCGTGGCTTAGAATCTCGCCACCGAACGGCTCGCGCCCGGGCAGATCCGGCAGGCCGCAATGGTCAACAAAAGCCTGGACTCGAATGATGGCGTTGTGTCCCCAGTAGTTGCTTGCCTCGCGCTGCCAGTAGCTCAGCCCGGTGGTGAACATCGGTCCGTAAAGATTGGCAGCGAATTGCAGCATACGGGCGAACAGAGAGGTGTGATTCGCGGGCACCGGCGGAACCTGGATCAGTGCCACGGTGGGGTTACGCTCCATGCGATCCACCATCTCCACCAGGGTAGGACCAGACATGAGGCTGTCCGCGTCAAGAACCACCATGTACCGATAGCGCCCTCCCCAGTTTCTGCAGAAGTCATCGAGATTCCCGCACTTGCGCCGGGTGTTCTCAATCCGGTTGCGATAGAAAACTCGGCCCGAAACACCTTCACCCTGGCACCAATGGCGCCATTGGAGCTCCTCTTTAACCCAGAGGTTTGGATCGCGGGTGTCACTGAGTACGAAAATCTCGAACTGCTCCTGCCTACCCATCTCCACCAAAGATTGATCGATGGCCCGCAGACCCGCGAAAACCCGCTTGGGATCCTCGTTGTAGATGGGCATGACCAGCACTGTTTTGAAGCAAGGCGGCCCCACCTGGGTGGGTGGGGCCGCAGCGCCGACGTGCCCTTGAGTCGCCGCGCGCTGTCTTCGCAACAACACCGCAAAGCCTAGAGTCGCCGTCCAAAAGGAGGCGCTGATCCACAGCATCAACACGGCATACAAAAGCAACAGCGCGAACTCCAAGGGGGTGGTGATATCACCGTCTCGGAACGCGCTACTCAGGAGCGCCATGGTCGCCAGCGTGGTGAGCAACACCAGGGAAAAATAAACCGTGCGCCGCAGCCGCTGGCCCGCACGTAACCCGCTGCCAGCCTCGCTCGGCGCCGGGGTCGGCGACTGCATCGACACTGGCCCACGGTGCTGGCTACCTGAGCGCCGAAAACGCAAGAGACGGTTCCGGAAGCGACAGCCCCGAAGATCGATGGGTTGCGCGTCCATGCTCAACGGTGCCGGCTCCGGTAGCGGCTGCAGTCTAACCGCCCGAATACGAAGCGCGAGGTTTTCGGTGGACAACCCCGCCCAACGTTCGGTCCAGCCTTCAACGGCGCCGGCAACGACCGACGCTCGATCAGCGAGCACGGCAGACGATCCAGGGAGGGTAGTCAACTCTGCGCGCAACCAGTCCTCGAGCAACCCCAGGCTTTCCTCGATGGCGCAAGCCAAGGGATCCGTGGCCGGGCTACGGGCCATGCGCGCCTCATAGCGGGGCCGGATACAGGTGCTCAGACGCTCGCCAATGGCGCTGTCGCGCACGCCAAGCGCCCTGAGATAGTCCTCCACGCGCGGAGCGACGGCAGCCCAGCTGCGGGCCGCCCCCACCCCTGCTCCATTGTCCCACGGTCTAGCCACGCCCTGCCCCCGCTTGACTCGGCATGCTCAGTTAGGCAGCCACTGGAAGCTCCACGTCTCGGTCACAGCGTCGGTGCCAAGCCGCAGGAAAGCCCGCAAGTCTACCGGTCGCGGATCCCCATCCGGTATCAGCTCGAAGAACAGTCGCCAACCCTTCGTGTGCGGATTGGGCTGCACCACCCGATTGACAAGCTCACCCGACGAGGCGGAGACCACCGCCTCGACCGGCGACTCGGGTGCCAGAAGTGCCAGTGCGGGTCCGGAAAAATCGATCACGAACTTTCGTCTGGTCGGATCAAGCACGTCAGTGCCCCCGGCACCAATGCGGGTCGCGATGGTGCGCCCCCCCAGCAAACGACCTTCGGGATCGAGGGCGAAGCGCAGCCGGTACTCGAGCTCCAATTCTTGCCCGGCCTCGGTGCTCTGCTCCGGTACCCAGTAGGCTACGACGTTGTCGTACCGCTCTGATGTGCTGGGGATCTGCACCAGCTCGACACTGCCTGCGCCCCAATCTGCCAACGGCTCGACCACCGCACTGGGCCGGGTATGGTACAGCGCTTCCAGATCCTGGTAATGATCGAAGTCGCGTTCGCGTTGTAGGAGCCCATAACTACTCGGGTTGGTAACCTGGAAGGAGGTAATGCTCAGCCCCTGGGGGTTGATGAGGGGGCGCCACACCCGTTCCCCTGCATCCGTCTCTACCAACAGACCGTCAGAGTCATGGACCTCGGGGCGGAAGTCGTCCATGAACCGCTCGGTCGTCTTGCCGTGGTAGAACATGCTAGTGAGGGGAGCAAGCCCGATCTTCTGAACCGCCTCCCGCAGATAAAGGCGCGCCTTGACCTCTATGACCGTATTCAGGCCCGGCCTGATGACGAAACGATAGGCGCCCGCCACGCTCTTGCTATCCATCAGGGCGTAGACCGTGATGTCCACAGCATCGTGGTCCGGCTGCACGATCCAAAACTCCCGGAACACCGGAAACTCCTCTTGACTGGAGAGACCGGTGTCCACCGCCAGTCCCCGAGCCGTGATGCCGTAGCTCTGGTTCTGTCCCACAGCGCGAAAATAGCTGGCGCCCAAGAACACTGCTATTTCATCGTAGCGGTCGTCGCGGTTGATCGGATACAGGAGCCGAAAACCCGCAAAGTCAACATCGAGCGAGGCATCTGGCGGCACGACATTGCGACCGAAGTCAAACATGTCCTTCTGGAAGTGAACCGGAACGACCCGCTCCGCTTCCACGATATTGATCCGGACTCGGTCGAGAAAGTTGAAACCCCTCGGAAAGAACTGGAGTCGAAACGGCAATGCCTGGTCCCGCCAGATCGACTGATCGCTTCGGAAGCGGATGTCGCGGTACTGATCGTAGGTCAGTTCGCTAAAGTAGGTCGGCAGATCGGCACCGTCTGGCTGGAAGGGACCCGCTGCGAGCCGGGCTGCCTCGGCTACGACCTGGTCAAAGGTAAACGGGTCCGCCACGGCAGTGCCTGGCGGCGTCAGCGACTGAGCGAGGTCCGCCGTTTTCCCAGCAGCGCTGAGAAGCGCGAGCACGATCGCGATCAAGATCGTGAATGCTCTCGGCACCGGTAACTTCGTCATGATCCACATATCGCCTATTCCTGAAAATAAGTCCAAAAAATAAGTCCAAAATTGGCGGTTCGCTCTTTCGAGCGCCTTGACCTCGCGATCATGAGGGGCAGTGAGAGGTTGTGAAAAACCGTCGCGAGCGGCCCGAGAGCCAGGCGGACGGCGCCAAGCCGAGAGACATATCAGAGCGATAGGCGAGGAGCGAGCACCGCCCAACGCCGCTATCGGGTTGTGTAGCAGGTTTTTTCACAACCTCTGAGTCCAACGTGGCAAACCTGCGCAACCTCGACAGACCAAGCTAAGCACAGGTTCCACAACACCGTTTAAGTCGCCCGTTGAGCGACCGAATCCCCCTCCCCCTCTACAGTCACCGTGAGCCGACGTTGGTCTGCTGCCAACCGGTGTTCCCAGACGTAGATCCCTTGCCAAGTGCCCAGGGCACAGCGCCCACCCGTAACGGGAATATGCACTCCGGTTTGCGTCAACACGGTGCGAACATGGGCCGGCATATCATCAGGGCCTTCCAAGGTGTGTTGAAATACCGCATCGCCATCGGGCACCAGACGTGACATGAACGCTTCCAAGTCTCGGCGCACCGTCGGATCGGCGTTCTCACACAGGATCAGCGAGGCACTGGTGTGGTGGATAAAGACGTGACATAACCCTACCCGAACGCCGGAATGGGCAACCACCGTCTGCACGCGCGGCGTGACATCGTAAATTCCGCGTCCCCGGGTGGCCACGGAAAAGCTTTGTTGAGCCCACATGATCCTTTTCCTCCATCGACTCCCTGGGCGGCAACCGCCGCCGACCAACGGACCCTCGACGCCGATCGCCGACGAATGGATGACCACGCCCCGAAACCTGCGACCCTCGCAACGACACGCGGTGGCAATCGAGCGCCTCACGACGGATCGGTCGACTCGATCAGTGCTGCGTAGCCCTCACGAAATGTGGGGAACTTGAAGCGATATCCGGATGCCAGCAACCGGGCATTGCGACAGCGTTTGTTGCCTCGCTGCGGCGCAACCTCGGCCGCCATCGCCGATACCCGTCGTGGGGGTGCGACACCCAACTTGTGTGCAATCCATGTCATCACCTCACATTCCGCCGCAGGTTCACAGTCAACGCCCAGATACAGGGATGCCGGCTCCTCAAGTGCCATCAGATGTCGCAGCACGCCGGCACAATCATCGCGATGGATCCGGTTGGTATACTGCGGTGGATCATCGATGCAGGGCTTACCGGTGCGTACCCGCTCGATAAGGCGTCGGCGATCTGGTCCATAGATGCCTCCGAACCGAACCACGGTGGCGGGGAACGGACCGTTTGCCACACGCCGCTCACCTTCCAACATCCGCCGCCCTGAGAACCCGTCTGGGTGGGTCGGCGTCCCTTCGTCCACCCAGACGCCATCCGATTGGCCGTAAACCGAGGTGCTGGACGCGAAAATAAACCGCCGCACACCCTGGGACGCCCCCAGGGCAACTTGGACATTGCGGACACCGTCGACGTAGGCGGCCCGATAGGCGGCATCGGAATAGCCGCTAGCCGCCACCAGATAGAATGCATAATCGATGACGGGCAATCTCTCGAGGATGCTAGGTTGCGTGACATCTCCCGTTACCGGGATCAACGGTGGCGCTAGGGCACTCGCCTGGCGACGTAATCCATATACGGTGTGACCCTCATCGGCGAGCAAGCGCCCAAGGGCGATACCGACGTCGCCACATCCAAAGATCATGATCCGAGCCATTGACAACCGTCGCGTGGTACGTTGAGTGGCATCGATGGGCCGTGCCCATCGCATCTTACGAAACAGCGCCTATTAATCCCGCCGTTCACCGGCTGTAGTCAGAACGACCCAACCGGGCAAGGTCAGGCGCTTGCTTGCCAGCCCCAGGCTGAGAGAGCAGCAAAGGCGTCCATGACCCGGAACAACACCCCCTCGCGCTATGTTAACCTGTCGTGACAGCATCGGCATCATGAAAAAGCACACCCTCAGGCGCGTCCAATGCCACGCCAAAGTGTTTGAGGCAGAGAGCGCGCCGAGGGCACTGAAGCCGTCCAACTCATCAACCGCGCGAGCGTGACCGGTCATGGAAATCATCATCGAAAGTCTGGTGGAAGGCGCGCGCCGGGCCATGGGCACGGTGGTCGTGATCGATGTCTTCCGTGCTTTTACCACCGCCGCCGTCGCCTTTGCCCGCGGGGCGAAAGCGATCGTACTGACCGCCGATCCGGAAACCGCCCTGGCGCTACGGGCCGCCGGAATCGGCGAGCTGTGCATGGGGGAGGTCGGTGGCAAACGTCCGGCTGGATTCGATTTTGGTAATTCCCCCTACGAACTCTCTCAGGTATCGCTGCAGGGCAAGACGCTCATCCAATCGACGCGAGCGGGCACCGTCGGTGTCTGCGCCGTCACCAGTACCGATGCCCTCTATGCCGCCTCGCTGCTGACGGCGGCGGCAACCGCCAAAATGGTGAGGGCCGCCGCGCCGCCGGTGGTCACGCTGGTTGCGATGGGCTCCCAAGGCCAGCAACGCACAGACGAAGACGAGCAATGTGCGCTTTATCTTCGCAACCTGTTATTGGGTCATCAGCCAGACCGCAAAGCGGTGCGCAAACTCGTGCTCGCCGGTGCCGAAGCGGCCAAGTTCGACGACCCGGAACAGTTACACTTTCACCCGCAAGATCGGGAACTCGCGCTGGCAATCGACAGTGCAGACTTCGCCATCGAGGTCAAGAAACGCGCTGGGCTATTGGTGGCCGAACCATGCAGGCCGGCCGCTCCCCCCTAACCGTTACCGAACGATCCCCCTCCAAGCACCGCTGGTGGCTCGGTGGGTGGCGTTCCTCGCGTGCCAGCAGCGTTAGGCTGCGCCATCGAGGGCCCGTCGAGCAGCTCCGCTAACAAGGTATTACGCTCATCCGTAGCCAGAGCCGCTAACGTCTCGCAGGCGCGGTAGAAAGCCACCAGATCATATTCATGAAACGCCAATAAACGCTGAAAGGCTGGCACCAGATCGTAATAAGTCGCTACCGAAGCTAGCTTCGCGTTATTCGGTCCCGCGGCCACCCAACGTTCATAATCCGCCGTCTGGTGTAACGCTTCACTGCGCTTCACTGCCTGTTGCAAGCCACGAAAAATTTGCGCCTTGTATCGGCGCTTGTCCTGGGTCGCCAGAGGTTGGCGGTATAGCGTCGTGAGCTGGTCACGGGTAACATCGATCAGACTGAGGAAATGTTCGTGCTGCGCCGCGCTTCGGCGATAGGTTTGCAGCGCCTCTCGGTCGCCCCAAGCACGCAACCACCGCTCGACGCCTTCGCGTTCCACCGTCACGGCAAACGCTTCATTGAAGCGGGTATCTCCCTTGATATACAGTCTTTGATGGGCAAGCTCATGAAAGATCATGGCCACTAGTGCGGTGGGCGACTGGTCCAGCATGGTGCTCAGCAGCGGGTCGGCGAACCAGCCGAGAGTCGAAAAGGCGCGCACGCCCCCAACATAGGTATCGTAGCCGGCGCTGCTCAGTTTGCCAGCGTAACGGCTCGCTGCATGCGCAGAGAAGTAGCCTCGATAGCTGACACAACCGACTACCGGGAAACACCACTCCCGCGGGTGCAAGGAAAACTCGGGTGTAGCAAAAACCACCCAGACCGCGTGAGAGCGACCGACATCGGCGTAAGTGCGATAGCTCGCGTTATCCGGGAGATGAAGCTCCTGGCTGGCAAAGGTGCGGATATCGAGCACGGTGCGAAGCGTGGCGCGTAAGTCTTCGCCCAGTCCGGCATCCTCAACGAGACGGGTAATGGGCTCGCGCTTGGCCAGCAAACCGAGCTGGCCGTCGATCGACTGGACGTAATAACCGAGCCCGGAACAGGCACCCTGAGTGATGGCACCGAGAGCCAGGATGACACGTCGAAATCCGGCGTTGGTCATCATTTCGACAGTTTGCTGAGAGCTTGTGAAAAAACCGGCTACACGACACGATAGCGGCGTTGGGCGGTGCTCGCTCCTCGCCTATCTATTTGATATGTCTCGTCGCTGCGCGCCGTCCGCCTTGCTCTCGTGCCGCTCGCGACGGTTTTTTCACAAGCTCTGA
>CAZUZO010000052.1:0-19981 GCA_964624765.1 uncultured Thiotrichales bacterium
CGCCTATCTATCTGATATGTCTCTCGGCTTCGCTCCGTCCGCCTGGCTCTCGGGCTGCTCGCGACGGTTTTTTCACAACCTCTCAGGCATCCCCGTGGCCTGCAGTGCCTCGGGGGTCGAAAGCGCCTAAACGGCTATCGGCGCCTTGATGGCGGGATGCGCGCGATACCCCACCAGTTCGAAGTCCTCATGGGTGAAATCAAACAGGGAGGAAACCTCTCGGTTAAGCTTCATGATCGGCAAGGGATAGGGGGTACGTGCCAACTGTGTCTCCACCTGCTCGAGGTGGTTCACATACAGATGAGCGTCGCCCAGGGTGTGGATGAACTCCCCTGGCTCGAGACCGGTCACCTGCGCCACCATCAGGGTCAACAGACAGTAGGAAGCGATGTTGAAGGGCACGCCGAGGAACACGTCGGCGCTTCGCTGATACATCTGGGTCGATAGACGCCCCTTCGCCACGTAGAACTGAAACAACAGATGGCAGGGGGGCAATGCCATGCACTCCAGGTCGGCGACGTTCCAAGCCGACACCACCAGCCGCCGGGAATCGGGGTTGCGCTGAATGGCCTCCACCACCTGGCTCAGTTGATCGATGCGGCGCCCATCCGGCGCCGGCCACGAGCGCCACTGATACCCGTAAATTGGCCCCAGATCGCCCTGCTCATCCGCCCACTCATCCCAAATGGTCACCCCGTGGGTATGGAGATAGCGAAGATTAGTATCGCCGCGCAAGAACCACAGCAACTCATGGATGATGGAGGGAAAATGCAACCGCTTGGTGGTCACCGCCGGAAAGCCCCGTTGTAGATCGAAGCGCATCTGGTAGCCAAAAACGCTCAATGTACCGGTCCCGGTGCGATCGGACTTGCGCACGCCGCGGTCTTTGATGTGGCGCATCAACGCGAGATATTGTTCCATCGCCTTGGACTTTGTCGAAGATCACCCCTGCTGGGAAAAACCCTATCGGGGCCTCCTGCGCGTTCCTTGCCCCTAGCTATCCCCCGAGGACCTGCCCACGATGCCCGATGACCAAAGCCTAGTGGAGGACCTGTTCGGCCTTACGAGGCCGCCGGCGCTAATGAGGCTGACGGCTGGCGACGCTGGGCGTTGCCGTGCGCGAGGCCCACCAGAACAGCAGCCCGCCGCCTAACAACATGGGCAGGGTGAGCACCTGGCCCATGGTCAGCCACCCAAAGGCAAGGTAACCGATGTGCGGATCTGGGGCGCGCACAAACTCGACGACAAAACGTGCCACGCCATAGCCCAACAGGAACAATCCAGAAACAGCCATGGTAGGGCGGGGTTTGCGCGAATAGATCCAAAGCAGCAGAAACAATACCAGCCCTTCGAGAAAGGCCTGATACAGCTGTGAGGGATGGCGAGCGAGAGTCTCGGCATGGGGATCGGGGAACACCATACCCCAGGGCAGATCGGTCGGTTTGCCCCACAGCTCCCCATTGATAAAATTGCCGATACGGCCCGCCCCCAGCCCCGGCGGCACCAGGGGGGCGACAAAGTCGGCCACTTCGAAGAAAGGACGCCCACGCCGACGCGCATACAGCCACATGGCCAGTATGACTCCGATCAGGCCGCCGTGAAACGACATCCCACCTCGCCACACCGCGAGGAGCGAAAGGGGGGCCCGGAGGGTATGGGCTAGATCGTAGAAAATAGCATAGCCGAGCCGACCGCCGATCACCGCTCCCAGCGCCACATAGACGATGAGATCGTCGAACTCCGCGGCCCGCCAGCGGCGGGCCGGATCCTTGCTCCGAAGGCGACCCAGCCACCACGCGAGACCGAAGCCCACCAAATACATGAGCCCGTACCAATGGACCTTGATCGGGCCAATCTGGAAGGCGATGGGATCGATGCTCGGATAGGTCAACATGGGCGGCCATTCTAGCCGGTGTCGGTCAGTCAGGAAACCGCTGAGAGTTTGTGAAAAAACCTGCTACACAACCCGATAGCGGCGTTGGGCGGTGCTCGCTCCTCGCCTATCGACGCGATAGGTCTTGTCGCTGCGCCCCGTCCGCCTGCTCTCGGGCTGCTCGCGATGGTTATTGCACAAGCTCTGACTTGGCCACGGTAAGGGCTTAGGGGCTTTCCTCAAGGCACAACCCCACCAGCGAAGAGTCCGCTTGCTCCCACGCCACCGCGTCACGGCGCAAAAGCGCGCGCGAAGAATACCTTCAGATAGCCACTCTCGGGGAGTGCCGGGTGCACCGGATGGTCGGGACCCTGGTGACCTTCCTCCAAGAGCTGCAGCTCCCGGTGATACAGCCGTGCCGCCTGTACCAGACTCTCCTGCAACTTATCACGGCGTAGATGGGTCGAGCAGGAGCTGCTGATGAGAATACCGTCGGGCTCCAGCAAACGCATGGCCAGCCGGTTGAGACGCCGATAGGCCTCTATCCCAGCGCTGATATCTTTACGGCGCCGGATAAAAGCCGGCGGATCCAACACCACCGTTCCAAACCGTTCACCCTCGGCATGCAATCCCTTCAGCACCTCAAACACATCGCCGTGTACCGAGGCAACCGTTTGCTCGACGCCATTGAGCCGCGCATTGCGCCGCACCGAGCGAAGCGCCGCTTCCGAGGTGTCGACACAGATGACTTCACGCGCCCCCCCAAGCGCTGCCTGAATACCCCAGGCCCCGCAGTAACTGAAGGTATCCAGCACCCGACGGCCGCGGGCGTAATCCACTAGGCGGGCACGATTGGGACGCTGATCGAAGTACCAACCGGTCTTCTGGCCTTCCAGCAGCGAGACTTCGAAGCGGGCTCCGTGCTCCTCGACCACCGTCGTCTCCGGCGCCGCGCCCATGGGAGTTTCCACGTATCGATCCAGGCCCTCCAGCTTGCGGCTCGGTACATCGTTGCGAAACACGACGGCCTTGGGTGCCAGTACCGCATCCAACGCGGCAAGTACATCGTCCCGGACACGCTCCATGCCCGCGGTGATGATCTGCACCACTAAGATCGCATCGTAGCGGTCCACTACCAGCCCTGGGAGGCCATCGCTCTCGCCGAACACCAAACGATAGAAGGGCTGCACGAACAGCTGCTCCCGCAATGCCAGCGCCTGCTGCAAGCGCCGCTGAATGAGCTGACGGTCCAGGGTTTCACCCGGCGTCCGGCTCACCATGCGGGCGAGGATGAGAGAATGGGGATTGATGTAGGCCGCACCAATGAAAGCACCACTGTGACTTTGGATCGCCACCATCTGTCCCGCTTCGAAGCCAGAGAGTGGACTTCGCTCACCCTCCACCTCATTGCTGAATACCCACGGGTGGCCGGCGCGTACCCGCGCCTGCTCACGCTTCTTGAGATAGACGGAAGGGAGATCCATGGTCTGTAATCATACTCCCAAATTCGCTCCGCGTTTTATTCCTGTGCCATTGCGGTATAATTTCCTACGGAATTACTCGGGAAAGAGGAGACGACCATGTCCGAGACGCATCGGCAAAACGCCCTGGCCGGGGAAACCAGTCCCTACCTGTTACAGCACGCCGACAATCCCGTGCACTGGTACCCCTGGAGCCCCGAGGCGCTGGCACGGGCCCGCGCGGAGGACAAGCCCATCCTTCTTTCCATCGGGTATTCCGCTTGCCACTGGTGCCACGTCATGGCCCACGAGTCCTTCGAGGACGAAGCGACCGCCCAACTCATGAACAAGTACTTCATCAACATCAAGGTGGATCGCGAGGAGCGGCCCGATCTCGACAAGATCTATCAGATCGCTCATCAGCTCCTGACCGGGCGCCCCGGTGGTTGGCCCTTGACCATGTTCCTGACCCCCGACGATCACCGGCCCTTCTTTGGCGGCACGTATTTTCCCAAGCAACCGCGCTTCGGTATGCCGCCTTTTCGGGAAGTGCTGGCCAAGGTCGCCCTCTTCTTGCGCGAGCACCGTACCGACATCGACCGCCAAAGCGCTTCCCTCGTGCAAGCTTTAGAGCGCCTCACACCGTCTCCCGCAACCGATCAGATGGCGCTCACTGCGGCGCCTTTGGATGCCGCCCGGCGGGAGTTACAAAGGAGCTTTGACGAAAAGCACGGTGGATTTGGCAGCGCGCCCAAGTTTCCCCATCCCACCAATCTAGAGCGCCTGCTACGCCACTACGGGGCGACCGTGGCCGCCGGACAGCCGGACGAAGCAGCGCTGGCGATGGCGGCCTTTACCCTGCGCAAAATGGCCTTGGGCGGCATCTACGACCAGGTGGGGGGCGGCTTCTGCCGGTACTCGGTCGATCAATATTGGATGATCCCTCACTTCGAAAAAATGCTCTATGACAACGGCCCGTTGCTGACACTGTGCGCCGAAGCCTGGCAAATCACCGACGACTCGCTGTTCAAACGGGCTGCGCTGGAGACCGGCCAGTGGGTGCTAAGCGAAATGCAAGGCCGGGAGGGCGGCTATTATTCGACTCTCGATGCAGACTCGGAGGGAGAAGAGGGGAAGTACTATCTTTGGACCCCGGACCAGGTGCGGGCGCTACTCACCGAGGACGAGTATAGGGTGGTGGCAGCGCGCTTCGGTCTGGATCGGTCGCCGAACTTCGAGGAGACCGCTTGGCATTTCCACGTCTTTCACGACGTCCCGACCCTCGGTCAACAGCTCGGACTTGACCAGACCACCATCGGACGTCTACTCGCTTCGGCTCGAGAGAAGCTCTACCGGATGCGCGAGACACGCATACGGCCGGGGCGAGACGAGAAGGTACTCACCGCTTGGAACGGCTTGATGATCAAGGGCATGGCCACGGCAGGGCGCATCCTCGGCGAGCCGCGGTTCATCCAATCCGCCACTCAGGCGCTCGATTTCGTGCGCAACACCCTCTGGATAGATGGGCGCCTGCGGGCCACCTATAAGGATGGCCGGGCGCGCCTCAACGCTTACCTCGACGACTACGCGTTCATTATCGATGCCGTCTTGACGCTGCTGCAATCTCGCTGGCGTCCTGGAGAGCTTGAGTTCGCCATGGCACTGGCTGAGGTCCTGCTGGAGCAGTTCCAGGATGAGGAGAACGGCGGTTTCTTCTTCACCGCCCATGAACACGAACACCTGATCCACCGGCCAAAACCCTTTATGGATGACGCCCTTCCCGCTGGCAACGGGATCGCCGCGTATGGGCTCGGGCGTCTCGGCCATCTGCTCGGTGAGGTTCGCTATTTGGAAGCCGCTGAGCGCACCCTGCGGGCCGGGTGGCACGCTCTGAGTGAGTATCCCCACGCCCACACCGCCATGCTGCTGGCGCTGGAAGAGTACCTTTACCCGCCGCAGACCATCGTTTTGCGAGGCGCTCCGCAGGCACTCGAATCGTGGCAAGCCCGCTGTCAGCAGAGCTATGCACCGCGCCGGCTCACGTTCGCCATCCCGAGTGAAACCGATCCTCTTCCGGGTCTGCTGGCCGAACGTGCCCCGCGCCAGGAGGTCGTGGCTTATGTTTGCGAGGGCCATCATTGCAGCGCCCCGATCAGCGAGCTGAGCGAGCTCGAGGCGGCACTGGCAGGCACCGAACACCGGGGAACATAGCGAGGGCGGATTCTGGTGGCAGCAAGTGCCGCCGCGATGGTAGCGGCTGGCGGCAGTGCGAATTTCAGTCAACCATTCTGCTAATGGTTTTCATGGGAAGAAACAGCTTGAGTGACTTGCCAGGCAGGCGGATGAAACCGAATTGCAGATAGAAATCGGCTGCGCCGTCATTTAGCGCGTCGACGACCACGGCATAGACCGCTATCATCTGGCTCGCCAGAGCGACACGCTGCAGTGCGTCCGCTATCAAGATAGCACCGATCCCTTTGCCTCGGTGGGATTTGTCTATGGCCAGCCGACCCAGTAGCGCTACCGGCACCGGATATTTGGGTAGCCAACGCCGAAATCCCTCCGGAAGAGCAGCGGCGGTGAGGCTACTGGCACTAAGGCTGCAGTATCCAATCACCCGCCGCGGTTCACCTGGCGGCGAGGCGACGAAGACCCGGCTGACTCGTCGCCGGATATCCTGGTTGGCGTAGCGGTCGAGGTATTGATTAAGCGAAAATTCGCCACAGTCAAAGTTTTTCCGGTCGTGCTTTTTGCTGAACGGAGCGATGACGAGGTCCAAGCCGGTGATCCCTTAAGGCCGGACGCGCTTCTCGTGTTCCGCGAAGGCCTGCCGGAGTTTGGCGTTCGGCTTGGGGGGGTTATCAAGGGCGTCCAAGAACACTCCCCAAAGAGCTTGCCGTCCCTAGAAACTATTGGCGGAACTGTCAACGTCCATTATTCACCACTCTCTAAATGCTGCAGAAAACGCAGAAAGACCACCCGGGAAACAGTCCCGGCCGAACTATGCGGCGGCTTTCCTGCAGTTCGAGCAGCGTGCTGATTCGCAACAACTCTTTCGTGCGCATGTGTCGTCGCTGCGGCCGGCGCAAGTGTGATGTCTTGGTCCTGCGCCTACAGGGATTTCAATGGTAGAAACAGGCGACCACTGCCGCGCGCGAGGAGAGCGAAGCCGTAGCGGTTATAAAAAGATTCGGCCTGCTGGTTGATCGCGTCCACCACCATCGCATAGATCGCAATATCGTCGCTGACCGCGATGGTCCGTTTTATCGCATCAGCCAGCAGCATTTGGCCGGTTCCGATACCCTGCGCAGCCAGATCCACGGCCAATCGACCGATGAGGGCTGCCGGTACCGGATGTTTAGGTAACTTCCTAGCGACTTTTTCTGGCAAGGCCGAGAGGTCGATCGAGATTGCGCTCAGTGTGTAGAAACCCAATACGCGTGATTTGCTCTCGGGAGGGCGGGCAACGAATACGCGGCTGATTCGGCGTTTCATGTCTTGGCTGCCTTGGCGCTGCAGATAGCGATTCAGTGACGCGATGCTACAGTCGAAGACGTTCCGATTATGGCTTCGGTCGAGCAGCTCAATGACGAGTTTGGGTGCGGGACTCATTCAGAGAGTACACGTCGGTCATGCTCCGCTAGGGCGGCGGTGAGCTTTTTGTTGAACTTGACGGGTTTCGCTAATGCATCAAAAAAACGTTTGGCGTCCTGTTCATTGAGCCGGATTGACTCGTGCTCCTGTAGCGTCTTCTCCGCGCTTGCCAAGGCGCTAGACAGAATGAAGCTACTGACAGTCTTTCCCTCGAAAGACGCCGCGCGCTCAATGAGGGTCTTGGCGCTTTCTTTCAGGCGCAGGTTGATTCGCTCGTTCTTAGCAGCGTTTCCAGTCATGTCTTGGTCCTCGATCTGGGCGATCGGTGTTTTGCAAACTGTACGTCACACTGGTGCCTTTTTCAAAGTGGTTAGATCTTCGAGCCAACGGGGCAATCCCCAATGGCGGAGGCGATGGTCGGTTGGCCTAAATGACGGGGGAGGAAGACACGATCTGGACACGATGTCTTTTCAAGATATTGAAAATATTCACGTTATCGAAAGTTCGAGTCCCTCGGTCTCTTGGGTAAGGCCAAGCAGCTTGGATCAATTTCACAGGCCCACCCGTTTATCGAGCGCGCCATTGAGGCAGGTACCGCTATCACCGCGTTGTGATCGCTGCAGTGATCAAGGAGCTAGGAGAGGTGTAAGGATGCACATTATTCCTGGCGCGAGAGACCAAGACCGACGCCCGCCTGATCGCATTCCATTACACATATCGGCGCAGGACCGCGCCAGCGGTTCTGCGCTATCTTCGCGGTGACTCGCAATCACGGGTGCAGGAACCGAAGCAATTGTTTTAATGTTAGACCCCACCGGGGGTGCTGCGGGGGTGCTGGGCGCTCTATCAGAGCGCCTCGTCTTCACTGTCGTCGAAGCCACCGAAGAAGCCGCCTTCGTCCTCGACGCCGGACGCTTCCGGCTCCTCGGGAGCCGCAGCCGGGGGCTCGGCTGGAGCCTCCGCGGCCTCGGCTTCGCCAGCGAACAGGCCCGCCAAGGCGTTGCCGAGCAACACACCACCGGCCACGCCCATGGCCGTTTGCAGAGCGCCGGCCATGAACCCGCCGCCCTGGGCGCCAGGCTGCATACCGGCCTGCAGGGAGGTCGCCCCGCGGGCCGGGAAACGGCCGCCCCCCCAACCGCTCCCGCTTCCCGGCGGGGGCGCTGGCGGTGCGGCGGGTTCGGGCCGACCGCCACCGAAGAGTCCGCTCAGGAAGCCGCCGCCTTGAGGGCGCTCGGCCAGCCCCCTCTCTAGCTCCTCGACCCGGGTTTGAAGGTTGCGCAGACCCTGCTCCTGCACCAGAACCACCTGTGCGAGCAGATAGGGCGCCCCGGGCTGACGGGCCACAAGGCTGTGGATCAAGGTCTCGGCCTCGGCGTCGCGGGGGCCACTCTGGGCTTCCGCCTGCTGCAGGCGCTGGAATAGCCCTTCGATTAGGCTGCGTTCTTGCTCATTCATCTCTAGATATCTCGTCGGTCTAGGTGGAAGGTCAAGGGGTTGAAACGGTGGCGGCACGCCAGCGGCGATCATTTTCCCGCGGCCAGCCGGGCGCGTACCGCCCGCCTCGGTGCGAAACGCACGCCGGGGGGCTCGACAACCGCACCACGGCGCTGCCGAGGTTCAGTTTTTGGCCGATGAGGACGCGCTCGATGCCACGGAAGCTGTCCGTCATGAGCAAGCGTGTAACCACCGCTAGATTGGGAAAGGGGAACAGAGGCTAGATTTTATCGCAAACGACGCCGCACGCCCACGGCAAACGCATAAAGGGTCAAAAGGCTCGTTAACTCAGAGCTTGTAAAAAAACCTGCTGCGCTATCCGATAGCGGCGTTAGGCGGTGCTCGCTCCTCGCCTATCTATCTGATATGTCTCTCGGCTTGGCGCCGTCCGCCTTGCTATCGGGCTGCTCGCTACGGTTCTTTCACAACCTCTCAGTTAATTAGTCGATACCCCGCAACCGGTTGTTATGCGTAACCTATTGAGAAACAAAGCTTTCAAAATTATATGCGGTGGCCCTACCGCACGCCCTGACAGCTTGACTGCAGTCCGGTGGCCCCGCGGGGGTGGCCGGCGCAGCAACGGCAATCAGTGTAGCCACCCGCCTTTCCTAGTCCAATCTGACTTGCCAATGTCAATTATAATCACGACGCATCGGCCACCATTCTATTAATCATTAGATGTCTGTTAGGCTCTGTCTGCATTCGGTGTTGCGATCGTGCTGTTCTAGTTCTTCAATATTGTCAACGCCCGCGCCGATAACGACAGCGCCTTTAACCGCCGGCTCTTTAGTAGTGAAAAACCGTAGCTGGCCCTCGCCGCGGTCGTGGGCTTGCAGATCATTGTCTTGCATTGGGGGCCGATACAGGATGTGTCCGACACGGTCAATCGACTAGCTGCCAAAGGGGGCGTGGAGATCCTGGTGACACCAAGCACGCTCTTTCTTGCTTGCTTGACGAGGCCCGCACGCTGACATCGCGGATCATTCTCCAACGCCGCGCAGTGCCGGCCGCGCTACAGGCACTATATAAGGTGAGGCGCGGAGTCGCCATCAACCTCGATCAGCCGCGGCTGGTGTTTTGGCATAACAAAAACACGCGGCGTTTCAGGCTGCGGCACACGTGAGGCTTACATGAAACTGTTTTCCCCGCTCTATCGCCAGGCCATGGCTTGGTCACGACATCGGCACGCTCCTTGGTACTTGGGCGGCATGAGTTTCGCGGAATCAGCGTTCTTCCCAGTGCCGCCCGATGTGATGCTGGCGCCGATGTGTCTCGCCAACCCAGGCCGTGCCTGGTATTTCGCCCTGCTGACAACCCTGACCTCAGTGGCAGGTGGTCTTTTCGGGTACGCTATCGGCTACTTTGCTCTTGATGCCGTGCTGCCCTGGTTGCAGGAGAGTCGATACTGGCCAGCCTATCGGACCGCCGTCGAGTGGTTTGATCGGTGGGGCTTCTGGGCCATGTTCATCGCCGGATTCTCACCGATTCCTTACAAGATTTTCACGATCGCCGCCGGGGCTCTGTCGATGGCTTTGTTGCCCTTTACCCTTGCGTCAATCGTCGGACGTGGCCTGCGTTTTTTCCTGGTCGCTGGCTTGATGGCGTGGGGTGGCGCGCGCATGGAGGCACTCCTGCATCGCCACGTTGATCGCCTGGGCTGGGCGACTGTGGTTCTCGTCGCGGTCGGTGCGCTCTGGTACACAAACCGATGAAAGCGCCCTGCGTGCACGCTTCTCGGCTGCTTCGCACTGTTTCCCGTGGATCCGGAACAGAGGCACTTTACTCGCCTTGCTCAGCATCTTCGCGCCGATGCTGCCGAAGATGCCCTTCGTCCTGCAGGCAGCGGCTTACTTTGCTTGGACGGTTGGAACGCCTGCACGACCCAGCTGCTGGCGCACCAGATTGCCGATCCTATAATCCGCGAGGGGCGCGAGCATCGGAGCATGCCACCCGGCGTCAAGCCCATTTCCTTACAGGAGCAGCCTTGTCGGCTGCTCCTGTAAGGAAATCCGTCAAGCCTTGGGCATTAGCAACATGACTGACAGCGGTGGCATGCAGATCCATGGCAACTGGAATCTCAGTACCCGCGTCGGCAACCTCCAAGGGCGCACGCCCCGTGCGCTGCACGGATAAGCCGGTTGCGTTTCTCAGGGGCCACGGCTTCTTGCTGGCCAAAGAGAGAGCAAGAGGGCTGATTCCCCATCAGGCAGTCGGCAGGGCATGGCCCGTGCTCGCGATCCAAAGCGCTGTTTAAAGCCTGCCGGAAATCTTCATGGTCGCTGTTGTCCTCGTCCATCGCTAGCGGCGTGTTGCGAGGGCTCGTCAGGAGTAAAGGCACCGGGAAGTCGAGCCTTTGCAGTTGTCTTGTCATGCCTTGGCAAGAACCGATAGACAGCTAGACCGTGCTCATGTTAGCTAAACAAGCCAGTATTGAACCAGGCCCTTAGTGTGTGGCCCTGGAAACCCCTGGGGTTGAAGGCGACGAGGCCAGGGCTGCAATGAATCGCTGCAAGCGGCCCTGGTCTTCGTCCGTAAGTGGGCAAAGTTGGAACGCCAACAAGAGATGTTCGCGATCAGGTGCTGACTGGGGATCGGCCTCGATGCGCCGCAGTTGCGCATCGATGTTTAGCATGCCGTCAGTGGTGGCAAGAGTCAGATGGGCTGTCTGGTAAACGCGTGCTAATTCGCCGGCGGTGGCGGGTGCGCAGACAAGGCACCCGCTGGTTGAGAGGTTGACCAGGGTGCCGGCAGCACTCTTCCCCTGCGGGAAGCGGACGGTGAGATCTTGGCTCGGATGGACCTGCAGACGTTCGTTTGGGCGCCGTTGCCGAGCTAGGTGGATGCGCTGCACCTTGAAAAGCAGAATAGAGGACGTGAAGGGTTTGATCAGGTAGTCGGTGCCGCCTGCGCGAAGCGCGTCCGCGAGGGTAGCCCTGTGTTGGCTTCGGGTGGTGACGAGAACGGCGGCGCTACGGCATCCAGGGTATTGCCGCAGGCTCTTAAGGAATGGTTGCGAATCGACGCCGGCTAGATCCCAATCGTAGAACAACCAGCTGATAAGCTCGGTTCCTGACTCGAGTAGCGCTTCAGCGTCGGCGTGGTTGGCTGCCTGCAGAATCCGGCGGCAGCCCAACTGGCGACGTAGCACCGAGGCAAGGTAGTGGCGCGCATCGGCGGCGCGTTCAACGATCAGGGCCGTATCGTACTGTAGCATCGGTGCCATGGCCTGCCTTCCAGTGGGTGGCGTAAGAGAGACAACCTCAAGATTCAGAGAACCTCTCACTTCTGGGTTGCGTCCGTTTTCTGAATCGGGCTCGGCGTCGGCTTCTTTAGGGATTCACCCTACTGAAAGCCGAGACCAAACGACTGCGCCTGCCATAGCCCCGTTGCATCGAACAGATTGGGGATAGAGTATCCTGATAGTTTTCTTGCGCGTGCTCCTAAAAGGGGACGTCGTCATCGAAGTCATCAGCCGCACCCACTGGTTTGGCAGGACGTGCCGAGCCAGGTGGCCCTTTGGGCTCCTCCCAGCTATCCATCGGTGGCTCAAGGTCGGGTGGTTGACTCATGGCGGCACCTTGGGGGGACCGACTGTCGAGCATCTGTAGATCGTTGGCCACGATCTCGGTCGTGTACCGATCGATGCCATCCTGGCCCTGCCACTTACGGGTTTGCAGGCGTCCCTCGATATAGACCTTGGCACCTTTGCGAAGGTATTCGCCGGCGATTTCTCCCAGGCGCCGAAACAACACCACTCGGTGCCATTCGGTGCGCTCCTGCTGTTCCCCCGTTTGTTTGTCACGCCATGATTCGCTGGTGGCGATCCGCACATTGGCGACCGCCGAGCCGTTGGGCATATAACGTACCTCGGGATCGGCGCCGAGATTTCCAATGAGAATGACCTTGTTGATGCCTCGTGCCATAGATTTCTCCTGGATGTCGATGGTTACTCGATGGGAGCGCAGCGGGTTACGCCTCCACCGCTGAAATGGCTTGCAATGCTTGCCGATCGAGACGTTTGCGATCCACCTTCAAATAGGCGACACGCTCTTCGGCGATGACGACGGCCTCTGCAACACCCGGGATCGCCAACAGCTTAGCGGCCACGCCGGGGGCTTCGTTTTCGCTGATGGGCATTAGCCTTACGAGGTGGCTGCTCAAAGCCTGGGGATTCTTCATGGTGAGTGCCAGAGCAAACCAGATCAGGGCCAGAGCGGCACATGCCTCGAACACAGCCACGGCCCCATAATGGGCATACAGCCAGCCACCCCCAAGGCCGCCGATAAACGCGCCCAGAAATTGAGAGGTGGAGTAGATGCCAAGAGCAGTGCCTTTCGCTTCTGGAGGCGCTAAACGCGAGATCAAGGACGGCAAATTCGCCTCGAGAATATTAAACCCGGTGAAAAAGACCACCAGCAGCAGCGCGATTTGCCAGAGAGTCGTGTGAAACGTGAGCAGCCCGAGCTGAGCAAGCGCCAACATCAGAACGGCTGCCGCGAAGATAGGCTTAGTGAGGCGATACTTGTCGGCGATGAGAATAAAGGGTGTCATTAGGCAAACGGACGCCAGTAGCACCGACAGGTAGACCAGCCAATGCTGGCTGGCTTCCAACTGGCCGTAGTCACGCAGCAGCAGCGGTATGACCACAAAGCTTGCTGTCAGGATCCCATGCAAGATCAGGATGCCGGCGTCGAGGCGAAGCAGCTGGCGATCGCGCACTACCCGCCGAATTTGGCTTGGCAGCGTTTCGGCATCGCGATGGTGTCGTTGGATGACGGGCTTTGGAACCGCGTGCTGTAGAAGTAGAATGCCTCCTAGCGCCAACAAAGCGGTGAGGGCGAACACGCCAGAAAGGCCTATCCAGTGGGTGAGCACGGGGCCTAGGATCAGTGCGGCGGTGAAAGCGATGCCGATGCTCGCTCCAATGATGGCCATGGCCTTGGTTCGCTGTTCCTCACGAGTTAAGTCAGCGGCCAGTGCCATCACCACCGCCGCGATCGCCCCCATGCCCTGAAGCCCGCGTCCGATGATCAGCCCAAGCATCGAATCGGCAAACGCCGCGATCACGCTGCCCACTGCGAACAGCAGCAGTCCGCCGATAATGATCGGTTTGCGGCCCACCCGATCGGACAGAATGCCGAAAGGGATCTGAAATATCGCTTGGGTAAGCCCGTAGATGCCGATGGCCAGTCCCGCCAGGGTGGGTGTATAGCCTTGATAATGTTCAGCATAAAGTGACAGCACCGGAAGGATCATGAATAGCCCCAACATCCTCAGGGCGAAGATGGCAGCCAGGCTGAAGGCCACGCGCTTCTCAGCAGCGGTCATCGCATCCGTGGCTCGGTCCTGGGTGGCAACGGCTGGCTGTTTCGGCACGCTTGGGAATAACTTGAGCATTTGAACCTTTACTTGTACTTGTGCGGGTGGCGGATAGCCTGGGATTTTAACACTGAGGACCCTCGTGAACGATCGCAGTGATAGTTTAATTGAGGTGACGATGATTCTCTGTATAGGCTTGACCGGTTGCAGGGCGCACTCCCCGGTTCGGCAAGAAAAGGCTCGGGGACACCCATTGCGAATGTGGGCACGACCGTGAGCTACATCCGCATCCGCGGCGCGCGTACCCATAATCTGCAGAACATCGACCTCGATCTGCCGCGCGACCGGCTGGTCGTGATCACCGGGCTGTCCGGATCCGGGAAGTCATCGTTAGCGTTCGACACCATCTATGCCGAAGGGCAACGCCGCTATGTGGAGTCCCTGTCAGCTTACGCGCGCCAGTTCCTGTCGATCATGGAGAAGCCGGATGTCGACCATATCGAAGGATTATCGCCGGCGATTTCCATCGAACAGAAATCGACCTCCCACAATCCGCGCTCCACCGTCGGCACCATTACCGAGATTTATGATTACCTGCGACTATTGTATGCACGCGTCGGTGAACCTCGATGTCCGGAACATGGCTGTACTCTGTCGGCGCAGACGGTGAGTCAGATGGTGGATCAGATCCTTGCCCAGCCCGCAGGGGCTCGACTGATGCTGCTGGCTCCTATGGTGGAGGAACGCAAGGGCGAGCATCGGGAGCTTATCGGGCAGCTTCGGGGGCAAGGCTATGCCCGCCTGCGGGTAGACGGAGAGGTGTGGGAGATCGATGAGATCCCGGCGCTGGATCGCCGCAAGAAGCACAGTATCGCGGTCGTCGTGGATCGCTTTAAGGTGCATCCAGACCGAGCACTGCGTTTGGCGGAATCCTTCGAGGTGGCCCTCAATCTGGCCGATGGGCGGGCGTGTGTGGCGTGGATGGATGAGCCGGATCAGGCCGAGTTGCTATTTTCCACGCGCTTCGCTTGCCCGATCTGTGGCTACAGTTTGCCCGAGCTCGAACCACGGATTTTTTCCTTCAATAGTCCCGCGGGAGCGTGTCCGCAGTGTGATGGCTTAGGGACCGAGATGTACTTTGATGCACAACGCATCGTTGCCCATCCGGAACTCAGCTTGCCCGGAGGCGCTATTCCCGGCTGGGATCGGCGCAACGCCTATTATTATCAGATGATCGAAGCGTTGGCGTCCCATTACGGGTTTGATATCGATACGCCCTTCGAGTCCCTCCCGGAAGCGATCCGTCGGGCCATTCTTTACGGCAGCGGTCAGGAATCGATCCACTTTAGCTATGGCGATGGTCGCGGCGGCGGCAGCAGCCGCACCCATCCGTTCGAGGGCATTATCCCGAATATCGAGCGCCGCTATCGGGAATCGGAGTCCAGTATCGTGCGCGAAGAGCTTGGCCGTTTTGTCGGCGTTAAGCCTTGTTCGAGCTGTGGCGGCACACGCCTCAACCGCTATGCCCGGCACGTTTTCGTGCTGGGGAAATCACTGCCCGATGTTGTGGCGTTACCGGTTGACCGGGCCCAACACTTCTTTGCCGAGCTAAGGCTCGAGGGTCAGCGCGCAGCGATAGCCGTGAAGATCCTGAGGGAGATCAATCAACGGTTGCAGTTCCTGGTGAATGTCGGTCTCAACTACTTGTCCCTGGACCGGGCGGCGGAATCTCTCTCCGGCGGGGAAGCGCAGAGAATTCGGTTGGCGAGCCAGATCGGGGCCGGCTTGGTTGGGGTCATGTATATCCTGGATGAACCCTCCATCGGGCTGCATCAGCGCGACAATCGGCGTTTGCTCGATACCCTCACACAGCTTCGGGACATGGGCAATACGGTGATGGTGGTGGAGCATGACGAGGAAGCCATACGCAGTGCCGATTATGTCGTTGACATGGGTCCCGGGGCGGGAATCCACGGCGGGCAAGTGGTGGCTACGGGATCTCCCCAGGATATTTCAGCCAATGCGGCTTCTCTGACCGGGCAATACCTCGCTGGCCATCGACGGATTCGGGTGCCGCCGCGTCGAATTCCCGTTGATCCCAAGCGTCAGCTGGTGCTCAAGGGTGCGCGGGGGAATAACCTGCAAAGGGTCGAACTCGTAATTCCGCTGGGGCTGATGACCTGCGTCACTGGGGTCTCGGGTTCCGGGAAATCGACCCTCATCAACGACACTTTGTATCCGGCAGTGGCCAAAGAACTCCACAACGCCAGTGCCGATGCGGCCCCCTACGATAGCCTGATCGGCGCCGACAAACTCGATAAGGTGGTGGATATCGACCAAAGTCCCATCGGGCGCACGCCGCGTTCCAATCCGGCTACGTACACCGGTCTGTTTACACCCATTCGTGAGCTCTTTGCTGCGACTCCGGAGGCGCGCTCGCGCGGCTACGCGCCGGGTCGGTTCAGCTTCAACGTGCGCGGCGGCCGATGTGAGGCGTGCCAGGGTGATGGTCTCATCAAGGTGGAGATGCACTTTCTGCCTGACGTGTACGTCCCTTGCGACGTTTGCAAGGGGCAACGCTATAACCGGGAGACATTAGACATCCGCTATAAGGGGTGTACCATCCACGACGTGCTTGCCATGACCGTGGAGGATGCGCGTGTCTTTTTCGATGCGGTGCCCGTCTTGGTGCGAAAACTTCAGACACTGATCGATGTCGGGCTCGCTTACGTGCAGCTCGGGCAAAGCGCCACCACCCTATCGGGCGGTGAAGCGCAGCGGGTCAAGCTTGCCAAGGAGCTGTCGCGGCGTGAAACCGGCGGCACGCTCTATATCCTCGATGAGCCGACGACGGGATTGCACTTTCACGACACCGAGCAGCTGCTGCGGGTGCTGCATCGACTGCGGGATCGAGGCAATACCATCGTCGTCATCGAGCACAATCTGGATGTGGTCAAGACCGCCGACTGGGTGGTGGACCTGGGGCCCGAAGGGGGTAACGGGGGTGGACGGATCATCGCCACCGGCACTCCAGAGCAGGTCGCGCAGGCACGGGACTCCCATACCGGGCGCTATCTTGCGACGTGTTTGGTCGCGCCGCCGCAACTCGACGAGCAAGTCGTGTAGCCGCGCTGGAGACGTTTAAGGTGGATGCATGAACTTGGCTCAGCTTGATCTCGAAGCGCTCGTTGCCCGCCATGGCTCGCCGCTGTTGCTGATTTCCCGGGCGGTGGTGGCGGACAATTACCGTCGGCTGCAGGCGCAGCTCCCTCAGGTGCGACTGTACTACGCCGTCAAGTCCAATCCCAACCGAGACCTGTTAGGCGCGTTGGTGAATCTCGGCGCGGGCTTCGATGTGGCCTCGGTGGGTGAGCTGGAGCAGGTGCTTAGCCTGGGCGTCGGGATCGAAGACATCATCTATACCCATCCCATAAATGGCTTTGGCGCTATCGAGCGCGCTGCCGAGCAAGGGATTCGAAGCTTCTTCTACGATAATCCCCTGGAATTGGAAAAGATCGCTCGAGCCTGCAAGGATGCTCGTGTGATGTTGCGGCTCGGCGTGGTCAATCCAAACTGCGTGGTGGATCTGGGGGTCAAGTTTGGGTGTCCGCCCCTCGAAGCCGAGGCACTCTTGAGGCGAGCACTCGAGCTCGGGCTCAAGCCCCAGGGGCTTTCGTTCCATGTGGGCTCCCAGGCCTTCATCCCTCAACCCTACGTCGATATGCTGGTGCAGTGTCGAGGTATCTTCAATCGCATGGCGCTAGAAGGGCAGCCGTTGGAAGTGCTCGACATCGGCGGCGGGTTTCCGGTGTCCTACAAGACCCACATGCTCAGCGTCGAAAACTTCTGCAAACCGATCCGCGAGGCCCTCAATGCCTACTTCCCGGATACCCGCATCATCGCTGAACCGGGGCGGGCGCTGTCGGCAACGGCGGCAGCACTTCTCACGCGCGTCATCGGCAAGGCATGCCGGCAGGGGAGGACATGGTACTATCTGGAGGACGGTCTCTATGGCTCCTTCTCTGGCTGTGTGTTTGACCACGCTCAGTATCGCTTTACCTGTCTCAAGGAGGGCCCCCTCGAACCCTGCGTGTTGTCGGGACCGACCTGTGATTCTTTCGATGTCATCAGTAAGGAGGACTTGCTGCCGCCCCTCGAGTTGGGAGATCTCATCATCGCCCACGACATGGGTGCCTACACCACGGCGAGCGCCACCACTTTCAACGGCATTCCGATCACCAAAGCGGTCGTTATCGACTGAGAGGTTGTGGAGGTGGAATAACCGTCGCGAGCGGCCCGCGAGCCGGGCGGGCGGCATAAAGCCGCGAGACATAGCAGATAGGTGAGGTGGAAATGAACGAGCTGGTTCGAGAAGAATCCATGGAAAACCTCTGGAACATGTGGTTCACAGAGCTTCATAAAGGCCGCGTTGGGCTGACCTTGAAGGTGTCACGGGTGCTGTATAGCGAAGTCTCGGATTTCCAGCGGATCGATGTCATCGAAACCGAGCAGTTCGGCCGTGCGCTGGTGCTCTACGGCTCCATCATGATCACCGAGAAGGACGAGTTCGTTTACCACGAGATGATTTCCCATGTGCCGCTCAACGTGCACCCTAAGCCTGCTCGGGTGATGATCATCGGCGGTGGCGATGGAGGCACCTTGCGGGAAGTCATGAAACATGAGCAAGTGGAGCACGCCACCATGGTCGAGATCGACCGCCAGGTGGTGGAAGTGAGTCAACGGTTCTTTCCCCAGGTGGGCACCGCCTTCGGTCATCCCAAGGCGCACGTGGTCTATGATGATGCCGCCCATTTCGTCGCTCACACCGACCAAATCTATGATGTCATATTGGGCGATATCTCCGACCCCATCGGCCCGGCCGAGGTCTTGTTTCAGCGCGCCTTTTACCAGGGGGTGTGTGACCGGCTGGCAGACGACGGGATCTTTGTGCCACAGACCGAATCGCCGCTGTTCAATCAAGAGAGCATCAGGACAATCTACCAGAACCTGCGCGCGGTGTTTCCCCTGGTGAGGATGTATCTCGCCCACGTGCCCACCTACCCCAGCGCATTGTGGAGCTTTGCCTTTTGTTCCAAGCGCTACGATCCGCTTGCTGACTTTGAGCCAGCGCGGAGTGTGCTGCCGGGTCTTCGTTACTATAATGCCGATATTCACCGGGGCAGCTTTGCGTTGCCGAACTATGTGCAGGAACTCATCGGATAGGGTGGGTGTCGTGTACCGCCCGCGACGAAGCGACCGGTGAAGGATTGCCCCCTCATTGAGTTTAAGGGTGACTGTTGAGCACGGATGATAAAACGTGGTCGGCGGCTAGGGAGTTATCGATGTCGGCACTGATCTGCGGATCACTCGCGTTTGATCACATCATGGTTTTTCACGATCGGTTCAAGAACCACATCTTGCCGGACAAGGTGCATATTCTGAACGTGTCGTTTTTGGTCCCGGACATGCGACGGGAATTCGGCGGTTGTGCAGGCAACATTGCCTACAACCTCGCCCTACTGGGCGCCAAGGGGCTTCCGATGGCCACCGTGGGGAAGGATTTTATGCCCTATGCCAGTTGGCTGGAGCATTGCGGCATCGACCAACGCTATGTGCGAATGCTGGAAGAGGCCTATACTGCCCAAGCCTTCATCACCACCGATCTCGACGACAACCAGATCACCGCTTTTCATCCCGGCGCCATGAATTTTTCCCATCTGAACGACATCCCGGAAAGCCATGGCATTACCATCGGCATGGTGTCGCCGGACGGGCGCCAAGGCATGCTCAAGCATGCAGAGCGTTTTTCCCAGGCTGGGATCCCGTTTATCTTCGATCCAGGGCAGGGGCTTCCCTTGTTCAATGGCGAGGAACTGGTGCGGTTCCTGGATCAGGCGACCTGGGTGGCGGTCAACGATTATGAATGGGCGCTCCTGCAGGAGCGCACCGGTCTCGCGCCGCAAGCGGTGATGGAAAAAGTGCAAGCCCTCATCGTGACGCGGGGCGGCAACGGCTCGAGCATCTACGTGGACGGAAACTCGCTCCAAATCCCCACCGTGCCCGCCCGCGCCGAGCGCGATCCCACCGGTTGTGGTGATGCCTACCGGGCCGGGATTCTGTATGGCCTCATGCATGGCATGCCGTGGGAAACCACCGGGCGCATCGCCTCGCTCATGGGCGCCATCAAGATGGAGCACCACGGCACCCAAAACCACACCTTTGAACGGGGAGAATTCGC
>CAZUZO010000053.1:0-19961 GCA_964624765.1 uncultured Thiotrichales bacterium
CGAGGGTTGCAGGTTCGAGTCCTGCCGGGCGCGCCAAAGGGGCGGGAACAGTCTTCAAGCGTGTGGAATTATCGGCGTTGGTCATTGGTTCGTCAGGGTTGCCCTGGAGCACACCGGCGGTCCACAAGCCTTCGGCAGCCGAATCCCTTGCGGCAAAGGGGTCGGCTGCCGAAGGGTAAAGGTCATCAAACTGCCGAAACAATGACCATGGCCGAATTATCTCAATGGTGGGCGTAGCTCAGTTGGTAGAGCCCCGGATTGTGGCTCCGGTGGTCGTGGGTTCGAATCCCATCGCTCACCCCATCAAATCGAGACTCCTTGGTTCCTTAAACTTAGGGCCGAGGCGCGCAAGTATTTACGCCTACGGTGGGGACAAGTCTGATCAGGGGAGCTTGCAACGAAACGGTACATAGCAGGTTTATTGACAAGCTTTTCTTAGGGCGCCGCTAGGTCCGGAGTGGCGGCTCTTGCGTTCTGGGACGCAATGCCGTCGAAGGCCTACCAGTGGGGCTGTTGGGTAACTTGCAGTACGGCTCGCCAGAGATCACCTCTCGGGTCAACTCTTTTTTTATCACGAACCACAACGGGGATAGGGATGTTGAGGAATCGACCGTGTTCGAAACCTACGAGCATACCCGTTTTGCCTGCCATGGCCGCGTGCACGGCATGGCGGCCCATCTGGTCGCTCAAGAAACGGTCGATACCATTGGCGGGAATACTGCGAATGTGGTAGCTGGGGTCGAGGTATTTGAGTTCGACCGGCAAACCCTGGGTCGATAAATATTCGGGTATTTTGCCCCGTAGGAATACACCGATATCCTGATGCAAGACGTTGCCCGAGGCATCCCGTTCAACACCATCTCTTTCCTCGAATAGGTGCTGGCCAGCGCCCTCTGCCACCACGACCACGGCATGGCCGCGTTGGCGCATGCGTTTGTCTAGGACAGTCAGGAACCCATTCTCACCTTGCAACGGAAACGGGATCTCGGGTATGAGGGTAAAATTGACTTCCTGGCTGACCACCGAGGCTCCAGCGGCAATGAAGCCCGCATCCCGCCCCATCAGCTTCACTAGACCGATACCGTTGATGGCACCCCGTGCTTCGACATGGGCGCCTCTGATAACTTCAGCCGCCTTCTCCAGTGCTGTTGCATAGCCAAAGCTTTGCCGTACGTAGGGAATATCATTGTCGATGGTTTTAGGAATGCCGACTACCGCGATGGGGAGTTTGCGACGGCTGATCTCCTCATGCAGCCTATGGGCACCGCGTTGAGTGCCGTCCCCGCCGAGGCAGAAGAGGATATCGATCTTTGATCGAGCCAGGAAGTTAGCCATCACCGCGGGATCTTGAGGACCCCTGGAACTACCCAGCACGGTGCCGCCGAGTTTATCGATGCCCTCCACCCTATCCCTATTAAGCGTCGTGGGTTTCAGTCCCGAGGCTGGATTAAGGCCGAGATAGCCGTTGCGGATGCCCAGTACCCGCCTGATGCCGTAGTTGTCGCTGAGTTCATGGAAAACCGAGCGGATCACATTGTTTAGGCCCGGAGACAAACCACCGCAGGTTACCACCGCCGCGCTCGTGACTGCCGGATCAAAGAATATTCGCTCCCGCGGTCCCGCCTCTTCAAATGAAAGCGCATCCATCTCCTGAGAGTTGCCGTGCAACTCCACATTGAAGCGGATGCGCTCAGAACCCAGAACGAAGTGGCTCTTCTGCCCGCTAGAGGGGGGCACGAAAGCCAGCGGCGAAGGCACGCGACATTCTCCGAGGGAGGTGACCATCAAATCTTGCTGTTGAATCATGCGTGTTCCCATTTGAAGCTTGGGCGTTGCTTCGACGCGTCTTAAGTCGGAAGACGCGACGGAGGGCCAAATGGTGCACCTCGAGGGAACGTTCAGTCAACGGGTGGTTGGAATTCCCGGTCGCGGTCAGCGTTAACCAGCTGTCGGTCATGGTTTCGGCAGTTCCGGGTACGCTCCGAAGAACAACCCCAACGAAACGATGACCATGGCTGTTCGTCAGGTTCGCTTGACGGATCCTGAAAGCATGGCCGAAGCCGTAGCCAGCTGGCAACGTTATCTTACCTGCTGTAAATTGGCTGCTCGGTGCTCAGAGGTTGTGAAAAAATCTGCTACACGACCCGATAGCGGCGTTGGGCGGTGCTCGCTCCTCGCCTAGCGCTTGTGAGCCGATGATGGAGAGGTTTGTGGCCGGCGAAGCCGAGGTAACCCGTCGTTTGAACCCACCGGCAACGAGTAGCGGTATTCGCATCCTGAGCCGGTGGTATGCTGATCCGCTGGACCGAGCTCAGGCGCAAACATTGCTCGCGCGAGCCGATGTCACCCTGTATGAATCCCTGCGCGGCGAGCGCCGATGTATCACCTGCCGGCTTGGAGCCCTCATCGCCGGCCACTGGCTTGGCCGATCCATCGAGCGAGACTATGACGTGTTAGCGAGACTCACCGCCGGCACCCGCCACGGGCGAGCGCTGGTGGAACTCATCTACGGCCAGCTGTTGATGAGCTGCCGGCGCGTGGGTGCCATGGAGCATCTTGCTCGCGGGCTCGCGATAGGTTGGCGCCTGTTCGATCCGAGCGATTTCTTTGTCGTCAGCAAACGCCATAAGCTGCTTAGCCACCTGGTCTTGGGCTCCCGAGTCGCACCGCCTGCCAGCCTGAAGCAACTGCTCACCGAAGCGGCCGTGATCAGGCGCCTTCAATCGGGTGCCGGTTACACGCCGCCGTATGCCAGTGACCCGCGGGATACTCTGGGATAGTCGGGGCCGAAAAGCAGGCGACCGATCGGTGCCTCTTGGCATCGGATTTCGGCCAGCCGGTTGTGGCGATCGGGGGGAGGGCCGTTTCGCCTATCGTTTCGTTCTGCTGAGGGTCAAGCCACCACTTCTTGAGAGGGGGCAGAACCTTGTAAGTGCGCCAAAGCACGGGGAAAATCGCGCGTGCGAAATAGTGCTTCTGCGTGCCCGTAGCGGTTTCTTAGCCTCTCGAGCCCGCCAGCCTCACGATCCACGATCGTCAGCACGCCTACGATCGTGTATCCAGCACTTTCGAACTCATCGCAAGCTATGAGGGTGGATGTTCCCGTGGTGATGACATCGTCTATCACCACGATCGCTGTTCCTGGTGGCAGCTGGTGCTCGATTCTGCTGCGTGTCCCATGCTTCTTCGGTTCCTTACGTACGATGGAGCCTTGAGTCGTTTGCAGGCCCATCTGGCTTGCCCTTAAGATGACACCCGCGACGATGAAATCTGCTCCCATCGTCAGACCTCCGATCGCCGTTGGAGTAGTCGGCAATTTGCCGATCTCGTGCAGCATAAAATCGGCGATCAGCGCTAGCCCTTCCCCATTCAAAGTGATCCATTTCGTATCGAAGTAAAATCCTGAGCTTTGCCCGGTGCTGAGTGCAAAATCAGACCCCACCTTGAGGCACTGCTGATCGATCAGTTCCCGCAGTTGCTCTTTCTTGTTGATCATCGTCCTGCTGTCCTTGCGTCAGGGACCGTCTGGCTCGTCGTCATCTCGTCTCCCGTATGGTGGCTGAAATCCTCATGGCGGCTAGCGACCTTTTCAATGGTCTGTCCGGAATGCGACGATGATAGCCTCGCAAACACCGATGCTGTGGTCAAGGGTACTCCTGTCGGACCGGGCAGTACCCGTGGCCGGTCAGGCGCACACCGAGGCGATCTCGGAAGCTCAGCTTAGAACGATGTGGGGCACCCCGCCGCACAGCCTGTCGCGACAGGTTGAGGCAAAACGTTCATGAGTTCAAGGGTAAGTCGGCGCGTGTCGTTCAGCAGGGGAATCGGGTGGCGCGCACATGTGGCCGACTCGTCAGCGATGGCGCGCCGGTGGGCAAGGGTCGGTTAAGGCTTCAGTGTGCGTAGCTTCGTGCTAGCCGAGGCAATGATAGCGCTTACCTAGCGCGGTCGGTTTGAGTCGCTTAGCCGGTTGGACAGGCGGGATCTCAGGAGCCCGCCCGCTTCGCTCATTGCTATGAATCACCGCGCCGGCCATCAGTGCCGGATGTGGCCAAAAGATTCGGGACTTACCGAACAGCGCTGTCGAAGACCGTCACGATGGTCAACAGCAACATCATCAACAGGGGAGAATAGACGAAACCCGCAACGGCAATCGCTAGCTTTTCAGTGGGTCGCTTCTTCATAGCCGCTTTCTCCTGATCGTCTCAAAACGCACTTGACAGGGTGTAGGGTGAAGCAGGTCGTTGAACGCCCTGCTTCACAGCTCACCGACAACCCCAGTATGGCATGGCGTCTATATTTTGTCAATTACAAAATATGAACAAATTATATCTTGTCCAGATGGCCTGATCTGGTGTCCTGCTTTCTAAGTCTCAGATATAGCGGGTAGCCACTTTGATGGGTGGTGGGCACCCAGTTGTTGGAACCGATTTAGGTCCTTGTTGTCTAGGTTTATGCCTGCACAAAAACCAAGCGAAGCTTGGCTGAAAGTCTGTATCGGTTTCCAAAGAGGCGGCTAGGATGAACGTTGGATACAAAAACCTGCTATTTGGGTTGCTGTTGGGGTTTTTATTGCTGAATCTGTTGAGTGGCTTAGGGAGTTCGCAGAATGCTGTGCCCGAGTTGAATTACTCGCAATTCCTCGCAGCCGTCAATCAAGGTGAAGTTCGGGAAGTGGTGATCCAGGATCAGCGTATCTCTGGCGTCGCCGAAGACGGGCGTCGCTTTCAGACCTACAATCCGGGCGATCCCGGTTTGATCGCCGATTTGCTGCAACAGAATGTCACCATTGCTGGGCGGCCTCCTGAGGGGCCGGGATTCCTTTCCCAGCTGCTGCTCGCCTGGGGGCCGATCTTGCTGCTGATCGCCGTGTGGCTTTACTTCCTGCGCCGTAGCGCTGGGGCCATGGGGGGACAGGGCCTTTTCTCCATCGGTAAAAGCCGCGCGAAGCGTCTCGTTGAGGGTCAGATCTCGACCCGACTTGCCGACGTGGCGGGCGTGGATGAAGCCAAAGAGGAGGTGGGTGAGCTGGTCGAGTTTTTGAGGGATCCGGCACGCTTTCGCAAACTGGGTGGCACCATCCCCCGGGGTGTGTTGATGGTGGGGACTCCCGGTACGGGTAAGACGCTGCTTGCGCGTGCCATCGCTGGCGAAGCTCAGGTGCCTTTCTTCTCTATCTCCGGCTCCGACTTTGTGGAGATGTTTGTCGGAGTCGGGGCATCGCGAGTGCGCGATATGTTCGCGCAGGCGAAGAAGAATTCCCCGTGCATCATTTTTATCGATGAGATCGATGCCGTCGGACGTCGTCGTGGTGCCGGTCTCGGTGGGGGCCACGATGAGCGTGAGCAGACGCTCAACCAGCTGTTGGTGGAGATGGACGGCTTCGAAGGTACGGAAGGTGTCATTGTCATTGCTGCGACCAACCGCCCCGATGTTCTCGATCCCGCGCTGTTGCGGCCAGGGCGTTTCGACCGGCAGGTGGTGGTCCCTTTGCCGGATGTGACGGGGCGTGCGCAAATTCTGCATATCCACATGCGCAAGGTGCCTATCGAGTCTGATGTGGATGAGCACGTACTGGCCCGGGGCACTCCGGGATTCTCTGGCGCGCAGCTCGCCAACCTCATCAATGAAGCGGCGCTCATGGCGGCCCGTGGGCACCAGCAACGGGTCAGTATGGCGGACTTTGAGCGGGCGAAGGACAAGATCCTTATGGGGGCGGAGCGCCGTTCCATGGTGATGAGTGCCGAGGATAAGAGGCGCACAGCCTACCATGAGGCGGGGCACGCTATCGTTGGGCGTCTGGTGCCGGAGCACGATCCGGTGCACAAGGTCAGCATTATTCCACGCGGTCGGGCTTTGGGAGTCACCTTGTTCTTACCCGAACAGGACAGGTACAGTGCCAGCAAGCAACGCCTGGAGAGCCAGATTGCAAGCCTATTTGGGGGGCGGCTAGCCGAAGAGATCATCTTCGGAGCCGATGGAGTGACCACCGGTGCGCAAAACGATATCGAGCGGGCGACGGCTATCGCGCGCAACATGGTGACGAAGTGGGGATACTCGGAGCGGCTCGGTCCGC
Organism: uncultured Thiotrichales bacterium; assembly: GCA_964624765.1. Taxonomy (GTDB): domain Bacteria; phylum Pseudomonadota; class Gammaproteobacteria; order HK1; family HK1; genus JAGTVB01. The sequence continues at coordinate 6,077 of CAZUZO010000053.1, forward strand.
TGTCCTATGGTGAGGAGGAGGGTGAGGTATTTCTCGGGCAGGCGGTCACGCAGCGCAAATCGGTATCGGAGGAGACGGCTCGACAGATCGACGAAGAGGTCCGAGGAATCATCGAACGCAACTATCAGCGTGCGCGGACGATCCTTATGGAAAATTTGTCTGAACTCAACGCCATGGCTGCTGCGCTCGTTGAATACGAGACCCTGACCAGTGATCAGATCGACGACATCTTGGCCGGTCGTCGGCCGCAGCCACCGAGCCAAAGTGGCAGTCCGGGATCACGGCTGACACGGCCTGCCGACAGCCAACGAGGGCCCAATGGCCGCGGTGCTTCCGTAGAAGCGCCCGCCATGGGGCGAACGGTTGGGTAGCAGAGGTGGGTCAAGCCGTCATCGCCGCTGCTGAGGTGCGTCGTGAGGGGGGGCTGCTAATGCGCATACCCTTGAACTTTTGCTGAGAGGTTCACCCCCAGGCTGGGTGGGGGTGAGTGTATCCTCCCGGGCGGCTCGCTGAGGTGAGCGCTGAGGCTCGGCGACTGGAAACCGCAGTCCCCTGAGAAGCTGTTTTAAAAACTATTGCGCTTGCCATAGCTGCGTTGCGCGGCGGCTCAACACAAAATCGCCCGGAGCGATTTTGAACAGCCACCGGCTGGCCCCGAAAAAGGAGCGAGTCCCAGAGATGGGGCGAGTAATCCTCATGTACTCCCTTGTACACTGCGGTTCTTTGCCGCCGTGCGCCTTGCTCTGCCGGCGCTCGTGACATTTTTAAAACCGTTTCAGAGCTTCCCTCGATGTGCGGCCCTGCAGACCGAGGGCCGGCTTTGATCTGGCTACCGCCGTACCGGATAACACCCATGGACATCGCAGGGCTTTTGCAAAGCGCTTCAGTCTCGGTCTACGTTTGCCTGTTACTCATTGCCGCAGGCGTTTGGTTGCCATGGACAGGATGGCCTTTCGTCATTGCCAGCATCGGCAGTGGGATTGTGCTTGTCCGTGGCCTGCCTGTAGTGGGCCCGGTCATCGCGGCCCCCTGGGTGGAGCAACTGTTGTCCATGGGCGCTCTGTGGGCAACGGCACTCGTTGTCTTCGGCCAGCAAAAAATACGGGAGCGTGTCCGGCAACGAGCGGTGCCGGGCTATCAGCGACTGCGGCAGCGCGTCAGGGAGCGAACGGCTCAATGGCGGGCCCTGCTCGACACCGCCGTCGATGGCATTATCATCATCGATGACCGCGGCAACGTGGAGGAATATAGCTTGGCATGTGAGCGGTTGTTCGGCTATCGAGCCGAGGAGGTGATCGGTCGGAATGTGAAGATGCTCATGCCTTTGCCCTACTGCGATGAACATGACGGGTATTTGGATCACTATCGCACCACAGGGGAGCGACGGATTATCGGAACCGGCCGTGAAGTGAAAGGCAAACGCAAAGATGGCACGATCTTCCCTATGGCGCTTTCGGTGGGGGAAATGGTGCAGCACGATAAGCGGCGTTTCGTCGGTATCGTCCACGATATGCGAGTGCGCAAGGCGAGGGAGCAGGTACTGAAGGACCGGGAGGCAAGGCTGCGGGCTGTTATTGACACAGTGGTCGATGGAGTCATCATCACCGATTCCGACGGCATCATCCAGGATTTCAACCCTGCTTGCGAGAAGTTATTCGGCTACAGGGCGGCCGAGGTCATCGAGTGCAACGTGAAGATCCTGATGCCTCCACCTTACCATGACGAGCACGATAGTTATCTCCATCGCTATCGGGTGACCGGCGAGCGCCATATTATTGGGGCAGGCCGGGAAGTCCAGGGCAGGCGTCAGGATGGGACGGTCTTTCCTTTGGAGTTGTCGGTGGGGGAGACGCGCCAAGGCGACAGTCTCATTTTCGTCGGCATCATTCGGGACATCACGGTTCGAAAACGCACTGAGGCCGCGCTGCAGGCGGCCAAAGAGCAGGCAGAAGTGGCCAGCCAAGCGAAGTCGCTTTTCCTTGCCAACATGTCTCATGAAATACGCACGCCCATGAACGCGGTTTTGGGCTACACGGAGTTACTCGAAAACGAGCGACACCTTCCCAGCGGTACCCGTCACTCTATCGGTGCCATCAAGCGCGCGGGCACCCATCTGTTGGAACTCATCAGCGATATTCTCGACATCTCGAAGATTGAAGCCGGAGCAGAGAAGCTGGACAACGAGGATTTCCGAATTGCAAGTGTGATCGAGGGTCTTTCGGAGATCTTTGCTGTGCGGTGTGAGCAGAAAAAGCTTGCCTGGCGGGTAGAGACCGATCTCGAAGACCGATCGGTGCACGGCGATCAGCGTAAGCTACGCCAGGTCCTCATCAATCTGGTCGGCAACGCGGTGAAATTCACCGAGAGCGGTGAAATCAAGCTAGAGGTGCGTCAAGCCGGAGACCTGTATCATTTTCAGGTGGTTGATACGGGCCCTGGTATCAGCCAAGCGGTGCAAACTCGGATTTTCGAACCTTTTCAGCAAGCAGCAGAGGGCGTGCACAAGGGCGGAACGGGTCTTGGTTTGGCTATCGCGAAGCGGCAGATCGAGCTGATGGGAGGTAGTTTGCAGGTGCAATCACAGCCTGGCAGCGGTAGCCGATTTTTCTTCCGCGTGCCGTTACCGCCAGCGACCAAGATGATGGCTCAAGGCAACGAGGAGACCACCCGAATCATCGGTCTCGCCCAAGAGTACCGAGTAAGGGCGCTGGTGGTGGATGATGTCGAGGACAATCGTGATATCCTAACCAAGATGTTGCGCACGTTAGGTGCCGAAGTCTTGACTGCGCGGGATGGGCGGTCCGCCTTGGAGGCGATACGCCGGCGCGTCCCCGATATCGTATTTATGGATATGCGCATGCCGGTGATGGGTGGACTTGAAACTCTCGACCGCTTGCGCACCGAATGGCCGAACCAGCGGATCGTGTGTGTGGCGGTCTCAGCTTCGGGGGTCTCCCACCACCGGGAACACTATCTCCAGGCTGGGTTCGATGATTTCATCGGTAAGCCGTTTTCTCTACGCCAGGTTGCCCGCTGTCTGGAACACCATCTCGGAGTGCGCTTCGAACGTGAGCCGCTGAGGCAGCCTGTGCCGAAGCGCCGGCCGAGCGTGACCGATTTCTCCGGGGTCAAACTGTCTCCCGCCTTGCACCAGCGCCTGCGGCAGGCTGCACAGCTCAATGCGTTTACGGATATCGAAGCGACCCTGGAGGAGATCCGCGCCGGGGATCGGCAGGCGCAAGCATTCGCCGATCACCTGCAGGCTCTATTAGGGCGATATGATCGAGGGGCCTTGTTGGCGGCCTTGGAGCAGATCGAACATGACTGATGGAGGGGAACTCAAGGGTGCTAGTGTCCTGATCGTGGACGACGCACCAGCCAATCTGGATTTGCTCAGGCGGATCCTGGAGCCCGAAGGCTGCCAGATTTTTTTTGCCACCACCGGCGAGATGGCGCTGGAGGTCGCGCCCCATTCGGCGCCCGATATCATCTTGCTGGACGTCATGATGCCGGGTATGGATGGCTTCGAGACCTGTCGCAAGTTGAAGGTAAACGGAAGTCTGCGAGATGTCCCGATCATCTTTGTGACCGCCAAGACCGATGTCGTGGATCTTGCCAAAGGTTTCGAGGTCGGTGGCGTGGATTACGTCACTAAGCCTGTGCGGCCGCTTGAAGTGGTGGCGCGCATCGGTGCACACTTGAAGATTAGTCGTCTGGTCGAAGAGCAGAAGAAGTACCTATCGCAGCTGGAGCAAGCGCGGCGGGCGTTGCAAGAGCTCAATGCAACGAAGGATCGTTTTTTGTCGAATGTGGGCCGTAGCGTGCAAGATGCGCTGGCGGAGATCTCAACCGCTAGCGCCTCGCTGAGGAACTCAGCCGAGCAAGCCGGCTCGGATCAGGAAGAGCTGAATCAGCGGTTGACGCGGGTCAATGCCTCCGCCGAGAACTTGCTGCGTCTGTTGGAAAACATTCTCGAATGGCCTCGGGTGCAATTGGGGCAGAAGCTCGATCTGTTGGAAACGGAGATCACCGATCGTGAGCTGGGCTATCTGCTCGGCAGTCTCGATAACCTTCGCTTTCTATCATTGGCTGAGACCCGTGTGACCGACGCGGGGCTGCAACATCTCCTGTCGCTCAAGGGTCTGCAAGAGCTTCATTTGGACCACACGGCGATCACCGACCAAGGCCTAGAGGTGATCGCCGCTTTGCAGAGTTTGCAGGTGCTGGATTTGAAGGATACTCCGATCACCGACGCCGGGATCGCCCGCCTGACAGCCTTGACCAATCTTCGCGGGCTTTACCTGACTCGCACGCGGATATCGGATGCCGGCCTTCGTTATATCGCTGATCTGAAACAGTTGGAGACGCTGATTCTGTGGGATACCGCAGTGGGCGACGCCGGTATCGTCCATCTGTGCTCTTTGCCCGCCTTGAGGGAGGTCATCCTTTGGGGAACCGCCGTCACGGAAGCCGGAGCCGACCAATTGCGTCACGCCCTGCCACAATGTGATGTCAGCACCAGCATGCTGACCTAACGGGGCACGGGTGTGTTCGGTTGGACAGAAGGGATGACGATTAGCGCGGTGTTCGCTCCTCGCTTATCTAATTGGTAGGGGTCGTGGCTTGGCGCTGTCCGCCTGTTTGTCTGGCTGCTGTTGCTCGCGACGTTTTCTTCAGAACCTCAAAGTTCACGCATGACCTCGCATGTTGGACCGGTGCAAGGCACCGTCATGACCGTTCTTGATATCCGACTAGCCGGATCGGTTCCAGCGCATCCCCTGGCGGCAGGATGCGTCCGATGCGCGCCGCCTTGGGATAACCCGCGTCGCGCAGGGCAATGATACACGGCTGCGCCGCTGCGGTCGGTACGCTGGCGAGCAGCCCACCGGCGGTCTGCGGGTCGAACAGCAGGGGATAGTGCGGGTGACGAATCGCTTGCTCTTGGTTACGCAGCGCTCGGCGCAACCGCACGTTGGCGGGATGCAGGGAGCTCAGGATGCCGTGTGCGGCCGTTTCCGCTGCGCCATCGAGCACCGGCAGCGCGTTAAGATCGAGTTCGGCATCGACCCCCGAGGGCCGTGTCATCTCCACCAGGTGTCCCAGTAAACCAAAGCCAGTGAGATCGGTGCAGGCGGTGGCAGCATGCGCTATCAGGCAGGTCATGGCGGCGCGGTTTGAGACTTGCATGGATTCCAGCGCCGCATCGATCCAACGGCCACGAGCCTTGAGTTGGTCGTGGGCGGCAAACAGGGTGCCGGTGCCGATCGGCTTGGTGAGGATCAGCACGTCGCCAGGGCGCATGCCGCCCTTGCGCATCCCGCCGGTCAACGCTTCGTCGAGCAGGCCGTTGACGGCAAAGCCGAGCGCCAGTTCTTGACCCTCGCCGGTATGGCCACCGACCAGCGCGCAACCGGCCTCGCTGAGCACCGTAACCGCGCCCGACATCATCTGGAACAAGGTGTCCTCGATTTTACTTTCCAAACCCGGCGGCACGGTGGCGATAGCGGTAGCGGATTGCGCTTCCGCGCCCATCGCGAAGATGTCGCCGAGGGCGTGGTTGGCGGCAATCCGACCGAACAGCCAGGGGTCGTCGATGAAGGCGCGAAAGAAATCGACGGTGTGCACCATGAGTTTGCCGGTTGGCACGCGTACCACGGCCGCATCGTCGGGCGTGTGCAGTCCGATGAGCACGTCGTCGCGCTCAAGAGGCCGCACGTCGGTCAGCGCACGGGAGAGCACCGTTGCTCCTACCTTGGCACCGCAGCCGCCACAGCGCATGGCGATGGCGGAGATCGCCTGGGACGTTTCCGCCTCGTCGAGCGGGATCACGCCATCCCTACCTGCGGCGGCCGGGGCCATGTTTTCGAATTCGCTAAATCGCCGCATGAAGCGCCGGTCGATCCAATCCTTCCACCGCCACACCCAATCGCCCCGCGCCGAGAGATTGCCGCGCGAGGCGATGGCGTATCGGTCGCCGGTGCTGATCAGCGCCAGCCAGCGCCGCTGTGGGCGATAGCGGATCAGGCTCCGGCGCTGGAGTGTCCGGCGCAAATTCTCGGCTAGGGGTTTGCCCATGCGCACGGCAAACACGCCTGCCTTCTCGAACGGATGATCGATCATGGAGGCGCAATCGCCGGCAGCAAAAATCAGCGCATCGGTCTCGCTTTGCAACGTATCGCGGACGCGGATGAACCCCTGGGCGTCGAGCACGAGGCCGGTGTCCCGCAACCATGGGGCACCGCCCGCCTGCGTTACCCAGAGGATCTCGTCGGCGTTGAGGACGTCGCCGGTCCGCGTCTGCAGATGGCCGGCGGTGACTTCGGTGACTTCGGCTCCAACATGCACCACAACTTTCCGTTCGGCCAGAACCTGGGCAAAGGCTTCGCGAACGGCAGCGTTATGGGTGGGCAAGATGTGAGGGTTGGCGGAAAACAGATGCAACTCCAGTTCGTCTGGATCGCGCCCCCGTGCCGCCAGCTCGTGGCGCAAGCGGTATTGGATGGCCAGGGTCAGTTCGACTCCGCCGGCGCCGGCACCGACCACGGCGATTCGGGTGGTTCCGGCATGGCGGCAAACCCGCTCCAACAGAGCCAGCCAGCGTTCGTTGAAACGGCGAATCGGTTTGACCGGCACGGCGTGTGCGCTCGCGCCGGGCACCGGATCCAGTTGTGGGGTGGAACCGATGTTGATCGACAACACATCATAGGGCACAGGCGGGCGGTGCCGGCACAGCACTTGTTGCCTGCCCCGGTCGATGCCGATGGCTTCATCGCGGTAATAGCGCGCGCCGCCCAATCGGGCTAGGCGACGCAGATCGATATGCACTTCATCGAAGCTGTAATGTCCAGCGATGTAGCCCGGTAGCATGCCGGAGTAAGGGGTATCGGTGTCGGTACAGATCAGCGTCAGGCGCGCGCCTGGCAATGGTTTCATGGCGAACCGGCGCAGCACCCCGACGTGGCTGTGACCGCCGCCGATCAACACGATGTCTCGGAGCACAGGCGTTGCCTTGGCTTGCATTCAATGCTCTCCCAGCAGGTCGTGGACCAGGCATTGCAGCGCCGACCGCTCGGTGGCCAGATCGAATAGCGATGCGCGCTGCCGGCATTGGGCTACCAAGGTCTGTAGTAAGTCATCGCTGCCCGGTAAGCGCAGATTGTCTCGGCAGCGCAGGAGCAATGCCGCCAGGGCATCGGCGTCGCCCCACGGGAAGTAACCGGCGTAATCCGCCCCCAGCATGCCGACATTACCGTCGATGTCGGAGGCGAGCACCGGTGTGCCGCTGGCCACGGCTTCCATGACCACATGCGCGCCGCCTTCCATGCGGCTGGCGTGAATCAACAGGTGTGCGCGCTGGATGCGCCGCCGCACCCCTTCATGCGGCAAACCGCCCAGCCAGCGATAGTTGGGTACCGCCGCCGCGGTTGCCTGCGCCGCCTCGCCCAAGCTCGGATCCATCGCCTCGCCGATGTGGTCGATGCGAATGTCCGGGTGCGAGGCCAGCAAGCGCGCAGCGGCGAACAGCGTCTCCGGGGATTTCTCTTCGCGCAAATGGCCGACCATGATCGCGCGCAGGCGATGGGACGACTTGGGTAGCGGCTTGCGGGACGTGGTGGACTGAAAGATGACGCGCGTCTTGGCGCGCGCCTCGTCAGGGACAGATTGCGGAGCGCATTCCTGCAATACCACCAGCACCTGGGCCAGCTCTAGGGAACGCTGGGTGGAGGCATCGGTGGGGAGATCGCGATACAGATCGGTGCCGGTGAGCACCACCGCCAGACCGCGTTCGGGATGCCTGGCGCTCCAGGCCGCGATGGCATCGGCGGAACGCCGAGCGTGCAAGGCGACCATCACGGAATCCCGATCCGCTTGGCCATCCGGCCACTGTTTGACGATGCGCGCGGACAGGGTCGCGGACAAATGCGCCCGCCAGCGCCGGGCCGTTTGCCAGTTACCGTTGTTGGCAGCGCGCAGCGCGGGACTGACGATGACGACTTGGGGCATAATGTTTGTTTTAGGCATGCGCGTGAGTCCATCCCATGATCGGTAGCCCAGCCATCCTCGCTCGCACCGGAGGACGTGCAATACTCGCCGACGCCCTGCGCGACAGTCGAGCCCGCACCTTGGCGCTGCTCGATGCCTATGTTGCCACCCTCGGCGCGGCGCTGACAGTCCCGTATTCTGCACAGCTCAATCCGCCGCTGTGGGAAGCCGGCCATGTCGGTTGGTTCCAGGAGTACTGGATTGCACGCAATCGTCAGCGTTCGCTCGGCATCCACTGTGATTCCGACCACCAACGACCGCCCGGGCGCCTGTCACAAGCGGATGCGCTGTACGACTCCAGTCACGTCGCCCATGCCACGCGCTGGGGGTTGCCGCTGCCGGATCTAGCGGCCACCCGCGGGTATCTGGCCGTAGGCCTGGACGACACCTTGAGCCGGCTCGCCCTGACCCCCGAAACCGATGACGAGCTGTATTTTTTCCGCCTTGTTCTGTTCCATGAAGACATGCATACCGAGGCGGCGATCTACATGGCGCAGGCGTTGAACATTCCCCTGCCCGTCCCGCTGCTGTCTCCCATGGGAGCAATCCCTAGAAACAGCACATTGAACATTCCCGCGCAAATCTGGACGCTCGGTCTTGCGGGCGATGGATTCGCCTTCGACAATGAGCTTTGTCCACACCGGGTTGAAGTCAATTCCTTCGCCATCGATAGCAACGTCGTGACCTGGGGTCGCTACCTGCCGTTCATCGCAGCGGCGGGGATCGAACCACCACGCTATCTGCGCAGGCACGGCGATACTTGGCAACAGCGCTGGTTAGGCGAGTGGCAGACGCTGCCGCTCGCTGCACCGGCCACTCATCTGACCTGGTCCGAGGCCGACGCTTGGTGCCGCTGGGCTGGACGTCGCCTGCCGACCGAAGCCGAGTGGGAAGCCGCCGCGATGACGCAAGCCGGCTTTGCCTGGGGACAGGTATGGGAATGGACGACCAGCCGCTTTCTGCCCTACCCCGGCTTCACCCCTCATCCCTACCGCGATTATTCCGTGCCGTGGTTCGGCGAGCGCTACGTGCTTCGCGGGGCGAGCTGCGCGACGTCGGCGCGCATGGCGCATCCGCGCTACCGCAACTTTTTCCCACCGGAGCGCAACGACATTCATACCGGGTTTCGCAGTTGCGCGCGGTAACAGTCGGTTCTGACGAGACGGGGTCGCACGCACGCCGGCCTAGGAAAAGGCGGCGAATACCGTAAACCACTGGCGCGCGTCGGTCCAGCGCCGCAGTCGCGAAAAACCGGCGCGTTTTAGCAAGGCGGCGAAATCCTCTGCGCGCCACTTGTAAGAATTTTCGGTATGCAGGCGTTCGCCGCGGGCAAAGCGGCGTTCGCCTCCCTCCCAACCCACGATCGTCTCCCGCACGGCTTCCAGGTGCATCTCGATACGCGACTCCAGGCTGTTGAAGAAGGCGAGGTGGCGCCAGTCGGCAATGTCGAAGTCAGTGCCGGCCAGTCGATTCATGTGCCGCAGCAGATTGCGGTTGAAGGCCGCGGTGACGGCCAGCGGGTCGTCGTAAGCGGGTTCGAGAAGGGTGACGGGCTTGATCAGATCGACGCCGATCAGCAGTGCTCCGCCCTGACAGGCGGCATGTGCTTGCCGCAAGAACTCCAGCGCGGCGGGCGGCGTAAAGTTGCCGATGCTTGATCCGGGGTAAAACAGCGTGCGCGGCCCAGCGCCGATCTCGGCCGGCAAATTCAAGCTTTGCGAAAAGTCGAGGCCGATACCAAGCAGGTCCATTCCCGGATGTCGCCGTTGCAAAAGTTCCAGCGACTCGCTGAGGTAGGTTACCGAGATGTCGATGGCTACGTAGCGCCGTACTTGAAAGGCGGAAAACAGGCGGGCGGCCTTCTCGCAATTGCCTGCCCCCAGATCCACCAAGGTCGAAACCGGGCCCAGCACCTGGGCCATGTGGTCTGTTTCCTCGGCGAAGATGGCGGCTTCGGTGCGCGTCAGGTAATACTCTGGCAGTTCGGTGATGGCGGAGAATAGACGTGAACCCAGGGCGTCGTACAGGTACTTGGGGGCTATCGTCGCGGTCGGCGCCGTCAAGCTGGTGAGCAGTTCTGTGCGAATCGCCGCCGGATCCTCATGCGCGATCTGGATGAGGCGTGGCGTTTTCATGTGCAATAACTGGCCATGGTCATCGTTTCGTCAGGGTTGCTCTGGAGCACACCGTTGGTGCCTAAGCCTTCGGCTGCCCCAAGGGCAAAGGTCATCAGGCTGCCGAAAGATGACCAACGCCCAAAAACCCTCGCCTGATATAGCCGGGGCCACCCCACCGGTTGGCTGTTGGCCTGTCGGATAGGACAGCGAGGGCGCGACCAGCCGTTCGATGGGTTTCAGAAAGATGGATGATGCCATAGCGGTCGATGCCCAGCCACCTGAAAGCGTCCCTGATCTGGCCGGACGTGCTGGAAAACGGAACGGCATCCGGTGTGCGTTGCCGAGCGACGCCGGGCATCGAGGGTGGTGCCGGTGAATCGACGCTGCGATAGACCCAACTCACCGCTACGACGGCCGACGTTCGCCTGTTTTGCTTTTCCGTTGCGGCAGCGGGTATCTTTTGAGTCGGTATTGTGTACCTCGCGTGAGGGAGGGTAACCCATGAGTATCCCCAATCGTTGGCTGGCAGGCGTCATCTGTACTCTAGGATTCTTGGTTTCCGCGCTAGCGCACTCCCAAGAGACGTCTTGGCGTGCTCACCAGCGAGCCGGCGACAGCGCTTATCAGGAGGGTCGCTACACGGAAGCCAGCACGCATTTTGAAGCCGCCCTGCGGGAAGCCGAGAGCTTTGGCGAAGACGACCTCCGCCATGCGCAGAGCTTAAATGCGCTGGCAAAATCCTACCGTACCTTGGCTCGCTTCGCTGAGGCCCAAGCCTTCTTCCAGCGGTCCAGGCGCATTTTCGAGCAGGCTGTTGGGTCAAGCCACCCCGATGTGGCGGGTGTGATCAATGAGGTCGCGCTGCTTCATCAGGATTTAGGACACTACACCGAGGCCGAGCAGTGCTATCGCGAGGCGCTTGCCCTTCGGGAGAAGGCACTGCCGCCAGAGCATCCTGCGGTGGCCGAGAGCCTTAACGACCTCGGGTCACTCTACCATGTCCTTGGGCGCTATGATGAGGCCCGATCTCTCCATGAACGGGCATTGGCCATGCGCGAGCAGATTGACCCGAACGGGCGGGCGACGGCGGAGAGTCTGATGCACCTAGGCAAACTCTACCGCGCCAAGGGCCTGTATGAGGAGGCAGAATCGCTCCTCGAAAGAGTGCAGATGATTCGCAAGAGGGTGTTGGGAAGTGAGCATTCCGCGTTTGCCCAAAGCCTGACTGAACTGGCCCTGCTCTATGACGCCCAGGGTCGTTATTTAGAGGCGAAACCGCTCTACCAGCGCGCCTTAGCCCTGGAGGAGAAGGCCTTCGGGCTGCAGCACCCGCGTGTTGCCCTCACTCTGAACGCCCTGGCGCTGCTTTACCATGATCAAGGCAAGTACACCCGAGCTGAACCGCTCTATCAGCGAGCGTTGCGAATCCAGGAGCGGGCCCTGGGTCCAGAGCATCCCGACGTTGCCCAGACCCTTAACAACTTGGCAAAGCTGTATCGCGTGCAGCACCGGTACGCCGACGCCGAGCCGCTGTACCAGCGCACGCTGAGGATTGCACGCAAGACGCTCGGATCCGAACACCCCCACGTCGCCATCGGGCTCAATAATTTGGCGGTACTTTATGGTGTCCAAATGCGTTATAGGGAGGCGGAGAGCTTGCAGCTGGAAGCGGTGGCGATTCTAGAAAAAGCCTTTGGGGCTGACCACCCCGAAGTGGCGACAGGCCTTGCTAACCTTGCCCAGCTTTACAGTGCTCAGGGACGTTTGCGTGAAGCCGAGCCGTTGTTCGCGCGTTCTTTGGCCATCTTGGGGCAGAGTCTCGGACTGGACCACCCCCATTTGGGGCGGGTCATGGAGAGCTATCGGTTGCTGTTACAAGCAAAGCAACAGCAACCGACCACTCAGCCCATCTAGCGGATCATGGGCTAGCGGATGCGCGCCATGTGACCGGCGACCCTGCCGGCAGAGATAGCAACTAGAGCGTCGACGACGACCCTGGATGTGGCCGCCGGCGGGAGGCTATCGTCAAAGGCTCTTAGCAGCGAGAGACCGGCGCGAGCGGTGCTGTGCGAGCACCATGCTTTGCGATGCCATGGGCGCTATTTATGTGGGTGCGCTTGGGCCGCTCGTTCACTCCGCGTCGCGTCGTCATAGCTCACTCGCGTCTTTTCCTCACCCAGCTCCTTGAGACGGCGGTGGTAGCGCCACCGCGCGAACAGTGCATAAAGACGATCGAGAGGCTTTAGTAATCGCAGGCGTTTTACGAGGTAGCCGAGGCCTCGGTAGTAAGGCAACGCCGCCCAGACGGTGGCGAATGCTTGCGCACCCGTGACTATTTTCCCGTCCGGGGTCAGAACATGCAGGCGCCCCATCGCCTCCGGGTGTGCGATCCGGAAGGTATCGAGCACTTCCGGCTCGCTGTCGATGTTTATCCAACGTATCCGCTGCGCCGTGTCGAGCCGCTGATAGTGAGCCACTTCTCGCCGACAGAGCGGGCAGCCCCCATCATAGAACATCGTGGTGGTGGTGTTGCTGTTTTGAGAGAATGCGCCACTAGCGCCTCTGGTCACAGGATAGCGGTGACATTGTCCCGCCGTCGTGTCTGGTAAGTGGGGTGTTGCCACTCGGATTCTCCTTCAGACGGTTGACAACCTAGTCTCATTTTCTGCCGCGGTGGCCCTGAGCGCTTTCATTTCATCATCCTCCTGTTTGACTCTCCGTAATCCTATGGTAAAGAAATGTCTATATAGTGTCAATATAAAAATCTAATAATACATTAAAAGTTGCTTTATAAAAGATATAAAGATAGACAATATATGGACATCCTGGCAAGGCTCTCTGCCGGTGTGCTTATGACCAAGGTGCGCGTGATCTTGCGCCTCCTAAGACCTTGGGCGATCGACCACTCCTTATCGAGTCATGCACCGGAGTGGTGGCACTGGACAGCGAGCGCCCCACCGGCGGCTGTTAGCAGAGCCAAAGCGCGCTCGGGAACTTCATCGGATCTGTTCGCCACCTTGCGCTTGGAGCAGCTGTATCGGATTTCGGACCGTTTGCTGCAACGCAAGGACGCTTTTAGAAGGCTTCTATAGAGCACTCAGAGGTTGTGAAAAACCTGCTACATAACCCGATAGCGGCGTTGGGCGGTGCGCGCTCCTCGCCTATCTATTTGATATGTCTCTCGGCTTGGCGCCGTCCGCCTGACTCTCGTGCCGCTCGCGACGGTTTTTTCACAACCTCTCACTTGATAAGCAGACATGAACTCAGCCCGTGTCCAACAGGCGGCGAGCGAGTGCTATAGGTGTGCCGGAAAGTGTGCAGCTGTGGCATACTGTTGTCGCTCACTCACGTTTGCTTAGACTCATTACGGTACAGGGTAAGTGTCGCAGGTTGTGGATCGATTTTGTGTTCCGTTCCGTCCATACAGAATGGGGGGCCGAAGCTGTTTTAAGAATGTCACGAGCGCCGGCAGAGCGAGGCACACAGCGGTGACAAAATTGCCGGGAACGATTTTGAACAGCTGGAAGCGGGTACCAAAGGGGTGAGCCCCAAGGATGGGGCGAGTGACAGCTGGAGTGTGCGCGGGCGTACATGAGGATGGCGGGCCGCTGCGCAACGCAACTATGGTAAGCGTAGTCGTTTTTTAAGACAGCTTCTCAGGTAGTTGTAGGCCTTGATTGGCTAAACGGGCGGCTACACATTCTGGAAAACGGCTCCGGTTTTGG
>CAZUZO010000054.1:0-19938 GCA_964624765.1 uncultured Thiotrichales bacterium
CTCGCCCCTTCGGGGCCAGCTTCCAGCTGTTCAAAATCGTTCCCGACGATTTTGTTGCCGCCGCGCGTCTTGCTCCGCCGGCGCTCGCGACATTTTTAAAACAGCTTCTTAAGCATGGTAATGGACGTTCTCAAATCATCCTACGGGCTGCGCGAACGGGTGGGTATTCTTCGTGTCGCCATGGGGTTGCTCGTGCTCCTGACCTTGCCGTTTGTGTTTTATTGGGGGGAGGATGCCTCGGGATGGCGCACCATTTCCGTCTATGTGGTGCCCGTCATCGCTCTCATGCTGATGTGGATCTTGCCCTTCGATATGCTGATGAGCCGAGTGTTTATGGGCGAAAAACACGGTTCGGAACGGGCATGCTACAAGACGGTCATCGTGTTCGACGCTATCTTGCTCGCGATGTTGTTTCTGTTTTGGACCCCGTTTTTCGTAAAATTGCTGTCAGGGTAACTGGGTCACGATCGATGATTCGGTTACGGCCCTGCTTTTCGCGGCGTGGGTTTTCGAGATCTTGCTGGCATAGCTTCTTAGTCCCATCGGTCGTCCATGACCTGTACCATGCCGTTTTCCAAGCGCACCGGAAACGTCGTCAGTGGTTCGTAAGCTGGAGCCGTCAATGCTTCCCCGCTCTTGATGTTAAAGCGTGCGCCGTGGCGAGGACAGATTATTTCCTCACCTTGGACCTCGCCGCCCTCCAAAGGGCTGTAGTCGTGGGTACAGACGTCTTCGACGGCATAGTATTCTCCGTCCAGGTTGAAAACCGCGATCGCGACATCGTCTACGTCTAGCCGCCGCGACGTGCCAGGCTGGAAGTCCTTGGCGGGCGCGACATCGACCCATTCTCCCATCGTTCTCATCCTTCACAGCAGTCCGAGCTGTAGCTTGACTTCATCTGACATCCGATCCTGGCACCATGGCGGATCCCAAACCAACTCCACGCGTGCTGCGCTGACGCCTGGCACGCTCCTGAGCCTTTCCTCGACGGTCGCTGGGAAGGTTTGCGCGACGGGACACCCTGGCGCTGTCAGTGTCATCTTAACCTCTATTACCCCAGAGGCATCCACGTCGAGCTGGTATATCAACCCTAAGTCATAGATGTTAACGGGGATTTCGGGATCAAAAATGCTACGCAGCGCCTCGATGACTTCATCGCGCAGGGCTGTGGCGTCAACTTGTTCCGGGTTTTTCAATTTCTCAAGCCACTCGATGATCATCGCCGTTCGTAGAAAAGCACGGGTGATGTCAAGCAGGGCGCCTGGCGGCTGAATCGCAGGTTTGGCGGTCCAATGGCCAAATCATCGTTCTCTCCATGTATCGGTCGCTGCCAGTTGCCAAACTTCTTACTCGGTGCAGATGGTGCTGTCTTTTTTATGCAATGCCGAATGCATGGTGTGCCAGGCAAGCGTTGCGCACTTGACGCGCATAGGGTATTCCTTGACGCCGGTCAGCACCGTCAGCTTGCCGAGCAGTTCAGAGGGTGCACCCAATTGAGTTTCCTCCGTCAGCAGCTTGTGGACCTCGGCAAACAGCGCTTCTGCCTTCTCTACCGCCATTCCTTTTAGGGCCTCGGTCATCAGGGACGCGGAGGCTGTCGAGATGGCACACCCCGCGCCGTCGAAACCGGCATCGCGAATGATGCCGGCTTCGACGGTCAGGTAAATACGGAATTCATCGCCGCAGAGCGGATTAAAGCCGTGTGCCTCACAGTTATGTCCCACCGGAATCTTCGGGTAGTTCCGGGGGTTTCGGTTGTGATCTAAGATGACTTCTTCATAAAGCTCGCGTAGATCCGTCATCGATCGAATACCTCTTTCACTTTTTCGATGCCCCGAACGAGGGCGTCGATATCTTCCTTGGTGTTATACATGGCAAAGGATGCTCGAGCCGTTCCCGGTATGCCATAGCGTGTCATCAGCGGCATGGTGCAATGATGACCAGCACGGATGGCAACCCCTTCGGTGTCTAGAATCGTGCCGATATCATGGGGATGCACGCCAGCCATGACGAAGGATAGGATGCCTGCCTTCTGGGTTGCGGTGCCGATGATGCGTAGGCCCGGAATGTCTATGATCGCTTCGGTGGCGTGGGAGAGCAGCGCATCTTCGTACTCGCTGACCGCCTCGATACCGAATCGGGATACGTATTCGAGTGCTGTTGCAAGACCGATGGCTCCCGCGATGTTGGGTGTGCCGGCTTCGAATTTGTAAGGCACCTCGTTGTACGAGGTCTCCTCGAAGGTCACGCGCCGGATCATTTCTCCGCCGCCCTGGTAGGGTTCCATGGCCTCTAGGAGCTCCGCTTTGCCGTACAAAATGCCGATCCCCGTCGGGCCGTAGACTTTATGTCCCGAGAAGGCGTAGAAATCACATCCCAAAGCTTGAACGTCCACAGGGACGTGGGGTATCGCTTGTGCTCCATCCACCAGCACCGGGATACCGCGCGCGTGTGCAGCAGCGATCATGTCTTCGATGGGGTTGATCGTTCCCAGGGAGTTTGACAGGTGCACGATGGCCACAAGTTGCGTTCGGGGGCCGAGTAGTTGTGCGTATTGATCCAGATGAATCTCGCCGGCGTTATCGACGGGAAGCACTCGCAATCGGGCACCGGTCTGCTTGCAGACCATTTGCCAGGGGACGATGTTCGAATGGTGCTCCATCTCGGTGATGACAATTTCATCACCGCGACGAAGGCTGGGTCGGCTATAGCTTTGGGCGACCAGGTTGATGGCCTCTGTGGTCCCCCGCACAAAGATCACGTCGTGCTTGTTGGGAGCGTTAATGAACCGCGCGGCGGTTTCCCGAGCCTGCTCGTAAGCTCGGGTGGCGCGTTCGCTCAAAGTGTGCACGCCTCGGTGTACGTTGGCGTTGTCGCGGCAATAATAGTCTCTAAGAGCATCGATCACGCACAGGGGCTTCTGACTGGTGGCCCCATTATCAAGGTAAACGAGCGGGCGACCGTGGACCGCCTGCTCTAGGATAGGAAAGTCCCTGCGCACCCGATAGGGATCGAATGTCTGCCGCGACACTTGGGAACGCATGAGGTACGAGGCTACCATGGTTAACTGACCAGTTTTCTGATGGTGTTGGCGTCGGGAAGCTGGGCAAGGAGGACTTCCTCAGCGGCGTTCCGTACGGCAGCCAAAGGCATGCGATCGATCACGTCCTGGGCGAAGCCATAAGTCAGTAATCCCTGGGCAGCGTGGGCTTCGATGCCCCGGGTACGCAAGTAAAAAATCATATCCTCGTCGAGCTGACCCACCGTGGCTCCATGGGCACATTTGACGTCGTCGGCATAGATCTCCAGCTGGGGTTTGGTGTCCACCTCCGCATCCCGCGACAGTAGCAAATTATCATTAGCCTGGGATGCATCGGTTTTCTGTGCTCCCGGATGCACATGGGTTAAACCACTGAACACACCGCGGGCGTGTCCACTCAGGATACCTTTATAATATTCGCGGCTGGTTCCGAATGGTTTGATGTGATCGATACGCGTGTGATAATCCACATGCTGACGCCCGGTTCCCATGTAGAGACCGTTTAGCGTACACTCGACTCCTGGAGCGTCGAGCACGGCATTAATATCGTTTCGCACCAAGGCGCCGCCGAACGACAGCGAATGGGAAGTGAAGCGACTATCCTTGCTCTGCTGAACTTGCAGGGTGGCGATGTGAAAGGCGCTGACGTGTTCCTGCTGCAATTTATAGTGACTAAGGCCAGCGTTATCGCCTACCACGACCTCCGTTAGCCCATTGGTGAAATAGCCACGCCCTCCCAAACTCGCATAACTCTCGATGATCGTCGCTTCGGAGCCCTGTTCCGCCACGATAAGGTTGCGCGGATGAACGAACAATTGCTCTTCTTGGGTCGTGGCAATGAACACCAGATGAACGGGGTTTTCGAGCAAGGTGTTATGGGGTATGTACAGGAACGCGCCGTCCCCCATGAACGCCGTGTTCAGGGCGGCAAACCCGTGTGCCCCGGCATTGGCATAGTGAGCGAGGTATGGCTCTAGATGTTCTGGATGATCGGCTAGGGCGTTCGCAAGATTGCCTATTTGCGTTCCCGCAGGCCGTGTGATTCGCTTGGAGAGCTGGGGTGTGTATTGGCCATTGATGAATACCAGTCTATGGCAGGGTTGGGGCACAAGAAAAAAGCTTTCCAAGTCCTCTGGCATGAGGCCGACACAGGACTTGGGCATGGCGCGGAAGGCACGCTTTTCGATCGGTGTCACGCGCGTGTACTTCCAGTTTTCATCCCCTGGATCAGGAAAGCCTAGTGCCGCGAATCGTTCGAACGCCTGCTGGCGGGTTGTTTCGACCCAGGGGAGACCGAACCCGGGTAGTTGCGGTTGTATGGCACTCAACTCGTTTCGGTAGTGATCCAACTGAGCGGCGGCAATGCTCATGCGGTAGCGGCCTCCTTCTCGATCCAGCCATAACCGGATTCCTCCAGCTGTTGTGCCAGACTGCGGTCGCCTGACTTCACGATTCGGCCTTGGGCCAGAACATGCACCCGGTCGGGGACGATGTAATTCAACAGTCGCTGGTAGTGAGTGACGACCAGGATGGCACGTTGCGGGCTGCGCAGGTGATTCACCCCTTCCGCTACGATCTTCAAGGCATCGATGTCGAGCCCGGAATCGGTTTCGTCGAGAATGGCCAGCCGTGGCTCGAGCAGCGCCATCTGCAGTATTTCGTTACGCTTCTTTTCACCACCGGAAAACCCCTCGTTGACGGCACGCTTAAGGAGCCCCTCGTCCATGGCCACCAGTTTTATCTTGGTTTTCATTAGCTGCATGAAGTCCATGGCGTCGAGTTCTGGCTCGCCACGGTGCCGACGCAGGGCGTTGACAGCCGCCTTGAGGAAATATGTGTTGTTGACTCCAGGGATTTCCACCGGGTACTGAAATGCAAGAAACACCCCTTCACGGGCTCGCTCTTCCGGCGCCAGGGCTAGCAGGTCCTGACCTCCATAGGTGACTTCGCCTTGCGTCACCTCGTACCCTTCTCGTCCGGCTAAGACGTGGGCAAGGGTACTCTTGCCGGAGCCGTTAGGACCCATAATGGCGTGCACTTCCCCCGCCATAATCTGTAAGTCGATACCCTGAAGGATCGGTTTTCCTTCAACCCTGACGTGCAAGTTCTTAATGCTCAGCATCTGCGAGTTACTCATCAAACGTATTATCCCACTGCGCCTTCTAAGCTGACGCTCAGGAGCTTTTGCGCTTCCACGGCGAATTCCATCGGAAGTTCCTTAAAGACCTCCTTGCAGAAGCCATTGACGATCATCGAGACCGCATCTTCTTCTGAGAGGCCGCGCTGCATGCAATAGAACAGCTGATCGTCGGCGATCCTCGATGTGGTCGCCTCATGCTCAATTTTGCCGCTAGGATTCCTCGCCTCAATGTAAGGGAAGGTATGCGCGGCGCTGCGATCGCCCATCAATAGAGAATCGCATTGGGTATAGTTTCGTGCGTTATCCGCTCCTTTACCCACCTGTACCAAGCCACGGTAGGCGTTCTGACTGTGACCCGCTGAGATGCCTTTGGAGATGATGGTGCTGCGGGTGTTTTTGCCGATATGCACCATCTTTGTGCCCGTGTCTGCCTGTTGATAATTATTGGTGACGGCCACCGAATAGAATTCACCGATGGAGGAATCTCCGCGCAGCACACAACTAGGGTACTTCCACGTGATCGCCGAGCCGGTTTCCACCTGAGTCCAGGAGATCTTGGAATTGACCCCGCGGCATTCACCCCTCTTGGTCACAAAGTTATAGATGCCCCCTCGGCCTTGTTCGTCGCCAGGATACCAGTTTTGTACGGTGGAGTATTTTATCTGGGCGTTATCGAGGGCGATGAGCTCCACCACCGCCGCGTGCAGCTGATTTTCATCGCGCATGGGGGCGGTACAGCCCTCTAAGTAACTGACGTGGCTGCCCTCATCGGCGATGATGAGGGTGCGTTCAAACTGACCTGTTTTCGCAGCATTGATACGAAAGTAGGTGGACAGCTCCATCGGACAAACGACGCCGGGCGGAATATAGCAGAACGAACCGTCGCTAAATACGGCAGAATTGAGGCTAGCGAAAAAGTTATCGGTGTAGGGGACGACAGAGCCGAGGTATTGCTCGACCAGTTCCGGATGCTCTCGCACGGCCTCGGAAAATGGACAGAAGATAATGCCGAGCTTAGACAGCCGATCTTTAAAGGTCGTGGCCACCGATACGCTGTCGAAGACCGCATCGACCGCGACACCCGCCAGCGCGGCGCGCTCCTGCAGCGGAATGCCCAGCTTCTCGTAGGTCTCGAGTAGTTTAGGATCCACTTCATCGAGACTCTTGGGGGCGTTTTCCTGAGAGGATTTTGGCGACGAATAATAGGAGATCGCCTGATAGTCTATGGGGGCATGGCGCACCGAAGCCCACTTGGGCTCGCGCATGGTAAGCCAATGTCGGTAAGCCTTGAGTCGCCATTCAAGGAGGAAAGCGGGCTCTTGCTTTTTCGCCGATATCAGACGGATCACCTCTTCGTTGAGGCCTGGAGCCACCGTATCCGACTCGACGTCAGTCGTGAACCCGTGTTGATACTGTTTGTGAATTAGTGCCTGCATTTCGTCCGAACGGGTGGCCATATCGATCACTTCCCCTAACTATGCAGAGAGCTTGTGAAAAAACCCGCTGTGCTACCCGATAGCGGAGTTGGGCGGTGCTCGCTCCTTGCCTATCTATCTGGATAGGTCTCTCGGCTTAGCGCCGTCCGTCTTGCTCTCGGGCCGGTCTCGACGGTTTTTTTACAACCTCTCAGGTTTGCCTAATGTCCTACTGATTTACCCGGCATGGTAAAGTACCTGAGTAGATTAGTCAACTTTTATGCTGTCTATTTAGGCATCAAGTTCTCTTATCGCTTATAGCCGAGCGCGGAGGTAACGGTTGAGCGTGCTCGGTGCAAAATGGGCTCGATCTCCTGCTCTTGAACGGGTAGTCTGCCGTGCGGGCCTCACCGCACCGGGCAGGCCCATGCAAGTTCAGCGTATTAGTATAATCTAATGGGCATCGGGAAAGTGACCCGACATCGATGGCGGCGGGTCCGCATCATTGTGGACGATCCTTCGAAGGGGAGCTTGCCGACGTTGGGTGGGGCGTTAGGGGTGTGGGGCGGCTCTGAATCCTTGGGGTGCCGTGCCGAACAAAGCGCGGCACCGAAACGGGGCTCGCCGCCCTGAGCACCGTCACTCAAGCAGGCCGTACTATGATGACTCCCACTCCAGCGAACCGGTTGAGGGGGTTGCTCAATGCCTCCGATTTACTCATCATGCCTTGTTGCTTTGACGCGTTTTCGGCACGGCTCATTGAACGAGCGGGGTTTCCGTTGACCTTCATGAGTGGGTTTGGTGTCTCGGCCGTTCGATTGGCGCTGCCGGACACCGGTCTGATCTCTTATGCCGAAATGGTGGATCAAGGGCGCAGCATCTGCCAAGCGGTCTCGATACCGGTGATCGGCGATGCCGACACCGGCTATGGCAATGCCGTCAACGTTAAGCGAACGGTGCGCGGCTATGCGCAGGCGGGGTTTGCTTGCATCATGCTTGAAGATCAAGTGAGCCCCAAGCGTTGTGGGCACACCCAGGGCAAACAGGTGGTGTCACGCCAGGAGGCGCTGGCGCGTATCCGCGCTGCTGTGGATGCACGGGCCGAGGGACCCGACATCCTCATCATGGCGCGCACCGATGCGCGCGCGACCCACGGTTTGGATGAGGCGCTTTGGCGTGCTCAAGCCTGTCTTGATCTCGGCGCTGACATCATCTTCGTCGAGGCACCTCAGAGCGAGATGGAATTGCAGCGGATTGCCGAGCACATCTCGGCCCCTTTGATGGCCAACATGATAGAACAAGGTGAAACACCGCTGGTGCCCCCGGGACGGCTGCGCGAGATGGGGTACAAAATCGTCGCCTATCCTCTGACCTTGCTTATGAGCGCTGCCCAGGCGATGGAGCAGGCGCTACTCTGCCTGCGTTCCGGTACTCATCCGGCGCTGCTCATGGAATTTTCACGTCTGCGAGATATCGTCGGGTTTCCGGCCTACGATCAGGAGCAGCTGCGCTACGGTGGCGAGCAGGATCACCACATGAGCAAGAGCAGTCTGGAATGAATCTCGAGAAGGTAATCTTCGGTTTCTTTATCGTGCTGGCGCTGACCTTGAATTTTGGCTTCGTGTACGGAGAGATCGATGAGCCCCATCACCATCCTGCCTGGGAGCTGTTTGCCGCCATCGTCGTGAACCTGATTGCCACCGGTATCAAGCTGGGGGACCGCTCGCAGGTGGGGGCCATCTTGGTCGCCACCAGCTTGGTGGCGGACTTGCAATTGATCGCCGCAGCGCTCGTGTGGACCCTGGCAGTGCACGTCACGCAAACGGGTATGCAGCCGTCGACCATGGCCAGCATCGTGTCCCTCGCTGCAGGGGCGGTGGTAGCCAATGTCGTTTCTGTCGTCATGCTGGTCATGGATACCATGATGCTGCGGCGGTAGGGTGTGGATGTGCAAAGAACCACGGCCATTTGGACCACTGATCTTGAGCGTGTGACGGCCATTGTGTTGCGCTACATGCGAACGCCCATCCTGCTGTTGATCTTCGTCTTCGCGGTGACTGTGCTGGGCATGGTGGCTACCCCGGGTCGGCCCGTGAACGGTGAGCCGACCCATATGAGTTTTTTCCATGCGCTGTACTTCTTGACCTACACCGCGACCACCACGGGCTTCGGAGAGATCCCTTCTGAGTTCAGTGAGGCGCAGCGCCTGTGGGCCATGTTCTCGCTTTTCATCAGCGTCGTTGCCTGGTTGTACGCCATCGGTTCCATTTTTGGGCTGATTCAGAATCCTTTCTTTAGGCGTGCGCTCGCCCAACGCCGTTTCTCACTGGACGTCAGTCGTATCAAAGGATCTTTCTATGTTCTGTGCGGTTTTGGTGACACGGGTAGCTTGCTGACCCGTGGCTTGAGCGATGCGGGTTACACGGTGACGGTGATCGACAATGATCCGGTGCGTATCGAGGCGTTGTCCCTGCGCGACTATCCGGTCACCATGCCAGGGCTTTGTGCCGATGCCGGTATTCCTCGACGGTTGATCGCCGCCGGCCTGGAAATGCCCAACTGTCGGGGAGTGGTGGCGGTGACCGGTGATGAAGGTATCAACCGCAAGATCGCGGTGATGGCGCATCTCATCAATCCAAGGGCTCTGGCTGTGTGCCGTTCCACCTCGCCAGTGGAGGAGGAATTCCTCAGTAGCCTCGGGACGGTGATGATCGTGGACCCCTTCGATACCTTCGCCAAACAACTCAGCATTGCTCTGCACCGACCTTCGGTACACACTTTGGGGCAATGGTTGGTGGGGGCTCGGGGTGTGCGCCTCGACGAGCCGTTGCGTCCGCCCATCGGAGCTTGGATCGTTTGTGGATTCGGTCGGATGGGCCGAAGTCTTCGGACTTCGATGAAGGCGTGTGGAGTACCGATCAAGGTCATCGATCCGAGGGTGCCGGGGGAATCGACCGCAGAGGGGTACGTGGTCGGTCATGCCAATGCCAGAACCCTGCGGGAGGCGGGGGTCGAGCGGGCGGTGGGCATTGTCGCGGCCACTAACAGTGATTCGAACAACCTTGGCATTTTGCTGACGGCGCGCGCATTGAACCCCAAATTGTTTCTATTGGCCAGACAGAACCGCCATGACGATGAGATCGCGTTCGAGTCGATCAGTGCCGATCTGGTGATGCAGCCGAGCCTGGTGACTGCCCGTCGCATGCTGTTCTTACTCGTGTCGCCGATGATCCATGCCTTTCTCGAGTTCCTACAAGAGGCCCGTGTGTCACTGGTGGTGGATACGCTGCGGCGCCTGAAGGAGACCGTCGGTGAGGAACGCCCTGAGCTCTGGACGGAGACAATTTCTGTTGAGATGGGGCAGGCGAGGGCGGTGCTCAAGGCCAAGGGATTCGATATCACCCTCGGTGATCTCATGCGCGATGTTCGCGACCGCGAGCGCTCCAGCGCCTGTGTTCCACTCGTGCTCAGGCGATGGAAGCAAACGAACTTTCTGCCTAAGGGCTGTGAGGTCGTGCAGCCCGGCGACCAGATCCTTTTTTGTGGAACCGTGCGAGCCCGTCGTCAACTTTCCGTGGCGCTCAATGACCCCTACATTCGCGAATATCTGATAACCGGCAAGGAAGAGGCGCGTGGACTGCTGGCCAAGTGGGCGTTCAAATGGTGGCAGCAGCGTCAGAGCATTACGGCCTGCTAGACATCAGCGGCATCCTGAGCGCCTAAGCTGTTGGTCATGGGCGTTTGTGGGGCACCGTGACTCAAGTCTCAGAGGTTGTGAAAAAACCTGCTACACAACCCGATAGCGGCGTTGGGCGGTGCTCGCTCCTCGCCTATCTACCTGATATGTCTCTTGGCTTTGCGCCGTCCGCCTGGCTCTCGGGCCGCTCGCGACGGTTTTTTCACAACCTCTCGCCCCGATGCGGCGAGTCCCGCGGCGCATCATTCTCGAACCACGGGTCTTTTGGGCAAGCCACCACCTCTTACCTAGACCGGCTCATTGAAGAGTCTTGCCAGCGCGGCGGCGGTGAGGTGTTTGAGTTCCCGGTCCCGCACGGCTTGAGCGCCGACTTGCCTCGCCTGTTGGTTTTGCGGATGCTCCATGCTATTCATGCAGCGCCCCACCAAGTAGCTGACATCTTGGGGTGAGAACCCGGGGGTCTGCTGCAGGCAGACCGCCAGCGCGGCCAAGCATTGGGTTTTATCGAGGCCCTGTTCCGCCGCCAGCTCGATGATGGCACCGTAGGCGAAGTGGGCGTAGCCCAAACGTTTTTCGGGGATGGTTAAGACCCGCGGATCGAGGGGGGCGAGACACGTCCGAAGCAATGCGGCAACACGGGTCACGACGGGATCGATGGCCCGGCTGCGTTGATCCCGGTGGATGGTTGGTTGCTGAAAGATTCCCATGTTTGACTATATCAGAATATTATAATATTCTTTTATTGTTCTTTGATGTTGCTTTTGAAGCCTCCAACCTAACGACGGGAGAACTCCGATGAGAAAGCTAGCGCGCGTGCTAACGGCGACCGCCCTATTGAGCGGAGCCACATTATCTTTGCCGACGGCCCAGGCCTGGACCCCTTGGGGAGGAAATATGTTTGGTCTCGATTTTGGCCAAAGCACAGGATATGCCGGTTACCCAGGCTCTGGCAACGGTCCGTGGGGCGTGAGCCTGTTTGGCCTCGATTTCGGGCAGAGCATCGGTTACGGTCAATATTACGGTAGCCCTGGACCTTACGCTCATCCGCCTTACTACTCTCAGCCTTTTGTGCTGTCCAGCACGGCGGCCAGCCCAGTCGATGAGCGGCCTGTGACTTACTAGCGCCGGTGCTGGGGATGCCGACCATGGCCGTCGATGCCTTCCGAAAGTTGGCCGGCTCATCGCCGTAGCCGCTGAAGTAAAGGGGGTGGTTTTTCCATCCCCTTTGTCCCCTTCGGGCTTGGCCGGCTTAGTTCATCGATGAATTCAAGAATGGCGTACATAGCCTGACAGAAGTGCCCAGATTGGGTGAAGCCGGTGCCTGCACGGGGCTTGAAGCTGTGATCGGCCTCTTCCAACCAGCAAAAACGGATCGATCCTGACAGCGGATAGCTTTGCACCTCGTCTCGAGTGCCAAGGGAATCGCGCGTGCCCTGGCAGATGAGCGTCGGGGTTCGCAGGGTGCGCAGGTGTTCTGTGCGCGTCTGAGTCGATTTTCCGGGTGGGTGAAAGGGGTATCCCAGACACACCACGGCGGCTATGCCGACTTGATCCGCGACCAGGGTGGCGATGCGGCCCCCCAAAGACTTGCCGCCGATCGCAAGCCGTTGGTAGGGAACCCCTGTTTGCACCAACGAAATGATCGTGGCATGCCAGGCGTCGATGAGCTGATCTTGTCGGTTCGGCGGCCGGCGTCTACCGTCTCGGCGCATGGCCTGTCGATAGGGGAACTCGAAGCGCACCACCTGCAGTCCTCCTACACGAGCTCCCTGCCTCGATAATCCCTCGGCGAACCCCGTCATGAACGGCGAATCCATGCCTTGGCCGGCTCCGTGGGCAAGCACCAGGGTCCACCTCGCGTTCTGCGGCCCGTTTCGGATCATTTCACTGCCTGGCTATCGATTTCCATATCGGTTGCGTTAGGGCCATGGGTGGCGCGCGGCTTAAGTGTTGGCAGGGCGTTACAGATTTCCACCCGTGTAAAATACTGCTGCAGGTACGCTTCAAACGGGATGTTATCTGCAGCCTCTAACGCTTGTTGCTGCAGTTGCGATCGTCTCGCCCATTCCTGGAAGATCTGGCTATCCGGTTTGCTAAGGGGGCGTTGGGTGAAGTAAGCATGATGTTGCTGTGCCATACGCAGCGCAAAATCGAAAAATGACTCGTCATGGGTGCGCATGGCCTGGAGCACCTTGGCGGACGGGGTTTGCTCGGGGTCGTGTATCGTTTCCTTCAGCAACCCGAGGCTTTGCTGGTAGGGATGCTCGATCTCCTCTGAATCCAATAGTTCACATAGGCCCTGCAGGCTATCGAATACTTCCATGGCAAGGGTACCGAGGGGTTGCGTGCCGAGGCCGCTGTGGAGCACCAGCGATGGGTCCCGTCCCTGACGGGCGACGGCCGCTTGATTCCAATTGATCGCTTGTCGCTCCTGGTGACTGATCAAAGGACTCTCGCTCAGCAGGCAATACAGGAGCAAAGCTTCCAGGAAACGAACCTCCGTGGCGGTGATGCCGATGGGGCTGAAGGGGTCGAGATCGAGGGATCGCAGCTCGACGTATTCGATGCCTCGCCGCTTTAGTGCCAGGGACGGGGGTTCATGGGGGAGAGCGGTCTGCTTGGGTCGCATGGTACTGTAGTATTCGGCCTCAATCTGCAGCAGGTTGGCGGTCAGCTGACGGTATTGGCCATCCACCATAACGCCGATGCGCTGGTATTCCGGGTAAGGCGTGCGCAGAGCGTGGGCCAGGCTGGCCAGATAGTCGTCGAGGCTGTCATAACAGATGGTCAGGCTGGCTGGAGACTTGTTGCGGTAGCCGATATCACTCATACGCAGCGAGGTGGCATGAGGAGCAAAACAGGTGCCGGCGTCGAAAAACGGAAGGTTCGGTTGGCGGTTGCCAAAGAAGGAACGGCACAGTGCCGGTGATGCCCCGAACAAGTAAATGGGCAACCAGCCGACCCGTTGAAGGTTACGAATCAGGCCAAAATAGGCCTCCGAGACGAACTCCTTTAAAGGCCGGGCGTCACGTTCATGATCTTGATAGACCGGCCAGAACCGCTCAGGCAGTGAATAGTTGAAATGAATGCCGGCGATGATCTGCATGGCGTGTCCGTACCGATGTCCGAGACCTCGCCGATAGATGTGCTTGAACATTCCCAGATTGGAGCAGCCGTAACGGGCCAATGGGATCGTGTGCTCTCCCTCCAGCAGGCAAGGCATGCTGGTGGCCCAGAGTAATTCGTCATCAAGGTGGTGGTGGACAAACTGATGAGTTTGATGCAGGAAAGCAAGCACCGCGTCTGTTTCAGCGTAGGGCGCGGTAATGAATTCCAACAGGGCCTCCGAATAGTCCGTGGTGATGGAGGGGTGAGTCAGGGGCGAGCCGAGGGCAGTGGGATGCGGCGTCTTGGCGATCTGACCACTGGGGGTGACCCGCAGGCTTTCCTTCTCCAACCCTTTCTTGCCGCCGCAAAGTAGAGTGCACTGATTGCGCGCGAGCAATTGACTGAGACGCTTTTCCAGGAGACGATCCATGAGGGAGATTCCTTGCGATAGAGGGATGAACAGGCTAACCGGCCAATTGCTCTAAACCCTGTCTAGATCGGCGGGATGCTACACAGTTGCGGCGTTTCAAAATCGCTTCCGACGATTTTTTCCCGTGGCGCGCCTGGCAACCTGCCACGCACGGGACACTTCTTGAAGCAGCTTCGTAGGGCGACGAAGCGCGGTAACGCTTGCGGCTCAATGGGATTTTGCCCCATATTTAACGATCCGGCCAAGGTTACCAGGACGAGAATGTCTAATCATGCCATTAAAGTAATCTGCCAGGTGAACAGAAGAGCGGGGAAGAGGTCTGAGTCTTCAAGTTGGAGGCGTTAGGGTGGGAAAACGTGCGCTTCTTATTCGCCATGTCAGGAATAAGCGCAACGACCGACTCTCGCACTACCTGCTAAACCTCGGCTATGCCCTTGAGTGGTGTTGTCCGGTCAATGGAGATCGGTTGCCGAAGATCGATGGCCACCACCAGATCGCCGTCGTTTATGGGGGCATTCAGAGTGCCAATGACGGGGCGGATCGGCCCTACATTCGCCAAGAGATCGATTGGATCGCTCGGTGGGTTTCTCAAGGGTTGCCGTTTCTGGGGATCTGCCTGGGAGCACAATTGCTCGCCCGTGCCTTGGGTGCGCGGGTCGAGCTTCACCCCCTGGGTTTGGCTGAGGTGGGGTACGTCATGGTGCGACCCACTGCCGGAGGCCGAGGGTTTATGGATTTTCCACAACCTTTCTATGAGTGGCATAGGGAGGGATTCGAGGTTCCGCAGGAGGCCGAACTCGTGGCAACAGGGGACGTGTTTCCCAACCAAGCTTTCCGATTTCGTGAGCATGTGTACGGTTTGCAGTTTCATCCGGAAGTGACGCCCGAGATTATCTTGGCCTGGATGGGTGAAGCACCGAAGACGCTCGATTATCCGGGAGCTCATTGCCGTGGCCGTCAGGTGTTGGACATGCGTCGATTCGACCGGTGCACCAGCCTGTGGTTGGTTCAGTTTCTCACCGAGTGGCTTGGAGCGACCGACGTCGACGAAGGGGATGGGCGGGGGGGCTTGCGTTGGGTGGACGACCGTTTGTCATGAGGCCTTTCTGGCTGAGAAGCACGGTGCTGAGCGGGTTGTGGTTGCTGTTGGCCGCCTGCGGAGACAGCACATCCGGCCCACGCGAGGCCATTGAAGAACGGCTTGAAGACCTCGAGACGCGCATGGCCACGCTGGAGCAGAGGGTCGCCGAGCTAGCTGGCGTCCCCGAAGGCGATGCATTGCCTGTGGGCGACGACAGCGAAGCGGTGACCCAAGTCTCGCAGCAACCCTCCGATCCCACCCAGGGCCGGGGGATGGAGAAACCCTACCAAGTCGGGCAATCCGTTGATTTTACTCAGGCATCTGAAGGGCAGATCTTCCCGCAATACGGTGCGCGTAGCATGATTGTCAAGACTTGGGCAGGATTGGGTTTGACCAGCGCTTCACCCACACCGGTCGACTTAGTGTTCTCGGATTTCTCGCTGGCCGATCGGATCGAAGTTCTGGTGAGTATCAGGACCGGGTTCTGGACCGGCCAACAGATCAATCTGTTAGATGATGATCGCGGTGTGATCGCGGTCACCTTGAACCGTTACGATCTGAAATTCGGTGACCATGTCAAGAAACGCAACGTTGCCGGTTGGAAACACGGTGAAGAGCAAAATCAGCTACGGATCGTGATCGAAAACAATAATGCACGGCTGTTTGTGAACAGGCGATTTTTCGGGGTACAGGAAATCGAATTGGCCAAAGCCAATCGCCTGGAAATCAATGGCATCAAGCGCGACCAGGATTTTGTCTATTCGGTCTCAGTGCAACCCCTCTCGTGACGATTCGGATGGGGCTGCAGGCTCGAAGTAGATATCCCCATAGTAGGCAACGGCATGGCCCGACGTGTTGTCGGTATCTGTCATGATGGCGACCCCATCGATGGCCGTGATGTCCTGGCCGAAGTAGCGTCGAAAGTCTGACCGCACATCGCGCTTTTGCGCCACCCACTCCCCAAGGGATTCGGAGCCAGATTGCACCGCGACCATGATCACCGTTGCGGTGTACGGGTTGGGCCAAGCGCTTGAGGCGGGTTGGCCGCTCGACCAAACGTAATTGATGGCGCGGGTCCTGCGGAAAAAATGACCGCCGGAGGCGATGACATAGAGGCGTGCGGGATAATCGTCTCCGGCCCGATTGCGCTCATTTGTGCCTGGAAAAATCGTGTCGACCCGCCAACTCCAGGCAAGGATCGGGGTGCGCGTGAGATCGACGGGAATGCGCTTAAGGAGTCCGGAGGCAGAACCCTCGCTGATGGCCTTCAGCGCGATACGGTCATCGATGGCCACGAGCCGATAGTCGGTGACTCCCCTCAACTTTTTGGGTTCCCAATCGGAGAGATCGCCGCGGGAGAAGGCGCCCACCACGACAAGCTCCGGCGCGGCATTTCCGGTGGGCCACACTACGAGGAGGGTGAGCAGGGGTAGAAAGCGATACATGATGCCACTCGCGTCCGGCAGGTAAAAGCGGTCAGCGGGGGTCGCCGCGACGAACGGAAAAGCCCAAAGCGAGCGCGGCGTCCCTTGCGATACTTGGTTTCAACAAGCGCCGACCCGACCGGCTTTCCAGGGTCGAGCTCCATCATTCTGATACGATGAGTTGATGCCGATCAATGCAAGGTGCTCGCTAGTCGGCAAAAATATGTGGTATACCCATTAAACAAATTGATGTGAGAAGCGGACTATGACGGGTCTTGTTATCGTTATGACTGTTGCGGCCTGGGTTGCTTTGTCGTACTGGTGGGATAAGCGTGCGATCGAAAAGCGGTTCGCCGATTATCGGCGCCGCGATCAAGAGCCGCCCAAAGCCAAATTTTAGGCCAGAAGCGCAGTAATTTCTAAAACAGCTTCTAAGGGTTCGACTGCCCCGAAGTCAAGGCCAAAAAGAACCGCCGAAACGATGGCCAACGACGGCTTTTGCACCGGATCAGTCATCATCTTGACCTCGATCTTTGGCTCAACACAGCCTCTCTGAGGCTGTTCGCTTCTCGACGCGCAAAGTCTTTGCCGTCCGCCCCCACGGCCTGCCTAGGGTAAGGTGACGGATCAGCCCTTCCGGCCGTTTCAAGCCCTTCATGACCGCACTTCATTGGTCCGTCCACATCTTAAGCCCGACTTGCGCGCGAAAGGATCGTGAACGATTGCATTGAGGGTGCCCTTTATGAAACGAATCGAACGCTTTCTGGAACTCCTGATTTTCAACAGTCGCTGGTTACTGGCGCCTTTTTGCATCGGGTTGGTGGTGGCCATCGCCATGCTGTTGATCAAGTTCGTGCAGGAATTCATGCACATCGTTCCGCGCCTGTTGGTGAGCACCGAAAGCGAGGTCATACTGGCGATCTTGACTATCGTTGACATGGCGCTGGTTGCCAATCTGCTGCTGATCATTATCTTCAGCGGCTATGAGAACTTCGGGCCACGGTCATCGTTTCGTCAGAGTTGCCCTGCAACACACCGTCGGTCCCCAAGCCTTCGGCAGCCGAATCCCTTGCGGCAAGGGTGTGTGCGGCAGGGATGCCGGACCCAAGCCGACAGGGACGTCTTCACGGCGTCCCTTGCGCCAAGGGGACGGCTGCCCCCAGGGTCAAGGTCATCAAACTGCCGAAACGATGACCAACGCCGAACTTCGTCTCTAAGATCGATACGGCCGGACACGAGGATCGACCGCAGTGGATGGGAAAAGTCGATTTCGCCGGATTAAAGATGAAGCTGATCGCTTCCATCGTGGCCATCTCGGCCATCGAGCTCTTGAAGGCATTCGTGAATGTGGCGGCACTGACGACAGAGCAGCTGATGTGGAAAGTCATCATCCACGTCGTACTCGTCACCTCAGGACTGCTGTTTGCCCTTATGGATCGCATCGCGGAAGGTACCCGTCACGATTAAAGGCGAAAGCCGGGGCGTCTAAAGTTGACGGCCAGCGCTTCGCATATCCAACTCCCACGAAGCGACGTGGAGGGGGTAGTGGTTTGATCAAGACGATGCCACGTCTCGGAACGAGAGGCGTTGGCACTTGATGGGGGTACGGCCAAACGCCCAAGTCGAGGCTGACGTCTGTGGGTGAGGATGCTGAGGCGGGTGGGCTCTTACGGCGGCTCATTCTAGCGACCTTCCTGATCGGGCTCCTGCTCCTCAGCTACCGGGTGTTGCACCTCTTTCTGGCGCCGTTGGCCTGGGCGATGATCCTCGCCTACGTTACCTGGCCGGTGTATCGCCGTTTGCGTGGATGGCTGCCCAGCCCGACGGGCAGCGCCTTGCTGATGACGGTCATGCTCGGGGCTGTCATTGCGCTTCCGCTGGTCTGGTTGACAGCGCTCCTACGCACGGAGGTGCCAGCGGTTTACCGTGCCGCAGTGGAGTATATCGACCAGGGTCCACAGGCGCTGCCGGAGTTTATCGCTGGCATTCCGTGGCTCGGCGCAGAGCTGCAGGGGCTGTGGGTGCATTTGAGCGGCGACGTGACTGCGTTACCAAGGCAACTGATCCGATGGAGTGAGCCTTGGGTCGGCGAGATCATCGGGGTTCTGGGCGACGTCGGTCGTAATGCCGCCAAATTCGGCTTTGCGCTGGTCATCGCGTTCTTCATGTATCGGGACGGGGAAGAGCCGCTCGCTCAAACGCGCCAGCTCATGTTGCACCATCTCGGTGATCGCGCAGAGGCCTATTTGCTCGCCATCGGAGGAACCATCCGTGCCGTCATGTTCGGGCTCATATTGACCGCCCTGGCGCAGGGTGTGCTCGCGGGTCTAGGTTATTGGGCGGCAGGGGTGAAAATGTACGCGTTGCTCGGTGCGGTGACGGCGATGATCGCCTTGATCCCATTCGGTGCCCCTTTGGTTTGGGGATCGGTAGGGGTGTGGCTGTTGCTTTCCCAGCAGGTGCTTGCCGGCGTCGGCGTGCTGCTTTGGGGGGTGCTCGTCATTAGCCAGATAGATAACGTGATTCGACCGCTTGTCATTAGCAGTGCGACTCGTATTCCATTTTTACTCGTGCTGTTCGGGGTTTTCGGAGGTATCAGCGCGTTCGGGTTGGTGGGGCTGTTTCTAGGGCCGGTAATCGTCGCGGTGCTGCTCGCCGTGTGGCGTGAGTGGCTGGAAGAACACCGGCCAGTGGCACCGCCGGTCGAAGGCCAGGCGGTTGCGCTGGAGACGGAAAAACCAGCGGCCAGCCGACAGCGACGCGACTGACGAAGAGATGGCCCGAGGACGATGAGCCCCCGATGGGGTCTATTGGCAACATCCCTTTCTGCTGTCGTTATCCTATAATGGGTTACCGTGCGGCCCCTGCTCAGAGCGCCCGGTGGCGCGCCGGTTGCTGGGACCTGTTAGGTTGATGGTCAAGAATGGAGTGATGCAGACATGAACGAAGTGGACAAATGGCAAGCGCTGAGGCGTTCTGCTCTGGGTGCAGAGCTCGATGAAGAAGAGAGTCGCATCCTGGCACAGCGGATGGGGGGACTCCAGCTGGGCGACGGGGAGACGTTGGTTAGGCAGGACGAGTTGCGTCGCACCCTATTCGTGCTGAGTGAGGGGCGAATCGACGTCGTTACGCTGGCGGGCCATTCGGAGGTGACGGTCTATCAGATGAGAGGGGGTGAATGCGCGGGGACGCGAGCGTTTGTCGACGGGTCGGCGCGCAAGGCGGCACTTCGTGCGGTCGGCAAGAGTACCGTTTTGACCTTGGAACCCGGCGACTTGGAAGCTTTACTGGAGAGTCACCCCCGAATCGTGTATAAGGTGATGCGAGCCATCTTTCGTACCACTCATACCAATCTGACGCGCGTGAATCTCGAGCGCGCCGAGTTGAGAAATTACGTTACGAAGACCCACGGGCGTTACTGACAGTTGTCGGTGCCCGATCGGTAACGCGTTCCACTTCCCCACTCCCATCGATCAGAGCCGGCTGGCGCTAGTGAGAATCGCTCTCCAAAGTGCGACCTTACTGCCTCAGGAGCTTATAGCCGCTTCCGGTAACAGCTCAATAAGTCCGGGCGAGAGGGATGTCAACAGCGGGAACCGATGT
>CAZUZO010000055.1:0-19405 GCA_964624765.1 uncultured Thiotrichales bacterium
GTGCGGCGGTTGCTGCAGGGGCTGGACGGGGTGCAGCATCTCATGGCCGCGCTATTGTACGGTACCGGGATGCGGTTGATGGAATGCGTGCGACTGCGGGTGCAGGATGTGGATTTCGCCTACCGGCAGCTGCTGGTGCGGGACGGCAAAGGGCAGAAGGATCGAGTGGTCCCGTTGCCGCAACGCCTGGAGCAGCCGCTGCGGGATCAATTGGCGCGTGCACGGCGGTTGCACGAAGAGGATCGGGCGAATGGGTTCGGGGAGGTGTATCGGCCGGATGCCCTGTCGCGCAAGTAGCCCAACGCGCCGCGCGAGTGGGGTTGGCGGGATGTGTTTCCAAGCGGCCGGTTGTCCGTGGACCCGCGCAGCGGCAAGTCGCGGCGGCACCATTTGCACGAGAACGGGCTGCAGAAGGCGGTCAAGAAGGCCGCGGTCGCCGCCGGAATCGCGAAGAAGGTGAACTGCCATTGTCTGCGCCACTCGTTCGCCACGTATCTATTAGAGGGCGGCTACGACATACGCACCGTGCAGGAGCTCCTCGGCCATGCGGATGTCTCGACCACCATGATTTATACGCATGTCCTCAACCGCGGCGGGCAGGGGGTGTTGAGCCCGTTGGACGGCTTGGGGTGAGGATGCCCGCGGAAGGTATCGATGTGATGGCCGTCCTGCCCGAGCACTTTGCACGGCATCTGGACTCGGTTGCCCGGCGGCGTGGCCTACCCAACCCGCTGGGCTTTGACCAAAGCCGGCGTTTGCCATGCCATACCGGCCGGTGAAAGACGGTCCATGAGCCGCGTGAAGAGAGGCGGGCGCGGCTGTTCGAACCCGCGACCCCGGCCCTGTGTGTGAAGACGGAACGTGGCTGGCGACGCCTTGAGGTGACGGAACTAACCGACCCAGTACCAGGCGCCAGCACTCACCATCAGCACCACACCGAGGATCATTACCGCCAAAAGCCTTTTGTCGATCGCGTCAAGGCCCCCGTGGGCGATTGGCCCTTCGATCGCCCCTTCGGCTAACGCGGGAACTCTGAACCTGCCAGCCGGTCCACCTGAGCTGTCCTCTATAGCCTCCAACTTCGTGGCCGCAGCGGTCTCGGGAAGCTCGGCTTGGTCATCGGCCACGAGCGGCTTGGCCGCTAGAAGCGCGAGAACACCTGCTAGCAGACCGACCAAATTGGTGATGCTAAAGGACGCGATCAGGATCCCGCTGACCTCGGCCACGAGTGCAACCACTGCAGCTGCGACAACAAACTTTGGCCGCATCCCCCTGAGCAGGAAAACGGCACCAGCAAGCATCATTCCGCAGGCGACGAGCAAAAACACTCCGAAAAACACCAACGCACCGCCGGCGATCATGGCGGATCCCGCCATCTGATCGATGCCAGCGGAGAACTCCGAGACCCCGGCCTGACCCTGCTGGCTCGCCAACTCGCCGATGATCTCACTGCCGAGACTGCCTGCCCCCACTGAAACCCCGGCCATCAGCAGGCCCCCTAACAGATAGCCTGCGCTAGCATACAAATTCACGCAGGCTGCGATCAGCAACGCCCCGGCAGCTACTGTGCGCATGCCCCTCACCTCCATGGTTTCCAAAGCCGCTATAGGCCGACTTGCAGCAGGCATCGGCCATGGGAGATGAAAGTTAAACGGGCTGCGCGTTGCGGGACTGAGTCGCTCGCCGGCTGGCAACGCTGCGGCTTTTGGGGGATGCGAGGAGCAAAACGCCTGGCCTAACCTGCGCTCGAGCTACGGCCGAAACGTTCCC
Source organism: uncultured Thiotrichales bacterium (assembly GCA_964624765.1). Taxonomy (GTDB): domain Bacteria; phylum Pseudomonadota; class Gammaproteobacteria; order HK1; family HK1; genus JAGTVB01. The sequence continues at coordinate 1,771 of CAZUZO010000055.1, forward strand.
GCAAGATCGACTTCTGCACTTTGCCATAGGGGGAATACGGCAACTCATCGGTAAACACGATGCGCCGGGGAATCTTGTATCGAGCCAAGTGGCTCTGGCAGAATTCCAGCAACTCCGACGCCGTCGCTGATTGGTCCTTGCGCAGCACCACCACCAGAACCCCGATCTCGCCGAACTTTTCATCGGGTTCACCGATCAGAGCGGCCTCAGCCACAGCGGGGTGGTCCAGAAACGCCGCTTCGACTTCCGCCGCGTAGATATTCTCACCGCCGCTTATGATCATGTCCTTGAAACGCCCGACGATGTAGAAAAAGCCGTCGCCATCGGCGCGTGCCATGTCGCCGGTGAAGAACCAACCTTGGTGCAAGGCCTTACCGGATTCCTCCGGTTTGCCCCAGTAGCCGGAACAGACGTGCGGCCCCGAAATCGTGAGCTCGCCGACCTCCCCGGTGGGCACCTCATGGCCATCGCCATCGACGATGCGCATGGCGCTGTGGAAAATCGGTTTTCCCACCGACCCGGCTTTGCGCACGGCATCCTCGTCGGTCATTGAGAAGCAGTTCGGCCCGACCTCCGTCAGTCCGTATCCCTGACGAAAAACCACCTGCTTCGCCTCCCGCCATGCCTGCATCAGCGGTGTTGGGCAAGAGGCGCCACCGCTAATAAACCAACGCACATGGCGAACATCGACCTTAGAGAAAGCGCTCGCGTTGAGCCACATCTGAAACAACGTCGGGACGCCCAAGATCACTGTGCAGCGTTCCCGCTCGATGGCCTCCAAAGAAGCCTCCGCATCGAAACCCCGAGCCATTACGATGCGTCCGCCCAGGTATAACAGCGGCGTTAGAAACGCGAACAGGCCGCCGGCATGAAACAAGGGCGTGAAAACCGGTGACACGTCGGTCTCACTGAGCCCCCAGCTGGCCACCGTATTGATGCAGTTCCAAAGCACCTGACGGTGAGGAATCACGGCACCCTTCGGGGGTCCGGTGGTCCCAGAGGTATAGAGGATACAGTAGGGCGTCTCGGCATCCAGCGCTGGGCGTAGCGGTTCGCTATCCGCCGCTTGCTCAAGCGCCACTTCATAGGCGATCGATCCCTCCAGCTGGGCGCCTTCTAGACCTATCAGATGCTCAATGGACGCCTTGTCGGCAAGCTCCTCTGCCACCTGGACGAATTCCGGGCCAACCATAAGCACCTTGGGCCTGCAGTCCTCTACGATATAGGTCAATTCCCGGCTCACAAGGCGCCAATTGAGCGGTGTCAGGATGGCTCCGATCTTGGCAAGCCCGTACAGGAGATCCAGATAGGCCACGCTGTTGTGGGCAAGCACCGACACGCGATCGCCCTTCTCCACACCGAACCGCCCATGCAGAAGATTCGCCAGCCGGTTAGCCCGACCATTGAGCTCTGCGTAGGAATAGCGGTGACCCGTAGCAAGCTCCACCAGCGCCTCCCGTTCCGGCGTCAGTGTTGCTCTGCGGCTCAAAAGATCTGCTGCGTGCATACTTCTCCCCGATATCTTGGCTGGCCGACGCCGCACCTCGGTGGTGGCGTCGTTTCAGTACCGACTCTACGAGATGACCGTTGCCGGTGTAAAGCATGCGAGGCATCGTCTTTGCCAACGCTGCTAGGAAAAGCCCCCACCAACACGCCTTGGACCGGGGACTCACCGCATCTCGAACGTTGACTGCAGGCCGCCAGAGGATATTATCCCAGGCTAGAGTTATCGTCTCGTCTGCACCGCGCTTCAAGGTGCAGGCTCGATGCCGAACCGATTTGGCGCAAGAGGGTCTGAGGCAGGAATGCCGGACTCAAACCGGAATGGGGGCTTCTCTTTTGCCTCGCGCCCAGCGCGCCGGCTGCTTGCCCCCGGAAAAGGAGCATCCCCGCAAAACCCAAACCATGGCAACGATGACCAAGGCCTATCTGCATAGTGAGTCCGGATGATGGACGATCGAAATCTGCGGCGTCACTTAGAAACCTGTACCACGATTGCGGTGGTCGGCCTTTCCAACAAGAAGCATCGCGAAAGCTACACCACTGCGCAGTATCTGCAGTCACGAAGCTATCGCATCATTCCCGTTAACGCGCGTTTCGAGGAAATTCTCGGTGAGCGCTGCTATCCCCATGTGCGGACCATCCGAGATCGGGTAGACATCGTGAATTGCTTCGTGCGTGCCGAACGCATACCACCGATCGCCGAGGAAGCCATCGCCATCGGTGCCCGCCTGCTCTGGCTGCAGCTCGGCATCGTCAATGAGCAGGCCGCCACCCGCACGGCCGCAGCAGGCTTAGGAGTGATCATGAACCGCTGCATCATGCTTGAACACCGGCGACTGTTTGCCGAATAACCGTCTCAGAGCTTGTAAAAAAACCTGCTGCGCTACCCGAGAGCGGCGTTGGGGGGCTCGCTCCTGGCCTATCCATCTGATATGTCTCTCGGCTTAGCGCCGTCTGCCTGGCTCGCGGACCGCTCGCCACGGTTTTTTCGCAACCTCTCACTGCAAACATCCGACCGGGGCCAGGCAGCGGTGGCTAGCGCGTCTCGATGGCTCTGCTGCGCAGGTGCCGCTTCACATCCGCGATGGCCACCTCGCGCCGATGGAAGATCCCCGCAGCCAGTGCGGCCTGCGCCGAGGTCTTCTCAAACACCTCAGAAAAATGCTCGACTGCCCCTGCCCCGCTCGAGGCAATGATGGGTATCGAAACCGCAGCACTGATCAGCCGAATGAGCTCGATATCGAAGCCGAGCTTGGTCCCGTCGCGGTCGATGCAGTTAAGGAGGATCTCTCCCGCACCCAGCTCCTGGCAAACCCGTGCTAGCTGCCAGGCATCGAGATCCCGCCCTGCCCGCCCTCCCATCACTGTGCATTGATACCAGCAGTAATGCTCGCCGTTGGGACCGAGGATCTCGGTGCGGATGGTGCGATGGGGCACATGCTCGGGGGTTGATACGTAAACCCGCCGAGGATCGATGGAAATCACGACCGCCTGGCTCCCGTATACCTCAGCGATCTCGGTGATCACGCTCTTATCGCCACCGCCGTCGCCTCGGAGATATGCTTCAGCGGCGTACACGGCCTCACTGCCTATGGAGATCTTATCCGCCCCCGAGCGAAAGTACTCGGCCGCCACAGCCAAGGCCGAATGAAAACGACCTTGGGAATCCTTATAAGCCCTGATCCCTCCACCGATGGTAAGCGGCACAAAAACGTTCTCCGAGGTGCGCTGCAACACCTCCAACATAGGCTGATCTTTTAGCGGGAAATCGCGAAAACCCGTGATGTTCAGGAAAGTGATCTCATCTGCCCCCTCTTCGTAGTACCGTCTTGCTAACGCCACCGGTTTACCCAGATTGCGGACTTGGCCCCGTTCCCGCACGTCATAGCGATCCCCCTTGGTGACCACCAGATCGCCCTCATCATTGGCTCTCACATCCAAGCATGCGATGACCCGCTTGGCGAGCGTGGTCTCACCCCGTGCCTCAGGCTGACGGCCAGCCTTCACTGCAACAGTGGGGGCTAGCCTTGCGAGAAAACTGTTCAGGATGGCCAGGCCCGCCGACCCACTTTTTTCTGGGTGAAACTGCAAAGCAGCGACATCACCCTGTTGAACTCCGCTTATGAACTCTCCGCCATAATGCGTGGTGCACAGGATCCAGTCGCTGTTGTCCTCACTCGCGAGGGCCCGATACGAGTGCACGAAATAAAGCTTTTCCTGATGGTAGTCGCCGAAAAGCCCCGAAGACCGCTGGATTCGGATACCATTCCAGCCGATGTGGGGAACGGCCAGCGAATGCCCATCGATGCGGCTGACATGACCACGGATGATGCCGAGGCCAGGCACACCGGGAGCCTCCTCGCTGCCTTCAAACAACGTTTGTAGGCCGAGGCAAATGCCTAGGAAAGGCCTTCCCGAGCGGAGATACTGCACCAGTGGCTCAACGTAGCCAGCGTCTTGCAGTCGCCTCATGGCACTAGCAAAGCTGCCGACGCCCGGAAAAATGAGTTTATCCGCAGCCATGATATCTTCGGGTGCGGCAACATCCTTGACCGTAAACCCAAGGGTGCGGATGGCGTTGCGCACGCTTCGGACGTTACCCGCCCCGTAATCGAGAAGTGTAATCAACGGCTCGTCTCTCTAACGCCTAACCCCGAGCACGCAGAGCCGCGATACGCTCTTCGATAGGAGGATGACTCATGAACAAACGCGTGATTCCCGAACCTCCGCCCGATATACCAAACGCCTTCAACTGATCCGGCAGATGGGCTTCCCCAGCGGCCGCCTCCAGGCGTTCTAAGGCGCGAATCATCTTGCCGGTGCCAGCAAGGTGTGCGCCACCGGCATCGGCGCGGAATTCCCGCTGCCGGCTGAACCACATCACTATGATGCTGGCCAGAACAGCAAATAGAATTTCCATGATGATGGTGGTGATCCAGAAGGCGGGGCCGTGACCTTCCTCGTTACGAAACACCACCCGGTCCACTACGTGGCCGACCACGCGCGCCAGGAAGATCACGAAGGTATTGAGAACCCCTTGGATGAGCGCCAGCGTCACCATATCACCGTTGGCCACGTGGCTCACTTCATGGCCGAGCACCGCCTCCACCTCACCCCTGTCCATGTGACGCAGCAACCCAGTGCTCACCGCCACCAGGGCGTTGTTGCGCGACATACCGGTGGCGAAGGCATTGGGCTCGGGCGCATCATAGATGGCCACCTCGGGCATACCGATACCGGCTTGCTGGGCCTGCTGGCGCACGACACCGAGCAGCCACTGCTCTGTCGCGTTGCTGGGGTGCTCGATGACGTGCGCCCCGGTGGACATCTTGGCGATCCATTTCGAAGCGGCCAGGGAGATAAAGGAGCCTCCCATGCCAAATACGGCAGCAAACACCAGCAGGGAGCCATAGTCGAGCCCCACACCCTGGGCATCCAGAATCCGCTCCACCCCGAGCAGCCGCAAGACGATGCTCAACACCACGATGATGGCCAGGTTGGTCATCAAAAACAAAGCAACCCGTTTCATGAACGTCTCTCCGACCCAAACAACAACCGCTACGTTAATCCAGGCAAATGGGGGCAGTTGCGCATTGCACATGGGGAAGTGCTGCGCGGCGACGAGCACCCAGTTTCCACATCATGTCAATGCCAAGTTAGCGTACGAACGGGCTTGCCGCTCAAGAGCATCCCCTTGCCAAACGTCGACATACGCTGGCGCTGGGCATGCAAAGGGCGGCTAGCCTGAGCCACGGCGGTTCACCCACCTCGCGTCCCCCCACGGCAGTAGGCCATCACCGTTCAGCCGCGAAGCGGCCTCTCGCTAAACTCGCCTTTCTTCGATGCCTCAGTATGAAAAACGTTCCATCGTTACTTCGACATGACAACGCGTAGAGGCTTGCAGCCGGCCCCCGAGCGACCAGCGGTTACGCGCAGGGGTTCGACTGGTCAAGCATTCAGGCCGAATCGCCACCCAGTGCGCCCCAAATCACGCCGGTCATCGCTCGAGCCGTGTTATCAGTTCATTGATTTCTTGCACGTTCTTGATCACCCGGCTATTGAGGGTCGCAAAGGCCTCAGCGAAAGCTTCGCTGCTAGACTTGACTGTCGACTCCGCCTCCCGCCGCATCTCCTTGAGCGTCCGCAGCAAAACATACCGCAGCAATTCTGCCTGTCGAGCCGCGAGCTGATGGGGGTTGCTGGCATTCGCCAGCGCGTCGACACCAGCAGAGGCCTCTTCCAGAGTTTGTCGCAAGATCTCACCATGGCGAACCATGACCGCTTGCGCGTTCTCCAAGATATGTTTATTGGCTGCCCCCAGGGCAGCCATATTCTTAACGATAGTCTCCACAAGGGCTGCCACATCCACCCCTGAAAAGGGCGGCTTACCGAAGGCCTTGGCCACCTGCCCCATCAACTCCCTGGCATAAAGATCAGCCTCTGCCTCCACCAGCTCGTCCTGGGGCATGGTGGGTCTCGATACTTCGGGCGGCGGCGCTTTGGATTTCTCCACCATGGCACTCTCTCCTCCAAACCTCTTGTATACAATCATAGTCGCTGGACGGCATTTGCGCGCCGCCATGGCCACCGAGCCGCAGACGCTCCTTGCTAGCGCGTTCTTTCTCTCAGCACCTTGCCCTCCAGACGAGCGACTAGCGCTGCCTTTGGCTACCGAGCAGCAGACGGCAGGGCCTGCCGAAACCCGGCAAAACACCTTCCCACTTTCCCCTTCGGGAAGGTATAGTCCTGGTTGAGGGTATAGGAAAGCTTGAGCGAGTGCATAGAAGCCGCAGCGAGCCACCCGCGAGCTCGGCGGACGGCCCGCAGAGACGTGCCATATCAGAGATGGATATGCCGATCATAAAGGCCTGCTCCACGGCAGCCAAACCCATGCTAGTTGCCCTGCTGTCGCTGATCTCGTCGACGGCGCTCAGTCAGGTCCACCATAATCTGCAAGTGACTCTGAAGCCGGAACAGCACCGTTTCACGGTGGTGAGCACCGTAACCCTGCCCCACAACCACGCCGGGACTGTACACTTTAGATTGCACGCCGGACTGAAGCCCTCGGTGGCCGAGACAGGGATTAAATTGAAGTCGCGTGCCGTGAGGCAGCAACAGGGTTTGCTTCCCCAGCCCCCCCGAGTACCTCTTGAGCAGTTTAGCCTACGGCTGCCTGCGGACAGGCGCGAGTTTACCCTCCACTATGGGGGTGAGATTCACCATCCTATCGCACCAGTGACTGAGATCTATGGCCGGGGGTTGCCAACCACCCCCGGGCTGATCGCGCCAGAGGGGGTATTCCTGGCCAGATCCAGCTATTGGTATCCACGCTTTGGCGATGAGCTCGTCACGTTTTCACTGCAGGTCCACTCACCCAGCGGCTGGCGCTCCATCAGCCAAGGTGGGCGTATTCAATATAGGGAAGAGGATGGCAATACCCGTGAGCACTGGCGGGACGATAGCCCCCAGCAAGAGATCTACTTGTTGGCAGGCAAGCTCACCGAATATGAAGGTAGCTCGGGAAAGGTGGACACGATGGTGTTTCTCCGCCGGCCCGATCCAGATTTGGCCACGCGGTATCTCGAAGCCGCTGCTCAGTACCTGGCTCTGTATGCCGACCTCATCGGTCCCTATCCGTACCCGAAGTTCGCACTGGTGGAGAACTTCTGGGAGACCGGTTATGGCATGCCGTCCTTCACGCTGCTTGGATCTCGGGTGATTCGTTTACCCTTCATTCTCCATTCGTCTTATCCGCACGAGATTTTACACAACTGGTGGGGGAACAGCGTTTACGTGGACTACACCGCAGGCAACTGGGCGGAGGGACTCACCAGCTATCTCGCTGATCACCTCGTCCAGGAACAGCGGGGACAGGCGGTTACATACCGGCGCGATACGCTCCAACGCTATACCCATTACGTGCAAGACGCTCGCGACTTTCCCCTCACCGCCTTTCGCGCTCGCCACAGTGCGCCGACCGAAGCCATAGGTTACGGTAAGACACTCATGTTATTTCACATGCTAAGGCAGCAGCTTGGCGATGCAAACTTCATTCAGGGTTTACGGGATCTCTACCGTCAGCACCAGTTTCAGGAAACCGATTTCCGCCAAGTCCTAGAAAGCTTCGAGACTGGCAGCTTAGAGCCTCTGGACGGCTTTTTCGAACAGTGGGTCGAACGTACCGGCGCGCCGTCGCTGCGTGTGAGCGCCGCACGAGCACGCCCAGAGCCGACTCATTTCAGGCTGACAGCGGAATTAGAACAGGTGCAACCGGCCCCCCCCTATCGGCTGCGGATCCCCATCGCGGTACACCTGGAAGGAGAAGAGTACGCGTACCAGACACACATCGAGATGGAGCACCAACGCACCACCCTGGACCTACGGTTGCCTACCCGCCCGGTGCGGCTGGATGTGGATCCCGAGTTCGATATCTTTCGCCGGTTGGCCCGCAACGAAATTCCGCCAGCGCTGCACGAGGCATTCGCGGCCGAGCGTGCCCTGGCGGTGCTGCCGGCTTCGGCGCCGCCCCGGCTGCAGCAGGAGTACCTTAAGGTGGCCCAATCCTGGCCGCGGGGCAAGTCGGAGCACTTGGCTATCACCTTCGACCATGAGCTGTCCCAGTTGCCCTCCGGCCAGACCGTGTGGCTGTTTGGCTGGGAGAATCGCTTCCGAGAGGTACTGATGCGAGCGCTTAGGGAGTATGCGTTTACCGATAGCGACCACCAATTGACCGTGGCAGGTTTCGCCCTCTCACCTGACGAGCACAGTGTGGTCGTCGTCGCGCGCCGCTCGGAGGATCCGGCTGACACCGTGATTTGGGTCGCGACTGAGAACGTCGCGGCGCTGCCCGGCTTGGCCAAAAAGCTTCCCCACTATGGGAAATACAGCTATCTCGGCTTCACCGGCGATGAGCCGAGCAACGTTCTTAAAGGCCAATGGCCGGTGGTGGGCTCTAGCCTATCGGTCTCCATTGACCAAGAGGACGGCACATCAGTCCCCGCCGAGCGAGCTCGGTTGGCTCCGCGGGTACCGCTAGCAGAATCGGAACCTAACGCTCCCGAAGCCCGCTCATCGTTTCGTCAGGGTTGCTTTTCGGAGCGTACCCTCGGCGCCGCCTCCTAATAAACCCATTCACCGACCCAGGGAATTATTCAACGTGGCCAAGGATATTCCTCTGAACGAGCGCATCATCTTCGCTCTTGACGTCAATTCATCAAGGGAGGCCGAGGCGTGGTTAGAGCGCCTCGGCGATCAGGTTCGGTTTTATAAGGTAGGACTGCAGCTGTTTTTGGCAGGAGGGTTCCCCATCATCGATAGGATCTTGAACCGTGGGCACAAGGTGATGGTTGATCTCAAACTTTTCGATATCCCTGAGACCGTGGCCTTGGCGGTGCGAGAGCTAAGGAGCAGAGACGTCACCTTCATTACCGTCCATGGCAATGACGCCATCCTACGCGCAGCGGTGAAAGAGCGTAACGGAACAAAGATTCTGGCGGTAACGGTCCTGACCAGCTTTGATGAATCGGATATGCGAGCAATGGGATTGACAGCAAGCATAGAGGAACTGGTTTACCGTCGTGCCAAGAAAGCCCTGAGCATAGGGTGCGATGGAATCATTTCCTCCGGTTTGGAAGTAGCGCGGTTGCGGGAAGGGTTGGGCGATCGATTCCTCGTGGTCACCCCCGGTATTCGACCGGGCAGCAACGATGTCATTCAAGAAGATGACCAAAAGCGCATCGCATCAGCCTATCAGGCCATTCGTAACGGTGCAGATTACGTTGTCGTCGGTCGCCCTATTCGCGATGCCAGCGATCCGATGTCGGTCGTCAAAAGGATACAAGATGAAATGGTTTCTGCGCTTTAGTTTATGAGACAACGTCGTCCACAAGATTGGACACTCGACGCGTTCTTTTCAGTCTTCGCAAGCCTTACCCTGCGAACGGTATAGATGACCTCGATCATACCGCTCCCGAACCGATGGGACCTATACTGAATGTATTGTAGATACGGTAACATCACGGAGTGCCTTCCATGAGAGACATCATTGCCGAGCGCCCGGACCAAGAAATCGATCGGATGGGAAAGTGGGTGACGAATGCCTTTTTCGCCATCTGCTGGTTGTCCTTGCTGTATTCAGTCGTGGCTTTGCTTGCGTCTCCCTGAAACTCCCTGTGCGAGGAGGTACAACGTAGCTCAAGCGAGCGCAGTAGGTTCTAGAACCGCTTCTCAAGGCACGCTTGTAACCCTCTATAACCGCGACCAAACGGGAGCCATTTGCCGGAGCCGGTTTTCTGGGTTTTGTGCAGGGCGCCATTCCCACATCACATTAGCCCCAATCGTCATTTCGCCAGAATCCTTGCAAGCCAGTCGCATCGGTGCCGAAGGTTTGAGGGGCTGGCGGGAAAACGATCCGCCAAGCTAGACAGTCAAGTCGTCAAGCGCCGATAGATATCGGAAACCCGAAGCGGGAGTTTGCGCACGTCATCCACTAGGGTGTAGTTCACTGCACCGTACATGTGGGGAAGATAGTCATGTCCCTCCTTATCTATAGTGATGCAGAAGGGATGAATGCCGCTGCGCTTGGCTTCGATCAAGGCCATACGGGTGTCTTCGATCCCATATTCACCACGATAGCCGTCAAAATCGTCTGGCTTGCCGTCGGAAAGCGTGATCAGCAGTTTGGTACGGGCATCCTCGGCCTCGAGCAGGCGTGAGAGATGTCGGATGGTCACTCCCATGCGCGTGTAATCCCGCGGCTGGATTCCACCGATGCGTCCTTTGACCTCATCGTTATAAGGCTCATCAAAGCGCTTGACGCGGTAGAGCTCGCAACGCTTACGCGTCCAACCGGAAAAGCCGTACACGGCGTAGCGATCCCCTAAAACCTCCAGCGCCTCGCAAAGCAACACCAGGGATTCGCGCTCGGCGTCATTGATCCAGCCTTTGGTGGACCCGCTCATGTCCACCATGAACATCACGGCGATGCTGCGTTCCACCTTGCGAAGTTTGGTAAACAATCGCTCGCTCATCTCCAATCCGCTCATGACATCGGCATGGGCTTCCACCACCGCATCAATATCCACGTCATCACCATGGATCTGCCGCTTCAGAATCTTTTGCTCCCCTCGCAGCACCTCGAAGGTCCGTCGGATGTTTTGCACCAGGCCTCGGTACTTCGCGAACGTCTGAGCCACGAAAATAGGCGAGTGAGCGTGGACATCGATTTCCCTCAGCACACACCAGCCCTTGCGATAGTGCTTGCGCTTGCAATCCCACTCGTTGTAGAAGAGAGCACCCTCCTCGTGGTAGGTCCCGCTCCAGGGATCCGACGGCTCCTCTGATTCCGCAAGCGCGCGCATGTGATAGGGACCCTCACCGGCCGCTAGCAGGTATTCCTCGGGAATGTCTCCGAGATCTTGGATGATGGATTCCATCAGCCCTCTCATTTCCACCGGCGGCGCTACGGGTCGGCCGTCGAGCTGTAGATCGAGTCGAAAGCTCTCCTGCCGATCGGCCTCAGCCACACGTCTCAGCGCAAAGCGTCTTGCCGATCCCGGTCGCGATGCTGCTTCGGTTTCGTCTTCAGGCAGCCTCTGCTGGCGGGAAAGACGCAGCAACATCTCGCGAAACAGCATCTTCTCGCGAGCCAGCCGCGTTGCTCGAACCTCCGCCGCCCGTTCTGGCTTGAGCTGCCCATAAAAGGGTAGACGGCGGGGGAGCGTCGCCCCGGCAAACACCTCCCCGAGCAACTCCAGGGTCAGGTCGACACTGGCGGTCGCAGCGCTCAGTTTGTGCGCATAGCCCTCCCAACCCCGCGGCACCAACGGGATCTGTAAGCGTTCGCTCAGGATCTCGAAGCGACGATAAAGGCCCGGCAGCACCCGGGCGATGCAAGCATTGAGTCGCAGCGCTTCGAGGGCGTGGAACAGCTGCCGCGCCCGCTCCGGGTTGGGATAGCGCGCCAACGCGGCAGGCAGGTCCGCTTGGTAGGTGCCATACCAGCACTGCGCCCATTGGTGTACCACCATGGCCTTATAGAGGAGGAAATTGTCTTCCAGGGCAGGAAAGCGCGTCACCATCGCCGGCAAGAAAAGGGCCTCGGTATCCGTATAGGTTTCCTCACCCCATTCGATCCGCAACTTTCGACCGCTAAGCCCATGCACGAAGTGATCGAGAACGCCCACCACGTCTTCGAACACCACTGCCCGGGCCTTTGCCTGCAACTCGCGCGCAAAGTGGTCGATTTCTCCCAGTGCCGCCACCGCCGGATGCAACCCTGCGGTGTCGTAGACGTCGATGGCACGCACGATCCAAGCCTCCACCGCCCGCTCCTCCATGGCACCGAAGGCTCGGGCAGCCTGGGCGGCGATCTGGAAAGCCATCTCTGCACTGGTGCGGCAGATGACTTCGACCCAGTGCAAAACGAAGTCTTGTTGGTGTCGCGGCAGCGCTGCCAGCGAGCGCGCTGGGCCGCCGGCGGTACGTCGCGAAGACAGCACCGGATCCAGATAGACATCGAGACGCTCTTCGAGCTCGTGGGCGTTGAGCGCCCGGCGCTGGTTCCCCACCACGACCATACTATCGCTGTCGTCAAACCAGCGTGCGGCGACGCCAGCCGGCAGTACCCGCCCATCGCCGGTGGCGATACCCAGCTGCAACGCCTCGACGGTACGTCCCGGCAGTGTGTCACTCAGCCAGCGGGCCAGGCTATCGGCAGACCAATCCTCGCCAGCCAGGCGGAGCCAGATCCCTCGGCAATCGGCAGTCGTCAGTCGCGGGAGTTCGCGGATGATATGTTGCAGGTCAACTTTGATGTCCCAGGTCTGTTGCCTGCCGCGGGCGAGGGTCGGAGGGGAAAGCGCGACGAAATGGAATCGCCGCCCCTCCCGCAGGAGCTGCTCGACGTAAGGGCGAATATCTGCGTGCAGGAGCTTAACGGCGTCGCTGCTGATATTCGCCCGCGCGAGATCGAAATGCGCGGTTTTTGCGTTGACGTGGGTGACATTGGCCCCGGTAGCGACCGCCGCCAGGGTGGCGCCGCCGGTGCCCGCGAATAGATTCAACATACCGAGGTCGGTGATGTGATAACAACCTTCGAGGCGTTCCCTCACCCACCGCCAGCCGATGATCCCCTCCGGGTTGATACCCACATCGGCACCTTCGCCAAGGCGTACCATCAGGCGCAGGCCGTCCAGGGTAATCGGCCACTCACTGCTTAACCCAGGACGTCGGGGCTCCCAAATACCGCGATTGAGTTGCGCCACATAGGTCCAATCCGGTTGCCAACGATCCAGTTTACACTCACCGGAAGCGCGTAGGTCAGGTCGCTCGAGGACGTAGGCTGCAAACCGCTCCAACCGGCGTCCTCGTCCAAAGTCCAGCAGCTCATAGTCGTCGATAGGGGTAGCAAGGAATGCGTCGATAGCCATGCTGAATTCTGTCCACTGGTAACGGGTAGGCCGGGCTCAAGACGGTTTGGCAACGCTGCGTTTATACACCTGGGTCATCCAGGAAGCCGTAACAGCCTCGAAGGTCTGGCGAAAGCCGTGCTCGCGGATGCGAGCCTGGATATGCTCAGGGTCATGAATGTAGGGCTGGTAACAGCACCCGAGCCAACGCAGGCCGGCACCCATCAGCCACATCCCTGCGCGCGTGACAAGACGGTCCCGAGGATAGGTCAGAGCGCAGGCACGCCGGGTTTTCGTTAAGGTGGCATCCACCAGCGCCTGCCAATTCGGATAGCAGCACACCACCTTGTCGAGGATGGTGATATCGGCCGCTGGAAGCTCGTCGGCGATCTGCACGAAATCGCCGACCCGATAGGCGGCCCGGTGTTCCAGGCCGCGCGCCTTCGCTTGCGCGTGCGCCACGGCCACCATGGTCTGCGAGAGATCGACACCGAGTGCCCGTGCCGCCCCCTCCTCAAGCAGCGTCTGGTGCAGCTGGCCGGCACCGCATCCGATCTCCAGCAACTCGGCACCGTGCAACCCCACTCCTCGCGTCCCTTCCATCAGCTGCCGCTGAGTCCGTTCAAACCCAAACAGGCGAAACCGTAGCCGATAAAGACCCGCCAAGCGGGAAAAAAAGCGACCGGTATCTCGATTGCTGACACAACAAGCGATCATGGTGCAATTCCCGCCAGCGCCGCATCCAGTTGACTCACCGTCGCTCTGAAGGTCGCCAACGCGTTGTCGAATGTTGCTCTGTCCGTCAGGTCAACGCCGGCGCGGCGCACGAGGTCAAGGGGAAAATCCGAGCCCCCAGCTCGTAGCAAGTCGAGGTAACGATCCCGTTCGGCCTCATCCCGTAGTAACCGCAGCGCAAAAACCTGCGATGCGCAGAAACTGGTGGCATACTTGTAGACATAGAAGTTGTAATAAAAGTGTGGAATGCGAGCCCACTCCAGCGAGATGAGAGGATCCACTTCCACCTCCGGGCCGTAGTATTGGTCGTTCAGTCTTGCATAGCGCTCCCCCAGGCTTTCGTAGGTCAAGGGCGTACCTTGCGCATCCAGCTCATGAATGATCTTTTCAAATTCCGCGAACATCGTCTGGCGAAACACTGTGCCCTTGAATTGGTCGCAGTAATGATTCAGCAAATAGGTCCTGAACCGCTCATCCTGCTGGGTTTCCAGGAGGTGTTGGAGCAACAAGGCCTCGTTGACCGTGGAAGGGATCTCGGCAATGAAGATCGGGTACTGTGCGAGTCGATGGGGTTGCGTATGATTGGCAAGCCAACTGTGCATCGAGTGACCGAGCTCGTGGGCCAGAGTGAAAACATCGTTCAGCGTCTCGTTGTAGTTCAATAGAATATAAGGCAAGCTGTCGTAGCAGCCGCTCGAGTAGGCTCCCGTACGTTTGCCTTTATTCTCATAGACATCGATCCAGCGATCGGTGAAGGCAGATGCCGCTACCTGACGGTAGGCGGCGCCGAGAGGTTCCAAGGCCGCAAGCACCCAGTCACGGGCCTGTTCGAAAGGCACCTTGATCTCATAATCGGGCACCATCGGAACGTAGAAATCATACATATCGAGGTCTTCTAGGCCCAGCGTGCGGCGGCGCAGGCTCACGTAGTCGAAATAGGCTGGAAGCGCTCGATGCACCGACTCGATGAGATTTTCGTAGACGCTAAGGGGGATGTTGTCGCCGTGTAAGGCAGCCTCGATGGCCGATGGATAATGCCTCACCTGGGCGTTGAAGTTATGATATTTCACCGTGGAAGCAAGCGTGCTCGCCAGGGTGTTCTTGAGGGCACCATAGGTGCTATACATGGCAGCGAAGGCCTCTTTGCGCACCCTTCGATCGCGGCTCTGCAGCAATGCCAAGTAGCGCCCGCTGGAAAGCTCTTGCAGCTCGCCGGCTTCGTCTTTGACTTGGGGGAACTGAATATCCGCATTGGTCAGAAACTTGAACGCCTGATAGGAGGCACTCAAGATCTCACCCGCCTTAGAGAGCAGCGTTTCCTCCTTGTCAGACAGGACGTGCGATTTTTGTCTCAGCAACTGCTGGATGAGATAGCGATCGGCTCGCAGCAGCGAATCCTCAGCCCAGGCGTGCAGGTCTTCCTCGGAATGGGCGAGCAGCTCTGGCTCGATCCAGGCTAACCGACCGGAAACCTCGGCGTACTTGCTGCGGATTCGCGCCATCTGAGCCTGATTGCTCGTTTCCGAGGTGTTTTCGTCCTCGCGCAAATGGGCATAGACGTAGAGCTTCTCCAACTGACGGTCAAGCCGGGACCGCGCCGCAAAAAGATCGAGGATAGCCTGGGCCGAATTCAACCGCCCCTGCATGGCTTCCAACGGCGTGACCAGCGCCTCCAGCCCCGCGAAATCCTCTTCCCAAGCCGCAGAGTTTGGATACAGCGACTCGAGATCCCATTGGTGTTCGCTCTGGATCTGGTGTCGCTCTGGAAGTTTTCGAGCGGGGGGCGATTCCGTTGCCGCGCTGCTCAGATCGGCGATAGGCATCACAGGACTACCTCCGTTGCTATGCTCGAACGGGATCGGGCATGGGTTGGCCAATAACGACGGGAACCGGGTGAGTCGCAGGCGCAAGAAAGCTCTCAAAACCGTTTAAAGCGAGCGGTTCTGCTTTCGCGCCAAGTTCCTTATTGTACCGCATCGGCGTTGCTCATCGTTTCGGCAGTTCTATGGCCTTCGCACTTGGGGCAGCCGACCCCTTTGGGCAAGGGACGCCGTGAAGACGTCCCTGTCGGCTTGGGTCCGGCATCCCTGCCGCACACACCCTTGCCCGCAAGGGATTCGGCCGCCGAGAGCCTGGGTGCTGCCGGTCGTGGGCTCCGGCGAGCAAATCTGACGTACGATGACCGTGGCCTACCGCATCTGAGAGCTTGTGAAAAAACCTGCTACACGACCCGATAGCGGCGTTGGGCGGTGCTCGCTCCTCGCCTATCTATCTGATATGTCTCGTCGCTGCGCGCCGACCGCCTGGCTCTCAGGCCGCTCGCGACGGTTTTTTCACAAGCTCTGAGACATCCCACTTCGTCCCCGGCCCTCGGCTGGAACTCCCTTTGCCGGAGGGCGTAGCCGCACTGGCGGCCCCTCCATCAAATCCGATCTGTGTGACATAATCACGCTGTTTCACATCACCGTTGGGCAGTCTGCCGGCTGCGTGAAGCCTCCGTGCGAAGGAGAACTCGCCGGGGGTAACGCAAACCCTCGCAAGCCACTGCCTCTGTACCATGACCGAGAGGGAAGCGTAAAGGAGCCAATGCCATGACCAAGAATGTCGGGACCATCGACAAAGCGCTTCGGGTGATTCTGGGTATTGGGCTTCTCAGCCTGGTATTCGTCGGCCCGCAAACGTGGTGGGGACTGATAGGGCTGGTGCCGCTAGCGACGGTGGCCATGAGCTGGTGCCCCGTGTACTCCCTGTTTGGGGTATCCACCTGTGCCACCTCGAAGCCATCGTAACATGGGCGCCGGCGGCCGGTGTGGGTCACCCCTACCAGCACGCATCGCACGCCCGCTGTCTTCGCTAACCCAACGCGGCCCTTGAGTGGACGGGTTACCGTTCGGGGTGCTGGTGCAACCGCCGTGGCGCCGAAGGCATCGACGTCGGCGTGTAGCGGTGTGCGCACCACACCGGGCGCGACCATATTCACGCGGATGCCGTCGGCCGCCAGCTCCGCCGCCAGGCTGTTGGTCAGCGCGTGCACGCCGCCGTTGCTGACCAGCGGCGCCGACGCCGGGAAGCTGCCGATCGCATGGGTGATCAGCACGGTGTCGATGTTGACGATCGCGCCGCCCCCGCCCTGCCGTTTTATCTGCCGCACCACCGCCTGGGTGGTCAGGTAGGTGCCGCGCAGGTTGCCGTCGAGAAAGCCGTCGAGCTCCTCCTCGGTGACCTCGACGAACGGCTTCGGCGCGAAGGTGCCGGCGTTGTGGACCAGCACGTCGATCCGGCCGAAGCGTTCGACCGCGCAGCGCACCAGCGCCTCGCCGGTCGCCCGTTCACCGATATTGCCGGCAACGGCCGCCACCCGGCCGGGTGCGCCGAGCCCGGCGGCGAGTACGGCAAGCTTTTCTGGATCGCGCCCACTGATTACGACGTTGGCGCCATCGCCCAGGAAGGCTCGGGCCACATCCAGGCCGATACCGCTGGACGAGCCGGTGACGATGACGGTTGGGGTGGTGTCTGTCATGGGATCTCTCCTTTACTTTTTCAGAGTTACAAGACGACCGGTCGGTCTTTCTTGTCAAGGCCACTATGGGATTCTTTTCACATCCCCCGAAATGGGTGAAGACGGAAGTTAATCCTTTGCTGTTGCCGATAAAGCGCCCTCCGCTTCCCTGAGATAGCGATACACACCCGCTTTAGACAGGCCGTAGTCTTTCATCAGCGATTTGATGAGCGTCCTCTCCCACCAAGTGACTGATCGTTGTTAAGGTTATCTTAATATGATAACCTTAGACTAAGGCCAGTGCGCGATCCTGCCCTCGATGTGCTTCTCGACCTTGACGGGGAGGTGCTCGTTGTAGATGCGGATGGTGGTCATTGGGTCCGCTTCGTGGTCACGCGGGTTCCGGTGACGCCTGAAAAGCCGCATGGTCTGGACTACTCGTTGACCCTTCATGGACCGGTTGGCGAGCGGTTGGTCGGTTTTGACAACG
>CAZUZO010000056.1:0-3631 GCA_964624765.1 uncultured Thiotrichales bacterium
AGGCGGCATAGCGTTGGGCCGCGGCTTCCAATTGCGGGTCCAGCTCGATGGCGAGCAAGGTGTTTTGCTGGCTGAGGAGTTGTTCGATGCGTTGTGCGAGTAACCCCCACTGCTCGCGGGGGACATCGAAATGGCGTCCCAGATTGAGCAGCGTGCGCTGACGCACGCCGCCCTCAAGGCGCACCGATTCGACCAACCGATAGGTGTAGTAGGGCTCGCCCGTGCGCCGACTCTTGATGGTGGTACGGCGGATGTACATAGCTCCGTACCCTAGCGGCGGGTGGTGGGCTAGTCAATGGATTATCTACCTATTATGGCACTACAGCACACCAAAAAAAACATAGCCCATTGATTTCATTGACATCACGCCGACCGAAAATGCTGAAAACCAGGCAAAAGGAGCCAAAATCACGCCCCGCGCGTTAAACATGGGCTGGGAGAATAGCTCGACGAAAAGATCCTCGGCGCCGCTGGCCGTCGCCGCCCGGTCATTCTGAATCTCGGTCACCGGTCCTCTCTGGTCCAATAGTCCGCTAGCTTGGGGAAGATGCGCCGCACGCCACCTGTTGGATCGGGCTGATCGCCGAGGTAGCGGGGAATCACAAATGCAAAAATGGTACAAAAATGGGGTCACCTACAATGGGGGCGAACATGATATTGTATGCCATCCTAACGCATTCCTTCCGTTTTCCATTCCATACCTTACCACCTATCAGTTATGCCTTATGGAGAAAACAGTCTGCCATACTGGCATGGATTGCCGGTATCCAGAACACAGGGATGTGATCCCGGGTGGCCCTCCATGGCCACTGGGTTCCGGCAATCCCTGCCGGAACGACGGGCATGATTAAACTGATAGGTGGTGAGATTCCATACACCACCATCGCCCGCCTTCCCCGCGACAGCATCCCCGATCAGCCCCAACCCATCATCTGGCGTGGCAACACGCGGCAGGTGACCTGTGCCGCGGATGCGGAGTATCCATTTTTGCGCGATGGCTTCGTTGCGGCGGCAAAGAAGCCTGGGCTAGCGATCCCTGCCTAATGTCTGGATGACTCACCCTCTCCATTGGTGGGCGACGCCTGCATTCAGCCACGCCAGGTGGTAAACCCGGCGGATGACCCGAGGGCTGCGTGGCCGTACACCCAACCTGCCTGGGTGTTCACGAGCCGCGAGCTGCCGACCGTGCGCGACGCGGAAATACGATTCGTGCGCGGGGATGCACGGCCGGTACACGAGCAGATGCGGGTGGCGGCAGGGGACAGGAACCTCTGGATGGTGGGTGGCGGCGAACTGGCGGGGCAGTTCTTGAATACCTGACTGCTCGACGAACGGGTCGTGCAGATTGGGTCCGTGACGCTCGGCAGTGGCAAGCCGCTGTTGCCGCGCAGGATCACCTGGCCGCTACTGCGCCTGCTCTCGGCTAGGGCCATCGGCAGCGGCTTCGCGGAACTGCGATACGTCCTACCACCGGCCGGGGCCGGCCGTTCGATGTCGTGGGCAACAGCCCTCCGAACGATGGACGCGGTTTGGTGCAAAGGCGGCGCTCGATGAAACTCAGACGCTACCGGGCAACAGATGCGAAGGCCTTGGCGGCGGTGTACCGCGACGCCGCGCACCACCTCGGGCGCTCGGCATACACGGAGGAGCAGACAGCCGCGTGGGTACGGCACCTGGAGGACCTCGAGTCTTTCCGTGCCGCGCTCTCGGAGGGGCTGACGGTCTGTGCCGAGGTGGATTGGTCGCCGGTGGCCTTCGGCCAGCTTCATCCGGCGGACCACATCGTCTACCTCTACTGCCATTCCGAGCACGCGTGCCGCGGCTGCGTCGCGGATCCTCGCCCGCCTGGAAGTGCATGCGGCTGACGAGGGCGTTGCTACGCTTCGCGTCGAGACGAGTCAGGTCGCGCGCCCGTTTTTCGATCGCGCGGGTTAGCGCGTGATCGGAGAGCAACGCCCGGTCCGACACGGTATGGAGTTCGTCCGCTACCGGATGGAGAAGGAACTGCTGCCCGGCCGGCCGGAACTGCGTTGAGCTCCCCTACCGCGTGGCAGCGGGTTTGGCCGCCTCGATAGAGGCCGAGAGCACATCCTCCTGCACGCTGCGGCTGGGTGCCCAAGCCGTGGGGCAACCTGCCCCGCTTGGCTGCATGCCATCCTTGGCATGCAGCCTGCACGCGGGCGGTGCGGATTATCGCCTGTATCGAGGACCTGGTGGTCAGGTTTCCGGAAGCGCCGAACTGGCCATCCACGGCGCGCTATTGGAGGTCGCGTGACGCCCCCGGCCCGGCCATTCATGGCCGGGCGATCGCCGGCAGAGGTACTGACTTAACGTCACTTCCTGCCGGCGGTTCTGCCCTCACCTACCTCGATACGAAAGCTGCTGAGTTCGAAAAACCTGGCGGCGGCCGCCGCGCCGGGTGCCGCCTCAGCGGGGGCTGTCCGAATGAGCTGGATTGCCCAACGATATCCCCCGGGGCAGGGGCGCCAGCGGCGGTCTGTTCCTGGGCGGGGCTGATCTGCTGATCGATTCGGCCTGCAGGCTTGACGAACTGGAGACTCCTCGATGTATCAGCCAAAGCCGAACCACCTCTGGGTAGCGATCGCCCTGGGCAGCTCCGCTCTCGTGGTGGGTAGCCTGGTGCTTACCACCTGGCTCGATCTGCACCCCTGTCACCTATGCATCTTCCAACGACTGCTCTTCCTGCTCATCGCGCCGCTCGCTCTGATCGCCGCAGTCTTCGCCCAGTCGCTCGTGAGGGCGCTGCTCGGAGCGCTGGTCGCCGTGCTGGCCGGGGTAGGGTTGTGGGTGGCGATCGACCAGAGCTGGCTTCAGCTCCAGCCGCCGGATGCGGTCTCCTGCATCGGCGGTCAGCCGGGGTTCATCGAGCGTCTGGTGGAATGGCTCGGCGAGCAGGCCCCGGGGTTCTTTCTCGCCACCGGGTTCTGCGAGGAGGAGGATCTGGTTATCCTCGGCCTCTCGCTTGTTAACTGGGCCGCGGTGAGCTTCGCCGCCGTCTTGCTGGCCGTTGTCTGGGCGCTGTGGTTACAGCGCCGTTCCCCGCGCCGGTGCGCCGTCAACCAAAATAGCCTGGAGAGCCCGCATGCCTCTGAGCCGTCGACGCTTCAATCAGACCCTTTTGGCCGCTCTCGCCGGCGGCGCGCTGCCGGCACTGCCTGCGGCCGAACTGTTGGAAGGCCGTGACTGGAGGGCGATCACGCCGCCGCAGCCCGCAGAGAGTGCCCACAGGATCGAGGTGATCGAGTTCTTCTCCTACGGCTGCCCGCATTGTCGCCACCTCCACCCCCTGGTGACGGCCTGGGCCAAGCACCTGCCGGAGGATGTCGCCTTGATCCGAGTGCCCGTCTCTTTCGGCCGCGCCGCTTGGGCAAGCCTGGTGCGGCTCCACTTCGCCCTCGAGCTCACGGGCGACTTGGAACGGCTCGACGAGGCGGTGTTCGAGGCCATCCACGCCCAGCGGACCAAGCTCTTTACCAAGGATCAGATCCTGGCGTGGGTTGGGCGACAGGGGGTGGATGCCAAGGCCTTCGAAGATGCCTTCACCTCCTTCGTGGTGCAGAGGCGTCTGGCCCGCAGCGACCAGCTCGTGCGCGAGTACGCGGTTGATGCC
>CAZUZO010000056.1:3731-19350 GCA_964624765.1 uncultured Thiotrichales bacterium
CGATGTTCTGCTGACATTCCGACCGTTCGCCCGTATCCGGCATGTGGAACCCCGTCGGCCCACGAGATCGCGCTGTGCTCTTCCCGCTGCTTCTGCTACCGTTGCCCTGCTCGTCACTCAACGTTTTTTCGCCTCCTTACCCATGAAAACCCCTTACTCATCTAACTTCGCATTCCGCACGTTGTCCTTTTGTCTCCGTTTGGCTAACGTCAAAGCGCTCATTTGGGCGTAAAAGGCCGAATTGAGGAGTCGGCGATCGACTATCTGTCGGAATGGCTGTCCACACCGCTGCAGGTCTGGCAGCACCTGACGCAGGCGCTGGAGAAAGCCTGCAAGCGGTGGCAAGCCGGTCACGGTCGAGATCATAGAGACCACGCTGTCCAAGCGCATGCTCGGTCTCGAGCCCACGCTGAGCCGCTACGGCTACGACGAGCAGGTATGGATCGAGCCGTTTCGGATCAACCTGTCGGAGATGCGCCCGATCATGAAAGGCAACCTGGATTCGACCGGGATGCTCGAGTCAACGGAGGAGATGCGCGAAGCGGGGTTGCCGAGCTAGCGGATAAAGCAAGCCAGTTCCCGCATCCCCTTCTCCATTCCGGGATGACGCAGCAAGTCGCGGACCTCATCGCACAAGCTAAGGCCCAAACGACGGAGTCACACATGGATACTGAGACCATTCGCCACGCGCTTGAGTTTTATACCGGCAAGTTTCCCATCGATGCCGTGCGTTCCGCCATCGAGCAACGCGAGGCCATCACACCGGTGCTTTTGGCCGCGCTGCAGAAAGTGGCCGAAGACCCAGAGGAAATGGAGCGCGAGCCGAATCTGATGCTACCGACCTACGCCATGTATCTGCTGGCGCAGTTTCGCGAACAGGCCGCCTATCCGCTGTTGGTGAAGTTCTTCTCTACGCCCGGCGACCTTTGTCTCAACACGACAGGTGAGTTGGTGACCGAGGATCTGGGGAGAATTCTAGCTTGCGTGTGCCATAACGACTTGGAGCCGATCAAGCGGATGATCGAGGATCCGGCGGTGAACGAGTACGTGCGCAGCGCGTGTCTGCAGACGCTCAAGATCCTGGTCTTGGAGGAAAAGCTGTCTCGGGAGCAGGTCGTCGGTTACTTTCGTAACCTGCTTCAAGGCAAGTTGGAGCGCCAGCGGGACTTTATCTGGTCTGCACTCGTTGCCGCTTGTTGCAACCTGTACCCGGAAGAGCTTCTGCACGAGATCGAGCGGGCTTATGACGATGGCTTGGTGGATTCGTTACACATCCGGCTTGAAAGCGTTCGGGACCAATTAGCCTTGGGCCAAAAGGAGGTCCTGCGAAGATCGAAAAAGCACGGAAGAGGCTTCATCGAAGACACCGTTGCCGAGATGCATTGGTGGGCGTGCTTCAAGGAGGGCGATGAAACTCCGACGAGTGCATACCCGATGACTGCAAAACAACCCCTCGTCAAAGGGAAAAAGATTAGTCGCAACGATCCCTGTCCCTGCGGCAGTGGGAAGAAGTACAAAAAATGTTGTTTACATTAAACGGCTGTCACAGTCACACTGCCACCACGTGTCTTTACACGTGATGCAGCCATAGCTGAGAGGTTGAGAAAAAACCGTCGCGGGCGGATCGAGAGCCAGGCACACGGCACCAAGCCGAGAGAGACCTCATTTTTCAGAACAGTTTCTTAGCGGTTCTGTCCCATCCCTTGGCCCAAACCGAGCGTTGACAGCGCCTCTGACAGCCGGTGGCGAATATCGCGTGTGTCCTCCATCTCAGCTGTGATGTCGACCAAGTGGCGGGCATATTCCCGCGTGACACTGCGCACGATTCGCTTCACCCGCGGGATGTCGGTGGGCGCCACACTGAGGGTATCCGCGCCCATGCCAAGCAGCAGCAGCGCGGCGGCGGGATCCCCCGCCATTTCGCCGCATACGCTCACCGGTTTGCCCCAAGCGTGCGCCTCCTGGATGACGGTGTGAATCACCCGCAGCATGGCGGGGTGCAAGCTGTCACATAGATCGGCCACTTGCGGATTGCCCCTATCGACGACCAGCAGATGTTGAGTGAGATCATTGGTGCCGATGGACAGCAGATCCACCCGCTTGGCTAGCGCTGCGATTTGCTGGGTGGCAGCAGGTGTCTCCACCATGATCCCGATACGCGGACGGGTGGCGGCCACTCCCGCTTGGGTGAGTTCCCGGTGGGTCCGTTCCAAGAGCGCCACCGCCTCGTCGATTTCCCGCACGCTCACGATCATCGGGAGCAGAATACCCAAGTTATTCAAGCCGGCGTTGGCCCGCAACAGGGCACGCAATTGGGTTATGAAGATCTGGGGTTGGTCCAGCAAGATGCGGATACCCCGCCATCCGAGAGCGGGATTCTCTTCTCGTTGCAAGGGGAGGTAAGTGAGCGGTTTGTCCCCACCGACGTCGAGTACCCGTATGTTCACGGGCTTGGGGGCAAAGATCATCAATATCCGTCGGTAGGTACGGTATTGTTCCTCTTCGCTGGGGAAGCAGTCTCGGGTCATGAAGCCGAATTCGGTTCGGTACAGCCCGACGCCTTCGGCGCCGCTTTCGAGCGCAGCCGGGACATCGGAGATCAGCCCGGCGTTGACATGCAGTCCCAGCTTCACACCATCGATGGTTTCAGCTGGCAGATGCCGCAGCGGCTTGAGCTCAGCGGCGATGGTTTTGTCTGCTTTGGCTAAGCGCCAGTACTCGTATTGAGTTGCTTTCGAGGGCTCGAGATATAGCCGTCCCCGATGGCCGTCGACAATGGCATGTTTGCCGTCCCAGTGTCCGATGCCCTTCTCGCCGATCCCCATGATGGCGGGTACGCCGAGGGCACGAGCGAGTATCGCGGTGTGAGACAGGCGTGAACCGTCCATACACACGATGCCTACCAGCTGCTCGGTGGGCACCTCGGCGACCTGGACGACGCTGATCTGACGGCCGACCAGAATGCACCGTGGCGGGAATTGTCCGCTGCGATCGTTGTCTGCCTGCAGGCGTGCCAAGATGTGCGTGCCAATATCCTCTATGTCATGGGCGCGGGCGCGCAGGTAAGCATCCTCCATTTCAGCAAAAACCTGCATGTGCTCCCGCACTGTGTCCCGCAACGCGGCGGGTGCCCAACTGCCGGTGCGGATGCGCTCGACCGTGCCAGAGATGAGGCTGTTGCTTTGCGCCAGTAGCACGTAAGCATCGAGCAGCGCTTGCTCTTCCGCAGGCAAGCTGGAGCTGAGCTGGGAATGATTCGCTCTTAATTCCCTTTGCACTTCATCCACGGCGGCCCGAAACGCCCGTTCCTCAGCGTCGAGGTCGCTCGCTTTGCGATCGGGAACGAGCTCGAGGTTGGCCGGCGGGTAGACCACCACCACGGTACCGATGTCGACACCGGATGACGCCGGGATGCCTTGAAGGAAAGGAGTCTTCTCCACTGGGGACCGATGCATTCTCGGGTAATGAAGCGGATGCGGAAGACCTTCTGCGCCTCCCGATAGATGACGGCCTTGATCGGTACTCGCGACTGGCAATCTGGCTTGCCGGTTTCGCGGCTTCCCGTCGTGGCTCCGGGTCTTGGAAGCTTGGGTCATCGCTTTGCCACCGGATTATCCACTTTATGCGCTTGTTTGTCTGGGTCCGTCAGAATGCTTTCCCGATCCACTGTGCTCCAGATTTCACTGAGGCGCCGATCGCGCCCGCAGAGCGTTCGGTAATAGGTGTAGCGGATGGGGTTTTTCTTGTAATAGTCTTGATGGCGCTCCTCAGCAGGCCAGAAGTTTGTGGCGGGTAGGATCGGTGTGACGATCGTGTGTTTCAGGGCCCCCGACGTTTCGAGGGCATTCTTGGATGCCTCGGCGGCTGCTCGTTGTTCGGGGTCACGGTAGAAAATGGCTGCCCGGTATTGCGTACCCTGGTCGCAGAATTGCCCACCCGCGTCGTGAGGGTCGATATTGCCCCAGAAAGCTATCAACAGTTGCTGGTAGGTGACACGCTGCGGGTCGTAAGCGACTCGCACCGCTTCATAGTGGCCGGTCCTTCCTTGTGAGACTTGTTCGTAGGTGGGCTCGGCAACATGACCTCCGGTGTAGCCGGAAGTCACCTCAGTGACCCCTTCCAACTTCTCCAAATCGGCCTCTATGCACCAGAAGCAACCTGCGGCGAAAACGGCGTGGCCCGCAACGGCCATGGCTTGACGTTCCTCCCCCATGGCAACCACACTGACGCAGCTGGTGACGATAGCTGCCATGATCGCTGCTCTACTCACGATCAACCTGCTTCGGGCTCAAAGCGCAACGCGATGCCGTTGTTGCAGTACCGCAGACCCGTAGGCGGTGGACCATCCTTGAATACGTGGCCGTGATGGCCGCCACAGCGAGCACAGTGATACTCGGTGCGCGGCCAGATCAGCTTGTAATCGCGTTTGGTTTGCACGTGGCCGGGCAAAACGTCATAGAAGCTTGGCCAACCGGTCCCGCTGTCGAATTTCATCGCCGAGGTGAACAAAGGCAGATCGCAGCCGACGCAGTAGTAAATACCGGTCCTATTCTCCTTGTCGAGGGGGCTCGTAAAGGCCCTCTCCGTGTGCTCTTGCCGCAACACGCGGAATTGCTCCGCGGACAGGCGTCGACGCCATTCGTCTTCGCTTAGGTGCAGCTTTTCAAGCACCTCGGCCAACGCAAGCGGTGCCGACAAAAGCAGGGTCGTGGCTCCGACCCCTAGTCTACAAAGGAAATCCCGGCGGCTCGATGTCTGATACGCGTCTATCACGTTGTGCTTCCAATCAAGGTCATCAGTTCGGGCCCTTCTGCTTAACATCTTGCCCTGGGGTGGCAGCCGATCCCTCGGGGTGAGGGGTGGCGTGACGCCCTATGCGGTGAGAGGCGGAAGCCCGGAGCCCCGGTTGACAGCGCTTCGCGCGAAGCCGATGGGCGGCGACCAATCTGCTGGCGCCTGACGTTGGGCTGCGAAGGGACCCCGGGACTGCGAGCGAGCGCATCATCACAAAATTGGACCGTCTGCAAAAGACTTTGTTGCCTCGCTCACCACCTATCGGTTTGAGCCGAGAATCCCAAGGGGCCGTCATACCGGCACGGATTGCCGGTATCCAGACCACAGGGAAGTGGCCCAGACAGCCATCCATGGCGACTGGGTTCCGGCAATCCCTACCGGAACGACGGGTTTGAAGGAACTGATAGGTGGCAAGGTTGCCTCGAAAGAGGGCGAACTCACCGTGGGCGAGGTACTGGGTTGTAGCGGCCCCGAGGCCATCACCAGCGCGCCTCCCGAAAAAAGGTCAATGCCGTAG
This sequence comes from uncultured Thiotrichales bacterium, assembly GCA_964624765.1. Taxonomy (GTDB): domain Bacteria; phylum Pseudomonadota; class Gammaproteobacteria; order HK1; family HK1; genus JAGTVB01. The sequence continues at coordinate 9,043 of CAZUZO010000056.1, forward strand.
CCTGGGTCACGAGCGTGGTTGAGGGGCACCGCCCGATAGAAGCGCGCTCTCAAGAAACAAAACTGAAAGCAGCCGTTTTCATGTCACCTTATACCTCGCGCGCGTTTCTTACAGAACACCAACCCCGCGCGCGGGGTTGGGATGCTCAGAAGCTGTCTTAAAAATTACTGCTCTCGCCTGAGAGGTTGTGAAAAAACCGTCGCCAGCGGCCCGAGAGCCAGGCGGACGGCGCGCAGCGACGAGACATATCAGATAGATAGGCGAGGAGCGAGCACCGCCCAACGCCGCTATCGGGTTGCGTAGCAGGTTTTTTCACAACCTCTGAGCGCGTTGCACGGCGGCTCGCAATCCTCATGTACTCCCTTGTACACTCCGGTTGTTACTCGCCCCATCCTTGGGGCTCGCCCGTTCGGGGCCAGCTTCCAGCTGTTCAAAATCGTTCCCAACGATTTTGTCGCTACCGCGCGGCCTTGCTCTGCCGGCGCTCGTAACATTTTTAAAGCAGCTTCTCAAGAAGGCAGCCATCGCAAGGAGGCACTGTCATCTTTCCGACCGCATTTTCTTTCCCACCGCATCTGCCTTTGAGGTGGCGTCCACTCATCGCCGTTCCAGAGTATCCTATTCCGTTAGGGATATTCCCGTTTCGGAGGCGACTGTAGCATCATCGCTGCAGTGCAGCAAAATGGTGTTCCTGCCGGAAGGAGGTCAAGTGAAAGTTCAGCTCTTCGATTCCCACGGCGATCATGTGCGCACCTTCTGCCTGGGAGAGAGGGATTTCGACCGGTGGCTGGATGACATGGCTGATGGGTTTTTCGAGACCGGGGGCTTCGCCAAGCTATGCAATGACCGGGAGAAGATCTTTTGTCAAGATACGGTCCAGAGTCGGAGCGACCTTCGGAAGCAAATCAGGGTATTCGCCATGTAGTCACTCGGATTGCGAACGGTTACAGCCCTGAGGACATTGCCAGTAACCGTTTGGCAATCTTGCCGCTTCTCGTCGCCACAGGGTCCATTGCTGGCCGCAATGGTCGCACCGCAATACGATGCCTTGCATCGACATCTTCAATAACGTCACACCTACCCGCTTGAGCTGAGTTTTGCTACAAGTGGACGGCCGCTTTAGAAGTATCTCATCGGTCGGCGATACGTAAGCCGTCATCTCAATTCAGCTTAGATGTTCGTCTCGATTCCTCCACCGGCGTGTGGCGGTCTAAACCGGTAGAAACGAGTAAGTAGGGTATCCGCGTATCGCGATGACTCGTGTTGATCGCGAGCCGATGTGAGCCATTCAAACAAAATCAATAGCTTAAGCTTGTCTTGCTTGACCTCCGGCGCTCTTTGATCGACCCGATGGTCTGGTGTATTCGAAAGGCTGTCCGGCATAGTGTTGGCCTCATCTTGCCGGCTCGATCCGAGCCGCTAAATGGCTCGCCGACCTCCCCGTGGTGAGGTGCTAGCTTTTTCTTGTCGTCGCGATGTGCGATGGCGAAACCTGCGACAGCGTTGTATCTTATAATAACATAGTGTTTTGGTCAACTATTATATCGGGGTATCGAACAGTGCCCGTTGACTTGGCGGGCTGGTGTGTAGGCCGATAAGCTTGAGGTCGGGGGTTGTTGGACCGTGCCTCTGTCGTGACGGCTGACGCGGTCTGCCGAAATGGCGCTCCCGGTCTGAGGACGACAGGCTAAACCAGCTCGGATCGTCTCGTAGGGGACCACAGGGACTGGAGCATGACAGGTCTTAGAGCTTGTGAAAAAAACGTCGAGAGCGGTACGAGAGCCAAGCGGACGGCGCCAAGCCGAGAGACATAATCAGATAGATAGGCGAGGAGCGAGCACCCGCCCAACGCCGCTATCGGGTCGTCTAGCAGGTTTTCTCACAAGCTCTCAGTCCAGCCTCATTAACTACGGGCTCTATCAGATCGGATGGCTGGCCTGTGTCATGGGGGCTGCCCGCAACCAACCTGAAGTAGGGATTCTGTCTGCAATCAGTCTGTTACTGGTCCATTTGAGTTTGGCATCCGAAGTCAAGCGGGAATTGCGACTGATCGCAGCGTTTGGGCTGTTGGGTGCCGGGTTGGATACGCTCCACAGCTGCCTAGGCGTCCTGCAGTTCGTGTCTGGGCGCTGGATGGGCTGTGTGGCGCCACTTTGGATCATCGTCATGTGGATGCAGTTTGCCACACTATTTCGCTATTGCTTGCACTGGGTATTGCATCGTTACATTTTGGGGGCCTTGCTGGGTGCCCTCGGCGGACCGCTGGCATTTTGGGCCGGCGAGCGTCTTGGAGCGATTAGTTTCATGCCACAAGCTTGGGTTAGCCTGGCCGTGCTGGCCATCAATTGGGCGATAGCGCTGCCGCTGCTCATGTGGTTGGCCGCTGGTCATGATCCATCGAACAGGCCAGGGGGAGACTATCTGTTGGCCGGCCAGCAACGCAGCTAACTAGCGGGAGCGCGGAAACCACGGAAAAAACGCGTTGGTTTGCTGAACATACTCCAGGTAGTGCGGCTTGGTCTCCCGTAACGTTTTCTCCAGCAGCGTGACCCCGGAAACCCGCATCAATAAGAGGGTCATCAGAAGCGGACTGTACACAGTCCAGAGAGCGCCTGGCGTGGCGAAGGCAAAGAAAAACAAACCCCACCAAAGCGTGGCATCGCCGAAGTAGTTGGGGTGGCGTGTGAAGCGCCAGAGCCCGGTACGTAAGACTTTCCCTCGATTGTGGGGATTAGCCCGAAAGCGAGACAACTGCCAATCGGCGATGGCCTCGAATAGAAAACCTATGCTAAAAAGACCTAAGCCTAGGGCGTCCAGCCAGGTCAAATGCTCGGGGACCGGTGATCGAATCGCTAGGCTTAAAGGCATGGCTATCAACCAGATGAGCATCGCCTGCAGCAGGAAGACGGTGAACAAGCTTATCCATGGAAAGCGGTGGCCGTGCCGTTCTCGCATCGCTCGGTAGCGGTAGTCCTCGCCCTGACCATGGCTGCGCCAGAGGATGTGAGCCGACAATCGCAGGCCCCATAGGGTGACCAGTATGAACACCAGAATGGCCCGCGTGGTGTGGTCTTCGCTGGCCACGAAGTGGATCCAACCCAAGAGAACGAAGCCGAGCCCCCAAAATACATCGACGATGCTGGCATCGCGCTTGACCAGACTGACTATCCAAACCAATAGCATCAGGGTCATGACGACGAGCAAAGGAGAAGTCCAGTGGGTCATGGCGGAGGGCTCTGAGAGGTTATGAAAAAATCGTCGCGAGCAGCCCCAGAGCAAGACGGACGGCGCGCCGCGACGAGACATATCAGAGAAAGATAGGCGCGGAGCGAGCACCGCCCAACGCCGCTATCGGGTAGCGCCGCAGGTTTTTTCGCAAGCTCTGAAGTCATTGGGGACTGTCTAGCCCCACAGGGGCACGGCTCGAGGAGGCGGGACGGCGAGAGAAGAGGGCCGCGACCGTATCACCACGCCGCAAGCGAAATAGCTGGATGAGGATATAGACAGCGGCGGCCATGCTGCCAAACCCCATGAATAAGGCGAACCAAACGATGCGTGGCCATGCATGGCGCTCGCGGTAGGCCACCCAAAGGTAGATCGTCAGGAAGGAAAAATACGCATCGAACAAGGTCGCTTTAAACCAGGGATCGGGCCACAGTTCTTTCACGGCGAGGAAGACTCCTCGGTCAAGGCTCGCGGTAGTAGTGACCCAAAGCATGGCGATCAGGATGGCGATGAACGTGAGTTTCAGGAATGGGATCATGTTGTTGGTGCTCTCATACGGATCACGGACATAGAAGCTGTTTTAGAAACTACTGCGCTTGGCATGGCTGCGTTGCGCAGCGGCTCGCCATCCTCATGTACTCCCTTGTACACTCCGGTGGCTCGCCGCTGTGCGCCTTGCTCTGCCGGCGCTCGTGACATTTTTAAAACAGCTTCATAGGGTGCCGCAGTCCTCCACTCGTTTGCCCACTGCGGTTGCGACTCGCCCCTTCGGAGCCAGCTTAAAGCTGTTCGAAATCGTTTCCGACGATTTTTTTGCCGCTGTGCGGCTTGCTCTGCCGGCACTCGTGACATTCTTAAAACACCGTCTTACGACGACAGCCGACGGATTGTAGTTGCCGCTGCGGGCTCGCTTGGCTGAAAAAGGCTCCGCCGATGACGCTGAAAAACATTACGCTGAAAAACGTAGTGTGAGACGAACCACTCCTCGCCGTTGCGGTAGTCGAAGAGCTCAGCACAGGAGAGCAGAAACAGCCGCCAACGCTCGAACCACTGCTCGGCCCGTTGCGTCCCATACGTTGTTTGCAGGATGGCCAGCGCTGCTTGCCGGTGGTGGTCTAGATTAGCGAGCCAAGCCAGAGCGGTGCGACTATAGTGACATCCATTCACACGCCATTGCCGGCTTAGGCTCAGGTGTGCCTGAAATCGAGGCAGCAGATCTTCAGAAGGCATTAACCCCCCGGTAAAGAAATGGCGTGCCATCCAATCGTTGTCGCCGTCGGTGTCGAAGAAATAGGCGCAGCTCTTATGGCAGAAGATATGAACGAATAGCCTGCCTTCCGGCTTTAACCAGTTGGAGATGCGAAATAGCAGTTCCTCGTAGTTTCTCATGTGCTCAAACATCTCCACGGAAACGATCCGATCGAACGTCCTATCCAACTCGAGGTGGTTGATGTCGCACGTGCGGATCGTCACGTTGTGTAAGTTCTTGTCGGCCGCCATGCGCTCGATGTAAGCGCGTTGGAGCGAGGAGTTGGATACCCCGAGAATGTGGCAAGCGGGGAATTGCTCTGCCAGCCAGAGGGTCATGCTGCCCCACCCACAGCCGAGATCCAGCACCTCCATGCCGTCTTCGATGCCCGCTCGCTGGGCACTCAGGCGCAGCATCGCTTCCTCCGCTTGGGCCAGGCTCTGGTCCGCGCCGTTCCAGTAGCCGGCGCTGTATTTCATCCTTGACCCTAGCCAGAGCGCGAAGAATTCTGCCGGTAGCTCATAGTGTTGTTCATTGGCCGACTCGGTATGCACGGCGATGGGACTTCGAGCCATGTCTACGAGTAGCTGACGCTGTTTGGCTTGGCGTCGGGTGGCCTTTTGCGCGTGCTCCTGTCGTAGTCGCTGGCGCAGCAAGAACTTGATGCCCGTGCGTGTGACCGGATCGGGGATAAGGCCGCGCTCGGCGAGGGCGATCAGGGAATTGGTGAGCATGGATTGGACACTCCAGATAGAAAGGGTCTAAGCATTTGGTTCCCCGTCATTCGATTCGATCGGGGGATAAGAAGCAGGACCGGCCTTGATCGACTGAAAGGCTGCGAGAGCCTGTCGGCGGCTTTCGGCGAGATCGACCAGGGGAGGGGGATACCCACCACCCAAGCCGACACCGCCGGGCGTTGAGCCATTCGCTGCACCGATCCAAGGCTGATGAATGCCCTGCGCGGGCAGCGCTGCGAGCTCTGGCACCCAGGTGCGCACATAGGTGCCTTGTGGGTCAAAGCGCTGTCCCTGGAGTGTGGGATTGAAGATGCGGAAATAGGGGGCCGCGTCCGCGCCGCAGCCGGCTGACCATTGCCAGCCGAGAGTATTGTTGGCGAGGTCGGCGTCGACCAACGTATCCCAGAACCAACGTGCTCCCTCGAGCCAGGGAATGCGCAGGTTTTTGACCAGAAACGAGGCGGTGATCATGCGTACTCGGTTATGCATCCACCCGGTGGCCCACAGTTCGCGCATACCCGCGTCGACCAAGGGATAGCCGGTTTTCCCCCGTTGCCAAGCCTTTAGCGCTTGGCTGTACGCTCTTGACCAGGGAAATCGCTCAAACCGCGAGTCGAGCGGTTGCTCGGGCGTGTGTGGAAAATGGTGCAGTAGGTGATAGCCGAATTCCCGCCATCCGAGTTCCCGCACATAGGTCTCCGCGGCCCGCAGCGTGCCTTCGGTGGACGTCGAGATCTGCCACCGGTTGATGGCATCGAGGATCTGCCGTGGTGACAGTTCGCCGTGATGCAGATGCGGTGACAGTCGAGAGGTGCCTAGGGTGTACGGCCGATCGCGCTGGGCCGGGTAATCCCGGAGCGCGCCGGTCACAAACTCCTCGAGACGAACAGCGGCCGCACGTTCTCCAATTGTCCAGGTTTTTTTTAGGAAGGCGTCCCACGGTGTTCTCGGTAGCAGCTGCAAGTCATCTATGTCCAGGGACCCTAGATCCAAAGGTACCGCCGGTAGTCGTTCTGGCGCGGGCAAGGGTTGGGGTCGCGGTGGGCGTGCTTGGAAGGCTTTCCAGAACTGACTGAAGATCCTAAAGGGCTGCCCGGCCTGTGTTACGAGCTCCCAGGGTTCGTACAATAATGAGCCGTTGAAATCGAAACAATCAAGGCCCATGTCGCGCAGGGCGGTCTGAACGGCGCCATCGCGTGCCCGCAGGGCCGGCTCGTAACAGCGGTTCCAGTAAACTTGCCCGGCCCCGTACTGGCTTGCGAGCTGTGCTAACGCATCGATGCTCACACCGCGGCGCACCAATAATCTTGAGCCCCGTGCCGCGAGATCCGCCGCCAGTGACTTAAGGCTATGGTGCAGCCACCCATTGCTAGCGGCACCGGGCGACCAGGCACCGTGTTCCTGGGGAGCGTGGACGAAGATCGGGATGATGCGCTGACATGTGCGCAGCGCGCTCGCGAGTGCCGGATTGTCCGCTAAGCGCAAATCTCTCCGAAACCACATCAAGGCCGTTGCCAATTCAGTCTCCCGATGTCGCTTGCACACTTTCGTTGAGATGCTTCGTTCGACGTCTGCGTGCAATCTGCGGTGATTAGGACTGCGTGGACATGTGCCAGTTAATCTACAATAATATTCATGTGATGTCTACGAAAAAACCATATCATGTTTCTATCATAACCAGAACATGTTACATTTCTGATACCGAACACAACCGGAGGACCTCCGCCATGCGCCGCCGTATCCTGTGGGGGCTAAGCCTGGTTTCATACTGCTGTATGCGGAATCGCGGGCGGCCACCTATCCAGCCAGTTCGAGTTGTTGGTTTCAGCCTCTAGGTGACGGCGCTGACAATATCGTCGGGAACGATTTTGAATAGCTGCAAGCTGGCCCCGAAGGTGCGAGCCCTATGGATGGGGCGAATAACCACCGCAGTGTGAAAACGAGTACAAGGATCCTCTGAGCCGCCGCCCAGCCGCTCAGAGGTTGTGAAAAAACCTGCTACACGACCCGATAGCGGCGTTGGGCGGTGCTCGCTCCTCGCCTATCTATCTGATATGTCTCTCGGCTTCGCTCCGTCCGCCTTGCTCTCGGGCCGCTCCCGACGGTTTTTTCACAACCTCTCAGGCAAGCGCAGTCGTTCTTAAAACAGCTTCTGAGCAGTCGGGCAACTAGTGCCGAGTCGTGGGGGCCTGTTTCGGGTGTGCGATGTACATCTCGAGCAGCGCCGATAAGAGTTGCGCTCGGTCGACGACTCGAACCGCCTCTATCAGGGCTTGCTTGTCATTGGGGTTTAAGGGTAAGCGCGTAGAGAGCAGATTGATCAACGCGGTGCCGCTCAATTTGGAGAGTTCATCCCAAGCTATGTCCAGCCCCAGGGTGGCGCTGTACGTACGCAGCAGAGCCATGATGTGATGCCGATCGGGGATGTCCGCGTCAGTCTCTTCGTAGTCGGTGCTGAAGCGCCGCCAGTCGGCAACGACACGCCGGTAGGGTCGGGTGGTGGCAATCTCTTCGCCGACGTCGAAGCGACAGACGCCCGCCAGGACGATGAGGATCCGACCGTCGTCGGTTTCGTTAAACCATTTGATGCGACCGGCACACCCGGTTGCCGCTAGGGAGGGGGCGCTGGCCGCCGAAGACGCTGGGATGGGTTGCACCATACCCAGCATTCGGTGGATACCGAGAACGTCGAAAACCATGTGCAGATAACGCGACTCGAAGATATTGAGCGGTAGGTCGGTGCCCGGCATCACGATGGTTCCCTCCAGGGGAAACACGGGGAGCGTCACGGGCAGCTTATCGTAAGGAAGGGTAAAGGGGTTTTTCTGCATTCAGATCGTTGCCCTGGTTTGCCATCGTCGGTTTCTCAGACCTGCATGTGCAGTGAAAGTTACATACGGCACGGGGGTCATCATCCATGGCTTTCCTGAATGCCCAGTATGGCATGGTCGTCGTTGGGTCCAACGGCGCGGTGAACGTGTTCTTCATGCTCGCTCTCGCGGATGCAAAGACCACCGACGGCTTCCGCTTGCTGCGCACTCGCAGCCACGAGAATCAGGGCACCCCGATCGTCGGTATCTCTGTTGCGCAGCGGCAAGAGTCGCTGGCCAACCTCGGCGAAGACGGGAGCATCTGGGTGCGGCCCTCGACTGCGGATCGCACCCTATTCAAGTTCCAGCGCGAGAGCGATCCCGCCACTGCGGCGACGTTGATGCTGAGGCCGGGCATGAAGGCGTGCGTGTGGGCCCAAGGGGTTCGGCTGCCGAAGGCAGGGGCGTCGAGGATAGGTTCCGAACGGTCACCCGAACGCAATGATGACCGTCGTCGAGGCCATTGGTGGTGAGCTCCTTTTCGGTTATCGTTGTGGTGCCCCGTGGCCCCGGTAAGGTTATTGATATCATGAAGGATAAGGCGAAAACGTACGTCGGTATTGATGATGATCTCTTCGGGGGAATGACGCCCACCGGCAATATCATTCGTGATGCATGGGTGTTCGGCCTCATCGCGGAGACGGAGACCTGTGCGGGCTGGACAACAGCCGCGATCGAGGATCTCTATACCCAGGTCACGATGGCTTGGGAGCCTTACGGATACCTGGTATCGAATCTGCCTCCCGAAGTGCGACAACGGCACCAACGCATCTATTCCGAAGCGGTTCGAAGGGCGCGGGCGGAAGGCTGGAATCCGGAACTAGGCGATGAGGAGTGAGGGGTTGTGAAAAAACCGTCGCGCGCGGGCCGACAGCCAGGCGGGCGTCGCGCAGCCGAGAGACCTATCCGATAGACAGGCGGTGAGCGAGCACCGCCCAACGTCGCTATCGGGTTGTGTAGCCGGTTTTTTCACCAAGCTTTAACGCGACGACGGGGCTTGGGGCACCATGGTAACCTCCTTTACTCACGAAACCTTCTTGCGCCCTGCGGAGGTTGAGCGGCACCGGAGCACACTGCCGGCTTCCCTTTACAATGCACTGCAGTTGCTACTCACCCGAAGCCAAAGGGAGTATGTGTTTGTGCCGCTGCGCGGCATGCAGTACCAAGCCGTTGTGGAGCGTCAAGAGATCATTTTTGTGGACGGGCAGGGCGGCTACGCACATCAGGACGGCGTAGGGGGTCGGCTGATCCGCATTGCCTGGCAGCTCCAATCTCCTCGGTCCCGTGCCTCCCTCTTCGACCCCGTCCCCTATGATATCGTTTGCTATTTGCCCTGCCCCAAAGAAGAGCAATGGCGGCTAGTGAGTGAAATGAGCTCCGCTCTGGAGCAGTCGTTCAAACGACAACGCCTGCCAGGACTCGGGGCAAGCAGTTGTCGAGTTATCCCTCTATCTCCTCGCCGGTAGAGACCTCAAGGCCTAGAGTTGTGAATAAACAGGCTGGGCCACGGTCATCGTTGCGTCCGGGTGGGTTGCTTTTCCCTGCGTACCATCAGCACCCAGGCCTTCGGCCGCCCACGGTCAAAGTAGTCAAACAGCCGAAACCCCGCTAACGGCACCGGCGGCGTTAGCCGATAGCCCCGTTGGGCGGTGCTTGCTCCTCGCTTATCTGTATCAGTGTATCTTGCGGCTTCTCGTCGGCTTCCGTAGTCCGCCAGAGCCCTTTACCCGGCTAGCCCCGCTTCCCCCTTCGCCTCCCCAGGGTCACCAACCGTTCTCCTCCGGTACCGGATCATCGTCTCCACACACAAAACGCCTGATAGTGTTTTGAACAGAAAATAATATTGACAAAACGTATATGTGTCTATAACATGTGCACCGTCAGAGACGTAGATTGATGTTCACCAATGAGGTAAAGACTAATGAGAGCTGGCACTTGTAGATTATCGATTCCCTCCTATCGACTGATGCCCATGGTCATGGTGCTCATGATGGGACTGTTGTTGCTCACAACGGCACCGCGTAGCTTCGCGGGCGAGCCTGGCTATCACGGCCACGGCGAATCTAAACAAGATATCGTCGACACCGCCATCTCGGCCGGTCGCTTCAACACCCTGGTGACCGCCATCGAGGCAGCCGGCTTGGTAGAAACTTTGAAGGGTGAAGGACCGTTTACGGTATTCGCGCCCACCGACGAGGCGTTCGCTAAGATCCCCAGCGACACGCTA
>CAZUZO010000057.1:0-19245 GCA_964624765.1 uncultured Thiotrichales bacterium
TCCGTCCGCCTGGCTCTCGGGCCGCTCGCGACGGTTTTTTCACAACCTCTGAGACCTGGTACTGGCTTCTTGTGGCGGGCTTTGTGCTTGCTACGGCTCGATGTCATCGAGCGTCTGCCGGGGCGCGGCATGACCGGAGCTCTTTGCCCTACCCCGGGTCAGCTTCTCAAGGGCTCGCTCTTCAACGAGCCGATGCGCGTGGAGATCGTCGAGGCCAACGGTCCGGAGAGTTGGGCCGTCGGCCTGGTCGGGACGCAGTCCGAACGCTTCCGGAAGGTGACGCTGACGGCCGCCGATCTCGAGCACCTCAGCATCCTGGGTACGCAGCGTTCCTTCCATGGCGACGGCCGCCTTCTCCGCCTCGGGCTCCAGGCCTACGCTCTCGGCATCGCCTACGAGTTCGATCCGTATTTCGGCCTGTCGATCTCTCGTGTCGATCCACTGCCGCATCAGCTCGAGGCGATCTGCGACTATCTGCTCAAGCTCGCGCGCGTCCGGTTCCTGCTGGCCGATGACGCGGGTGCCGGCAAGACGATCATGTCGGGGCTGCTCATTCGGGAGCTCGAGCTTCGGGGGCTTGCCGAGCGCATCCTGATCGTCTGTCCGGCCAACCTCGCTTTCCGATGGCAGCGCGAACTGAAGGAGAAGTTCGACGCGAAGTTCCTGGTGATGAAGGGGCAGGACATCCGCGACCAGTTCGGCGTGCACCAGTGGCTCGAACGCCGCCGAGTGATCACGTCGCTCGATCTGGCGAAGCGCGCCGACATCCTGCCTGGACTTCGGCAGGTCCACTGGGATCTCGTCATCGTCGACGAGGCCCACCGCATGTCGGCTTCCGACGAGTCGCACAAGAGCCTGCGCTATGAGGGCGCGACTCCAGGAGCCGATCCGCGACCCGGCGCGGCTCGACTGGAACGAGGTCACCTAGGTGGCGCACTACTACTTGGCGGTGAACGCGATGACGCAACCGATGCAGGTGAGGGAAAACGGCTCTGACTACGAAGCCGACCCATGAGCGCAAAGGACGACCGATGAGCAAGAATCTGAGATTCCGTCGCCTGCACTTGCTTAATTGGAAGAACTTCGCGCGTGCCGAGGTCGCTATACCGGACTGCGTCTTTCTGGTAGGTCCCAACGCTTCTGGGAAGTCCAACTTCTTGGATGCAGTTCGCTTCTTCCGAGATCTCGCCTCCACCGGTGGCGGCTTTCAGGAGGCCATCTCTCGTCGCGGCGGTGTGAGGACAATCCGCTGTTTGGCCGCTCGGCGTTACCCGGACATCGAGATTTGTGTCGAGCTGCAGGAGAGGGACGATGGCCGGAGGTGGGTGTACGAGCTGGCCTTCAATCAAGACAAACAGCGCCGTGCGCAGGTAAGCAAGGAACGCGTGCGTTGTGATCAACGCGAGCTCCTCGCCCGGCCCAACAAGGAAGACAGCTCCGACCCTGCCCGGCTGACGCAGACCTTCCTCGAGCAGGTCAACGTGAATCGAGACTTCCGCGACCTGGCGACGTTCTTTGCGTCCATCCGATATTTGCACATCGTGCCCCAGTTCGTGAGGGAGCCGGATCGCTCAGTAGGCCGCGTGAATGACCCCTATGGCGGGGATTTCCTGGAGCAGGTGGCGAAGACGCAGGACCGGACCCTGAACGCCCGGCTGAGGAGGATTCAACAAGCGCTTCGCGTGGCGGTTCCGCAGCTTCAGGAGGTCGAGTTGTGGCGGGATGCCCGCGGAACGCCCCATCTCCGGGGCAAATACCAGCATTGGCGCCCGCAGGGCGCATGGCAGACCGAGGAACAATTCTCGGACGGGACGCTGCGGCTGATGGGCCTACTCTGGTTGGCGATCGACAAGGAAGGGCCCTTGCTACTCGAAGAGCCGGAGCTCTCGCTGCACCCGGAAATCGTGCGTGTGCTGCTGCAGATGCTTGCGCGCGTTCAACGCCGCACCGGACGGCAGATCTTCCTCAGCACCCACTCTCCTGACTTGCTGCGCGATGAGGGAATTGGACTGGATGAGGTGCTGCTGCTTGTTCCCGTGAGTGAAGGCACCGAGGTGACGACGGCGGGCTCCCATCAGGACATCCGCGACCTGTTGCAGGGTGGGCTCTCGCTGGCCGACGTCGTGATCCCCAGAACCCGGCCTGAGAGAGCAGGGCAACTTACCCTGTTTGGCGATGAGTGAGGATGCCGGGGCCTGTGATCATCTCTGCAGCGGTGGAGGGCACCGTGGACGAAGCAGCGGTACTCGGTCCAACCCCGCTCCAGGGAATGCTCTTCCCGGAGATGGAGGCTACCGTGAAGGTCCGCGGGCGCGGCGGGCGGGGCCGTGGCCGGCGCACGGGCGCCGAGGTGTCGGATGAGAGCCTCGCCAACGCCCTCTCGGCCCTTTACCCCAAGGGTAGCGAGGAGAAGCGCCTGCTCGACGCGATGCTGCTGGCGGTGCCGCGATAATATGTAATTATCTTGTAAACCGGAGGTAGCGACCATGATCATCACGGATCGCATCGAAATCAACCCCAAGATTATGCTCGGCAAACCCGTCATCAGGGGAACGCGCATTCCCGTCGAACTCATCCTGCGCAAGCTGGGCGAGGGTGCAACGGAGGCGGATCTCTGCGATGCCTATCCAGGCCTGACACCGGAGGACATCCGGGCCGCCGCGGCGTACGCAGCCGACACCCTGGCGCACGAAGAAACCATTCTTCTGGAGCCTTCGAATAAAGCGGCAACCGGCTAAGGCATGCGCTTTCTGGCAGACGAGAGCTGCGACTTTGCCGTGGTACGAGCGTTGCGAAGCGCGGGCCACGATGTGGTGGCGGTCCGGGATACGGATCCCGGGGCGCCGGACGAAGCGGTCATCGGACTCGCCTTGCAGGAATCCCGGGTCCTGCTCACCGAGGACAAGGACTTCGGCCAGCTGGTGTTCGCCAGCGCGGCGGGATCGGCCGGCGTGATTTTCATTCGGTTTCCGGCCAGCGCCCGCCGGGCCATGGCGCAAACCGTCGTGCAGTTGATCGAATCGCACGCACAGAAGGTCGCTGGTCGCTTCGTCGTTGTGCAGCCCGGCCGGATACGCATATCGGCACGAACCCTGGAGCAATGACCATGGAGCCGTGGTACAAGGTGGCGACGCCGCGCAAAGAGGTCCGGGAGGGCCGGTCGTTCAACCCGGACGAGTTCGCCATCGCCCTCGAGCCGGTTGTCGCGGGGACGGCCCCGGAGGACTACCGCAAGCCTGACCAGTTCTTCGCCCGCACGTGCTTCACTCGGGCGCTGCGCGAGCACGCGGGGATGGTGCTGCGAAGGCTCGGAGGCCGGACCGACAACACCGCGCCGGTGCTCACGCTCATCACGCAGTTCGGTGGCGGCAAGACGCACACCCTGGCGGCGCTCTACCATCTCGCGACCCACGGCGACACGGTCTCCGGTGATCCGGGTGTGGCCGCGTTGGTGCGCGAAGCCGGCCTGGCGGCCGTCCCGAAGGCGAAGGTCGGCGTGTTCGTAGGCAACGCCTGGGACCCGCGCGAAGGACGCGAGACGCCATGGATCGACATCGCGTGCCAGCTCGCCGGTGACAGGCGCGTCGAGGCGCTCGGAGCGGCCGCGAGGACCACACCCCCCGGCACGGATGCCATCGCGCGCGTCTTCCAGGCGGCACAAGCGCCGGTGCCCGAGCCCGGCCCGGCGCCCGCACCCGGATCAGGCCCGGCTGTCGCAACACGGACGCTGCGCTTGTCGGGCACCGTTCCGCCGGAGGTATGGAACCGCCTGGGCACGAAGATTCTGCCGACGCTGCGCTCGGGTTCGGATCTGAGTATTGGGGTCGAGTTCGCGGTCATCGTGCCCGAGGGGTCTGCCAACGGCCTCGCGGCGGAGCTTCGGCAGATCCTGCAGGAGCTTGGGCTCAGCGATGCGGTTCGTATCGATCGAGATCGCTGGGGGTATGAGGCATGGCCAGCGCCGCAACATCGTCGTGACCGCCGACGAGGCTTAGCGCAGACAGACCGGCTTCATCGGCACCCCGAAGGACGCGATTCGCCGTATTCAGGCCGAGTACGATCGCCTGCAGAACCGGATCGACGCCCTGTACGACGCCATGTATGTCGACAGGCTCGATGCTCGGATCGATGCAGCTTTTGTCGACTGCCAGGCCGCCGAGTGGCGCAGTGAGCAGCGGAAACGCCTGGAACTAATCCGCGGACACCAAAATGCTAACCAGACCAACCTGGAGGAGGGCATCCGCCTGCTCGAACTCGCGCAGAAGGCCGGTGCGCTGTTTCGCAAGCAGTCCCCGGCCGAAAAACGCCGGTTGCTCGGCTTTGTACTATCGAACTGCATCTGCAGGGACGGTTAGCTCACGGCCGCATACCGCCAACCGTTTGGCCTACTCGGAAACAAGCTGATCGCGCTGGAAAGCAAACAGCCGGTTGATCGCGCTCAAACCGGCATTGCTGATAACTGGCTCCCCGGGACGGGCTCGAACCGCCGACCTAGTGGTTAACAGCCACCCGCTCTACCGACTGAGCTACCGGGGAAATGTGCTAAGCGAAGTATACTAACTGGGGCTTCCTAGAAGGGTCAATACGAGATCCACTCGAGCTGTTCGCCGCCTCGGCTCGCAGGTTGTGAAAAAACCGGCTATCCGACCCGACACCGGTGTTGGGCGGTGCTCGCCCCTCGCCTATCGATCGGGTATGCGTCGCGCCGTGCGCCTTGCTCTACTGGCGCTCGCGACATTTTCAAAACGGCTTCTCAGTGCGTGCCGAGCACCTTTTCCAGTCGATCCATGGCTTGCGTGAGGTTTTCCATACTGGTTGCGAAGGAGAGCCGCATGTGGCCGGGGGCACCGAAGGCGGAACCGGGCACCAGCGCCACGCCGGCCTCATTGAGGAGATACTCCGCCAGCTCGATGTCGTTGCTAACGCTGTGAATGGCTTCGAGCGCCTCCTTCATGTCGGGGAACGCATAAAACGTGCCGTGCGCCGGTAGATACCGTACACCTTTCAACCGCGAGAGGCGTTCGGCCACGTACTGGTGGCGCTGCTCGAAGGCCAACACCATTTCCCGGACGCACTCTTGGTCACCGGCCAACGCTGCCTGGGCTGCGACCTGGGCGATGGAAGTCGGATTCGAGGTGCTCTGGGATTGGATGGTGGTCATTGCCTCGATCAGTGCCTGCGGGCCTGCCGCGTAGCCGATTCGCCAGCCGGTCATAGAATAACTCTTGGAGACACCGTTTATCACCACCGTGCGCTGCATGAGATCGGGGCAGGCCATGACGATGTTGGAAAATGGCATGCCACCCCATAGGATATGTTCATAGATATCATCGGTGACGATGAGTACTTGGGGATGTGCTCGCAGCACCGCCCCGATCTCTGCGAGCTCGGCGCGCGTATAGCACATTCCCGTCGGATTGCTAGGGCTGTTCAGGACCAGTAGCCGGGTTTGGGCGGTGATCGTATCAGCGAGCTGCTGCGGGTCGACGGTAAAACCGCTTTCCATGGAGGTTTCGAGGATGACCGGCTTCCCCTCGGCCAACAGCACCATGTCAGGATACGACACCCAATAGGGGGCTGGGATGATGACTTCGTCGCCTTTTTCCAACAGCGCGAGCATTAGATTGAATAGCGCGTGCTTGGCGCCGCAGGAGACGATGATCTGTTCGGGGCGATAGTGAAGGCCGTTGTCTCGGATAAACTTATCGATGATGGCTTGCTTGAGGGGTGCAATGCCGTCCACCGGCGTGTACTTGGTGAACCCCTGGTCTAAGGCGGCTTTGGCAGCGGCCTTGATGTGTTCGGGGGTGTCGAAGTCGGGTTCGCCGGCACCCAAGCCAATGATGTCGTGGCCGGCCGCGCGAAGTGCGGCCGTGCGAGCCGTGATGGCCAGCGTGGGAGAGGCCTTGATCGCCCCTATCCGAGTCGCAAGCGCGATGTCCACCTGTGTTTGCCTCCTTTAATCGATGTGGGGGTGGCCGGTACTATACGGCAGGGTCAGGAGAATATAAATCACCGTGCGCAGACCGCTGGAACTTAAAGCCGCTTTTCAACCCGCCGGCGATCAGATTACCGCCATCGCTGAGTTGTTGGACAACCTGCAAGCTGGGGTGGCCCATAGCACCCTGCTGGGCGTCACGGGATCTGGCAAGACCTATACCATCGCCAATGTGATCGAGCGATTACAGCGTTCCACCCTCATTCTGGCACCTAATAAGACCCTGGCGGCTCAGCTTTACGGCGAGATGCGGGAGTTTTTCCCCAACAATGCGGTGGAATATTTCGTTTCTTACTATGACTACTATCAGCCCGAGGCCTATCTGCCGGCGACCGACCTGTACATTGAAAAAGATGCTTCCATCAATGAGCATATCGAGCAGATGCGGTTGTCGGCGACCAAGGCGTTGCTGGAGCGTGAGGATGCCATCATCGTGGCAACCGTCTCGTCGATTTACGGCCTTGGCGATCCGGCGGCATTTCACTCCATGGTGCTACACCTGGTACGCGGGGAGATCATCGATCAGCGGGCGTTACTGCGGCGCCTGGCGGAAATTCAGTACACACGCAACGATATGGAGCTGCGACGGGGCACCTATCGGGTCCGCGGTGAGGTGATCGACATCCATCCCGCGGAGTCGGATCAGGAGGCGGTGCGGGTCGAGCTGTTCGACGACCAGATCGAGCAGATCACGCTATTGGACCCGTTGACCGGCGAGATTCGCCAGCGCTTGCCGCGCGTGACTATCTATCCGAAAAGCCACTACGCTACTCCGCGGCAAACCATTTTGGATGCCATCGAGGTCATCAAGGTGGAGCTTAAGGAATGCCTTGAGGTGCTTTATTCCCAGAACAAACTGGTGGAAGCCCAGCGGCTTGAGCAACGTACCCGCTTCGACATCGAAATGATGATGGAGCTGGGGTACTGTAAGGGGATCGAAAATTATTCTCGCTATCTCTCCGGCAGGCAGGCGGGAGAACCCCCGCCGACGCTGTTCGACTACCTTCCGGCGCAGGCGTTGCTCGTCATCGACGAGAGTCACGTCACTATCCCGCAGCTCGGAGGTATGTACCGTGGCGACCGTTCGCGTAAGGAAACCTTGGTGGAATTCGGCTTTCGACTGCCCTCGGCATTGGATAATCGGCCGCTGCGGTTCGACGAGTTTGAGCGGCTCGCACCGCAGACCATCTTTGTCTCGGCCACTCCTGGCCCCTACGAAAAGCAGCGCTCGGGGGCGTTGGTGGAGCAGGTGGTGCGTCCCACGGGGCTCGTGGATCCGGAAGTCGAGGTGCGCCCCGTGGCCATCCAGGTGGATGACCTCCTGTCCGAAATCAATCGGCGGGCTTTAGTGTCCGAGCGCGTATTGGTTACCACTCTCACCAAGCGGATGGCCGAGGACTTGACCGACTACCTCGCGGAGCACGGGGTGAAGGTGCGTTATCTGCATTCCGACGTCGATACCGTGGAGCGCGTCGAAATCATTCGTGA
The DNA here is from genome assembly GCA_964624765.1 of uncultured Thiotrichales bacterium. GTDB lineage: Bacteria > Pseudomonadota > Gammaproteobacteria > HK1 > HK1 > JAGTVB01. Next base: position 7,487 of record CAZUZO010000057.1, read on the forward strand.
CCTGCGCCTGGGGAAGTTCGATGTGCTGGTCGGCATTAATCTGTTGCGCGAGGGCTTGGATATTCCCGAGGTATCCCTGGTGGCGATTCTGGATGCCGATAAGGAGGGATTCTTACGCTCTGACCGTTCCCTCATTCAGACCATCGGCAGGGCGGCGCGCCACCTGCATGGCAAAGCGATCCTGTATGCGGATACCCTCACCGGTTCGATGGCTCGGGCCATCGAGGAGACGGAGCGCCGTCGCCGCAAACAGATGGCCTATAATCAGGCCCATGGCATTACCCCCCGGGGCATTCAGAAGGCCGTCACCGATATTATGGAGGGGGTCTATCGCTCTGATGCGAAGGCGCCGAAGGCGTATGCGCAGGTGGCCGAGGAGGTGATTGAGTACGCCGCCCTGCTGCCGGAGCGGGCAGCTAAGATGCTCCAGAATCTGGAACGAAAAATGTACAAGCATGCGGAGAATCTCGAGTTTGAGCAGGCAGCCAAGCTGCGGGACCAGATTCGGCAGCTTCGCAGAGGTCTCATGGGTATCGGGGATACGGGTCCGGGCGAAGCTGAGGGGGGCGCGCCGGCCCCGGCACCGAAGCGGCGCGCCTCGCGCCGGGGCCGGCGGCGCACCATCGGGGGCTGAAGGACGACTGGCCGATAAACCAAGCTCTCGCACTGGCGCCCTGTATGATTTAGAATTTGCCAGACACGTTGTAGGTTGCTATGTTTTCGGACTCATTAGGCGCGTAGCTCAGTGGTAGAGCACTACCTTGACATGGTAGTGGTCGGTGGTTCGATCCCACTCGCGCCTACCAGATACGCTCACCCTATCCCCATCGTCACGGCTTGCGGTGTCTGTTTGTAACCTCGGTTGCTCCGTAGGAAGTCCCCATCATGCCGACCATCGCTCTACCCGACGGAACAGAGCTGCATTTTGACCGGTCTGTCACGGTCCAGGAGGTTGCGACGGCCATCGGGCCTGGGCTGGGCAAGGCGGCGCTTGCGGGAGCGGTGGAGGGTCGTCTGGTCGATACCTCGTTCCGCATCGATCGGGACGCGACCGTCAAGATCATCACCGAGCGTGAGCCCGCTGGCCTTGAGGTCATTCGGCACTCCACGGCTCATCTGATGGCCCATGCGGTCAAGGCGCTGTTTCCCGAAGCGCAAGTCACCATCGGGCCGGTGATCGAGGATGGCTTTTACTACGACTTCGCTTACCAACGCGGCTTTACGCCGGAAGATCTACAAGCGATCGAAACGAAAATGCACGCGATCGCCAAGGCGGACCTGCGGATCAGCCGGAGCGTCGTGGATCGGCAGCAGGCGATCGAGGTGTTTCGTAGCCTCGGGGAGGACTACAAGGCGGAGATTATCGCCGCTATCCCTAATAGCGAAGCCATCTCTTTATACAGCCAAGGTGATTTCGTCGATCTCTGCCGTGGTCCCCATGTGCCGAGCACCGGACGGCTTCGCGCGTTCAAGCTGATGAAGGTGGCGGGCGCCTATTGGCGCGGTGATTCCCGCAATGAGATGTTGCAGCGCATCTACGGCACGGCTTGGCCCGACAAGCAGTCACTCAGTGCTTATCTGTATCGGATCGAGGAAGCAGAGCGCCGGGACCACCGTCGTATCGCTAAGGAGCTCGATCTGTTTCACTTCCAGGAAGAAGCACCGGGCATGGTGTTTTGGCACGAAAAAGGCTGGACCCTGTACAAGACTATCGAGAACCACATCCGCGAAAAGCTCGAAAGGTCCGGATATCAGGAAATACGCACCCCCCAGATCGTGGATCGCAGTCTGTGGGAGCGTTCCGGGCACTGGGATAAGTTTCGTGACGAGATGTTTACCACCCACTCGCAGAATCGCGACTACGCGGTCAAGCCGATGAACTGTCCGTGCCATATCCAGGTTTTTAACCAGGGACTAAAGAGCTATCGGGATTTGCCCTTGCGGATGGCGGAATTCGGCTCCTGTCACCGCAATGAGCCGTCCGGTGCCCTGCACGGGCTGATGCGGGTGGTCAGCTTCGTGCAGGATGATGCGCATATCTTCTGCACCGAAGAGCAGGTTCAGGCGGAGGTTTCTACGCTCATCGACCTGGTTTTCGAGGTTTATGGCGATTTCGGTTTCGATGATGTGGCGATCAAGCTTTCGACCCGGCCAGAGCAGCGGGTCGGCAGCGATGAAGTGTGGGACAAAGCGGAAAGAGCCTTGGAGTTGGCCCTCAATGCGAAGGGAGTGACCTGGGAGCTACAGCCCGGTGAAGGGGCCTTTTATGGTCCGAAGGTGGATTTTTCCCTTAGGGACTCCCTCGGGCGCGTTTGGCAGTGCGGTACCATCCAGGTGGACTTCTCCATGCCAGGGCGGTTGGGCGCCCACTACGTGGCCGAAGACGGCACCCGCCAGGTGCCGGTGATGTTGCATCGAGCGCTGTTAGGCTCTCTGGAGCGCTTCATCGGAATTCTCATTGAGGAGTACGCGGGCAAGTTTCCGCCCTGGCTGGCTCCAGTACAGGCGGTGGTATTGAACATCACCGATCAGCATGGCGAATACGCGTCACTTGTGACAAAAGCCTTGCAAAATCAGGGCCTCAGGGTTCGATCGGACTTGAGAAACGAAAAGATCGGCCTTAAGATCCGCGAGCATACGCTGCAGCGCTTGCCCTACATGTTGATATGCGGGACACGCGAGATGGAAAATGCCACGGTGGCGGTACGCACTCGCGGCGGCAAGGACTTGGGAGGCATGACGTTGGCAGATTTTGCCGAACGGTTACGGGCGGATATCGCCCATCGGGGTCGGGGTTATAAGGAGGAATAGATATCGTCGCGGAGAAAAAGAACAGGGTCAACGAGGAGATCACGTCGAGAGAACTCCGGGTGATCGGTGCCGATGGCAAGCAGGTCGGGATCATCTCCCGCGGCGAAGCGTTGGCCATGGCCGAAGCGGCGGAGCTCGATCTGGTGGAGATTTCTCCCAATGCAGAGCCCCCCGTGTGCCGATTGATGGACTACGGGAAGTTTATCTTTCAGCAGAGTAAAAAACGGCAGGCGGCACGCAAGAAGCAGCAACAGGTGCAGCTTAAGGAAGTGAAGTTTCGCCCAGGTACGGAAGAGGGCGACTACCAGACCAAGCTCAGAAACCTCAAGCGTTTCCTCGTCCACGGCGACAAGACCAAGGTGACCATGTGGTTTCGCGGGCGCGAGATGGCCCACCAGGACATTGGCATGAAGCTGTTGCAGCGGGTCGAATCGGATCTCGATGAGTTGGCCAAGGTCGAGCAAACGCCCAAGCTCGAGGGTCGGCGAATGTCGATGGTTTTGACGCCCAAAAAGTAGGGACCGGTGTCGGGGCCGAAACATCATCGGGTCGGCCGCTGCCCGGTGAAGCTCAACAGCAGGTAGCGAGAAACAATATGCCCAAGATAAAGACGAATCGAGGTGCTGCAAAGCGTTTCAAGCCCAGGCTCGGCGGTGGCTTCCAACGGGCGCAGTCGCATCTAAACCATATCCTGACGAAAAAACGAACCAAACGTAAGCGCCAGCTACGCAGCCTGCAAACCGTGTCTCAGGCCGACACGCGGGCGGTTCGGCGTCTATTGCCCTATAGCTGAGGAGAGATCGCATGCCGAGGGTCAAACGCGGGGTGACGAGCCACGCCCGACACAAGAAAGTGCTTGCCCAGGCAAAGGGCTACCAAGGACGGCGCAAGAACGTCTATCGGGTGGCTAACCAAGCGGTGATTCGGGCCGGGCAGTACGCTTATCGGGATCGCCGACAGCGTAAGCGGCAGTTTCGTGCCTTATGGATCACGCGCATCAACGCCGCGGCGCGGGCCTGCGGGCTTTCCTACAGTCGCTTCATGGACGGTCTGAACAAAGCCGGGGTGGTTCTCGATCGGAAGGTGCTTGCCGATCTGGCAGTATTTGACAGCCACGCCTTCGCGGAGCTGGCCGAAAGGGCCAAAGCCCAACCTTAACCAACCCGTTTTGGGCGGTGCCATTCCGGGTTCTCGAAGACGGTGCAGGTGCGCTGCCGCCGATCGTTCAGTGAGAGCTTTTGACGGTGATAGAAACTGAGTCCGGTGAGGGTGGTGCAAAGGCCCGGAGTGAGCTTGTCGATATTCTCTCCGCCGCCCGCCAAGCCATCGCCGCGGCAGACGATGTGGGCTCGCTGGATCAACTGCGTGTGCGCTTTCTGGGGAAGCAGGGCATACTCACGGCGCGGCTCAAGCGACTCGGGCAATTATCGCCTGCCGAGCGTCCGCGGGTTGGCAAGGTCATCAACGAAGCCAAGCAATCGCTGCAAGACGCGCTGGAGTCGCGGCGTGCGACCCTCGAGGCCGAGCGCTTGGAGCGCTCACTGGAGGCAGAACGTCTCGACGTGACCCTGGCCGGCAGGGGTCAGGTGCCAGGTGGTTTGCATCCCATAACCCGCACCTTGGAGCGTATCGAAAGGTTTTTCTTGCAGGCCGGCTTCACGGTCGCCGAGGGTCCCGAGATCGAGGACGATTACCACAACTTCGAGGCCCTCAATATGCCGGCCCATCATCCTGCGCGGGCCATGCACGACACCTTTTATTTCGACGGGCGCACGTTACTGCGCACCCATACCTCGCCGGTGCAGATCCGTGTCATGCAGTGCGGTGTACCGCCATTGCGAGTGATTGCGCCGGGGCGAGTGTACCGCTGTGACTCCGACGTGACCCATACACCGATGTTTCATCAGGTGGAAGGGTTCCTGGTGGACGAAGACGTGAGTTTTGCCGATCTGAAGGGCATTTTGGTGGAGTTCTCTCGAGCGTTTTTTGAACGCGAATTGGCGCTTCGGTTTCGCCCGTCTTATTTCCCGTTCACCGAGCCCTCCGCAGAGGTGGATGTGCAATGCGTGATGTGCTCGGGTAAAGGATGTCGCGTCTGTGGAGAAACGGGTTGGCTGGAGGTGCTGGGCTGCGGCATGGTCCATCCCAAGGTGTTCGATAACGTCGGCATCGATAGCGATCGCTACACCGGCTATGCTTTCGGCATGGGCGTCGAGCGGCTGGCCATGTTGCGGTACGGGGTCAATGACTTGCGCTTGTTCTTCGAAAACGACCTGCGCTTCCTGCAGCAGTTTCGCTAGTGATCGGGAGCGATCCCGTTGCCTTGTACCCTGCGAAGACACAGCCTCAGCTGTCCTTCGGTGCCCAGCGATGGCCCACAAGCGCCACTAACCTTAGTTAAGGAACGATGAAGTTTAGCGAGCGATGGCTGCGTGAGTGGGTGAATCCTCCGGTTACGACGGATAGTCTGGTGGCACAACTCACCGATGCCGGGCTTGAGGTGGCGAGCCGGGAACCGGTTGCCGGAGCGATGACCGGCGTGGTGGTGGGAGAGGTGTTGGAGGTTCGGCCGCACCCGAACGCTGAACGATTGCACCTTTGCCAAGTCAATTTGGGTACCCCTAGGCCGGTCCCCGTCGTGTGTGGAGCGCCCAATGTGCGCGCCGGGTTGCGCGCTCCGCTGGCCTGTGTGGGTGCTCGGCTGCCCGACGGCAGGACCATCGAGGCGACTTCGGTTCGGGGCATGGAGTCGCAGGGCATGCTGTGCTCCGCCAAAGAACTGGGGTTAGCGGAGCAGCTAGAAGGTCTCTTGGAGCTGCCGGAGGACGCCCCGGTCGGAACCGATTTGGCGGACTACCTGGGCCTCGATGACGTGAGCATCGATGTCGACCTCACACCCAATCGGGGCGATTGCCTCAGCATTGCCGGTATTGCCCGCGAGGTGGGGGTGTTGAACCGCCAGCCGATCCAGAGTGTGGCCTCGGACCCGGTGCCGAGCCGGGTGGACGATCGGCTTTCAGTCGTTCTAGAAGCCGCGGAGGATTGTCCGCATTACGTTGGGCGTATCCTACGCAACGTCGATGTTCACGTTGCGACGCCGCTCTGGCTGCGGGAACGGCTGCGGCGCAGCGGCGTTCGTAGCCTCGGCCCAGTCGTCGATGTCACCAACTATGTGATGTTAGAGCTCGGCCAACCCATGCATGCCTTCGATCTGGACCGGCTGGATGGGGGTGTTCGGGTCCGGCGAGGGTGTGTCGGTGAGACCCTGCAGTTGCTCGATGGTAGCCAGGTGGATCTGGACGCAGAGACGTTGGTCATTGCCGACCATCGCCATCCCGTGGCGCTGGCGGGTATCATGGGGGGCGCGGCATCGGCAGTGTCTGCTACCACGCGCCATCTTTTTTTGGAGAGCGCGTTCTTCAAACCACGGGCACTCGCCGGTATGGCCCGTCGTTACGGTCTGCACACCGACTCGTCGCACCGATTTGAGCGGGGCGTCGACCCGGCGCTGCAGCGGGTCGCTATGGAGCGGGCGACGCACCTGCTATTGATGATGACTGGCGGTGAGCCGGGACCGATCGTCGAGGAGAGCGTGGCGGAGGCGATGCCACGTGCTCCCACGATCTATCTTCGCCAAGCACGCGTCAGCCAGCTGCTCGGCATGCCAATCCCGGCGCCAAGTATCTCAGACACATTAGAACGGCTGGGCATGACGGTGGTGGCGCACGGCGAGGGCTGGCAGGTCACACCGCCCTGTTTTCGCTTCGATATCGAGGACGAGGCCGACCTCATCGAAGAAGTGGCGCGTATCAGGGGCTACCAGGCAATCCCCGAAAATAGACCCCGCTTAACCCTTGGCAGGAACTCAATTTCTGAGCAAACCGTAGAGCTGGGGCGGGTGCGCCAGAGTCTCGTGGAACGTGGTTACACCGAAGCCATCACCTATAGTTTTGTCGATACGCGCTTGCAGGCGCTCATGGATCCCGACGCGGTGCCCATGCGCCTGGCTAACCCTCTCTCGACCGACATGGCGGTCATGCGCACCAACCTCTGGCCTGGCTTGATGCAGGTGTTGCTACATAACAGCAAACGTCAGCAAGCGAGAGTCAGAGTCTTTGAAACCGGTCTCACTTTTCGAAGCCCCCCCCCCACGGGTGAGTTGCGCCAGGAAGCGATGCTTGGTGGTTTGGTCTCGGGGCCTGTGTACCCGGAGCAGTGGGGTCTGGCGCAGCGCGATAGCGATTTTTTCGATGTAAAGTCCGATGTCGAGGCGTTGCTTTCGATGACGGCTAAGCTGCCGGAGTTTCGTTTCACGCCGGTGGCCCATGGGGCCCTGCATCCGGGGCAGGCAGCGGAAATCCATCAGGACGGTCGCACCATCGGTATCCTCGGGGCGCTGCATCCGCGGATTGTCCGTGAGCTCAAGCTGGCGCGGGTACCGTTAGTGTTCGAGCTGCGGATCGATAGCATCAGCGTACGTACCCTGCCGACATTTCAACCCCCGTCTCGATTTCCACGGATGCGACGGGATATTGCTATCGTGGTCGATGAATCGGTGCGGGCACAGGCGGTCGCCGATTGTATCCGCAGCGCGGCAACCACGCTCTTGGCAGACCTCGATCTTTTCGACGTGTACCGAGGAGAAGGTATTGATCCTGGCAAGAAAAGTCTTGCCTTGGGGTTGATTTTTCAGGCCCCATCGAGGACGCTTAACGACGATGAAGTGGATGGGCTGGTAGCCGCCGTGGTGAATTCTCTTGGTGATGGTTTTGGCGCGATATTAAGGAGCTGACGTGGCACTGACCAAGGCAGATATGGCAGAGAAGCTGTATGAGGAATTGGGTTTGAACAAGCGTGAGGCCAAGGAGCTGGTGGAGCTGTTTTTCGAGCAAGTGCGAGCGGCGCTGGAGGCCGGCGATCAAGTCAAGCTCTCAGGGTTCGGTAATTTCGACCTGAGGGACAAGAACGAGCGGCCCGGCCGTAATCCCAAGACCGGGGAAGAGATCCCCATCACGGCCAGACGTGTGGTGACCTTTCGGCCGGGGCAAAAGCTCAAGGCGCGGGTAGAAGCCTATGCTGGAACCATCAAGCAATAGGGAACTGCCTCCGATCCCAGGCAAACGGTACTTCACCATCGGCGAGGTGAGCGATCTCTGCGCTGTCAAGCCCCATGTCCTGCGTTACTGGGAGCAAGAATTCCCACAACTCAGTCCGCTGAAGCGCCGGGGCAATCGACGCTACTATCAGCGGCAGGATGTGATCCTCATCCGCCAAATTCGAAATCTTCTCTATGACCAAGGCTTCACTATCGGTGGTGCCCGGCAGCGGCTCTCGGGTACCGACGCCAAGGTCGATGTTACCCAGAGCAGGCAGATTATGCACCAGATCCGCGTTGAGCTCGAGGAGGTCCTGCTTATCCTGAGACGGTGAAGTGGTTGCCAGAGGCACACGATAGAGCAAGCTCGCGGCGGACCCCACGGTTTGTTTCGAGGAGGTGACTGTACTTCTAGGGGCTGGTTGCCTACAATCAACAGCCAATTCCGCAGGCTAGCGGGAGTATTCACCCGGGGCGTAGCGCAGCCTGGTAGCGCACCTGAATGGGGTTCAGGTGGTCGGAGGTTCGAATCCTCTCGCCCCGACCAGCAATTTGTTGAAAAAAAGCCGTTTGCGCACATGGCAAACGGCTTTTTTTTTGCCTGGGTCCGTGTGTCGGGAAATGCGCGGCTGTGGCCTACCCTGACTTCCGCAACTCGAAGCAATAAAGCGGCTAAGCGTTTGATGTACCGTGCATGGATTGCAAAAGTCGGCACTACAAGAGCATCGACGGGCTAGAGGGTCGCTGTTGCGTTCGCGGTGATTTTGGGGGGTAGTTGGGCTGGCAGTTGCAGCTTCAGTTGGGACAACAGGAGTTGCTGGTCTGTTTCATGTTGGGTGTAACGAGACAGGATGAGGCAGCGGCCGTCGGTGGTCGGCAAGTGCACGTCCACCCTTTGCAAGGCCGCCATTTTTTCAAGTACAGACCGAGGCGTCAGTCCGGGCGCCAACGCGCGCAGCCGGTGCTTGAGCGTGACCTGCAGGCAATAGGCCATGAAGGCGACAAAGATATGCGCCTCGATGCGGGCATCGAGTGGGTGATAAATGGGACGTATCGACAGGTCGCCCTTGAGTTCTTTGAAGGCCTGTTCGACTTCGGTGAGCTGGATGTAGTATTGCCAAAGCAGTGCCGGATTGTCGCCGGTGAGGTTGGAGCGTAGCAGGTCACTGCCCTCCCGACGGCGAGCGATGCGGAGCTTTTTCCGGTTCAGGGTAAAGCGGAAGGTTTCCGGGGTGACGGCTTGGTCTTGGTCCGGCAAGCGGAGATTGACGAGGCCATAAGCCCGCCCAGCCTCTTTCTTGGCCGCCCCCCGTTTCAGTAACAGTTGATCGCGGGTGAGATCTTGCTGCTGGAGTTCTTGCAAGCGTTTGAGCAGCTTTTTCAAGCGCCGCCGTCGCATCGAACGTTCCTTGTCCGCCCGCCCTGAACTCCGGGCCAGCACGTAAAGCTTGCCTTCCTGGTCGAGGAGCTTCACCTCAACGGCCTCGCGGACTGCTTCCCAGGGCAGTTTGAGAAAGTCTTTTTCCAGCTTGCTCAACCGTCCTTTGGGGGTACCGACCAGATAGTACATCGGCGTCTCGGCGGCACGCATCGGGGTGAGCGTCTCCTCCGTGGGGATCCCCCGATCCATGACCCAGATGCGCTGGGCCTTGCCGTACTGGGTCTCGATTTTCTGGATAAAATCCGCCAGGGCGCTTTGTTCATACCAGTGGCGATGCAGCCGCCACTCGCTACCCGGATCGATCAGCCGATAACACACCCAGGTCTTGAACACGTTCAACCAGCGCGTGCCCTGCCGGGACGGCGGCAGTTTCTCCGCCCAGAAATCGTCCAGCCGCAACGGCTCCCACAAGTGGCAAGCCAGCCAGCAGGCACCCCAGTGCCGTGGCCGGCGCAACTGCAATGGGTTGAGCTTGACCTGCACCACCTCGCAATCCAGCGGCGGCGCCTCCCGATCCTCGGGAAACAGGGCGCGCTGCGTCGGCCGTTCCCCGCCTTCATCAAACACCTCGATGGTCTTGCACCACGCCGCTTTCTGACTGTCATTGATCTCACCCAGATACAGCACATGCCGCTGGACCACCCGGCCCCCTGCGCTGCGGCGGCTTTCCACAATGCTCCAATAGCGATGCTCTTTGCCGTCCTTGAAGCGGGTTTTGGCACGGAGAAACATGCCGCTAGTGTTGGGAAAAAGCGCGCCGGACGCAAGGGGCAAGGTCGGCACTACAGACGCTTTTCAGTGATTTTCGGCCATCGAGGGCAGTCATTTCAGCCCCTTAAAAACCCCGCCCGCCATGAAATTGGCAAGATCGGGGTTGAGTTGCGGAAGTCGGGCTAATGCAGGATCACTTGCCCCAGCGGCGGGCGTCCTTGAGCAGCAGCAACAGTTGCTGTTCGCGCAGCGGTGAGGCGATGAAGCCGAAGCGGGTGTAGAACCTCGCCGCTTCTTCGTCGATGGGGTGTGTCAGCATCGCGCGGATGCCAGCCTGCTCGGCAATCAGCATTGTGCGGCCGATGGCATCCTGCAGCAGACCGAATCCGATGCCACGCCCTTGATCCTGCTGGGACACGGCCAGCCGTGCCAGAATGACCACCGGCACCGGATACTGCCCCATCCCTTTGCGGATGCGCTCGGGCGCATCCAGCGTATCGACCTGGCCGACGGTCAGGCTGAAGTAGCCAGCTACACGGTCATCATCGGCCGCTACGAAAGTCTTGGCTGATCCACTCCCTTGGGCCTGCCGGGCGTGGCGCAGCAGCCAGTCATTCAGCGCCGGCTTGCCGCAGTCGAAGCCTTCCAGCCGATGCTGAGCTCCCAGAGGTTCGGGTCCGCACAAACTCACTTCGCATCCCAGGGCGCTTTGCGCGAGAACAGATCACGCAGCCCCTCGTTGGGTTGCTCGGGGCGATCCAACAGATCCATCAGGGCTTGGTACTGACTGCCAGAGACCATGAACAAACGCTGGTCCAGCAGGGTCTGCTCGGCGGCCACGCAAGCACTGTCCAGGATGAAATCGGTCAGGGACTTGTGCGCCACCTCTGCCGCCCGGCGTAGTACGGCCTCCTGTTCGGGCGTGGCACGCAAGCCCAATCGGGCGGAACGTGTGACAGATGATGTCGAAGTAGTCATGGGCGATCTCCGGACGTTAGTGCAACTGACGCAATGTTAGTACAAACGACACACGCAGTCTAGTTTTGATCAGCGAGTGGAAGGCATGGCTGACCGCAGAAAGGCCGCGTCAAACCCGCGTAAATACGGGGCTCGACGCCGCGACTACCCGCAGGGCAAACAGAAAAAAGAGACTGGGCTGGCCCGGGAACGGCCCGATTTGCCCCATCTGACCGGGGTGACACCCGCAGGGCAGAACCCCGGAACCCCGCGCCACGCGGGGATTCGCGCAAAGAAAAAGGGCCTGGAGACTATCCAGACCCTTGTGATTGGTGGAGGGAAGGCGACCGAACTACAACGAAATCTCCAAACGCATGGGTAACATTTCGGCCGATTGTCCACGTTTTCGGGTTTTTGTCCGACTGGCGGGATGCACCACGAATCACGAATAAGGAAGGCTGTCCCGCACGTCTCATCGCGAAAAGAAAGGCCTGCGACGGTAGCCGCCCGCCGGCCGTGCGGTCCCGACCCCTCTGCAGCTGGCATTGGCCAGAGGCCATCGCTGGCTCGCGATGCTGGAATCGGGTGAAGTGACATCCTTGAGAGCAATTGCCGCTCGGGAGGGGATCGACGACAGCTATAGTGCACCTACCTGATTTGTGGACTAACCAGACCTGCCGACTTGAACATTGCTGGGATCGCCTACCACGAATGTCTTAGGAGCGCTATATGTGAGCCGGATGG
>CAZUZO010000058.1:0-18932 GCA_964624765.1 uncultured Thiotrichales bacterium
CCCCTTCGGGGCCAGCTTGCAGCTGTTCAAAATCGTTCCCGACGATTTTGTCGCCGCCGTGCGCCTTGCTCCGCCGGCGCTCGTGACGTTTTTAAAACAGCTTCTTAGAGAATACGCTTCTGGAGTGAGCCGATGACAGATACTCCTAACCGCTACAGCGCTCGAATCACTCAGCCCCGATCCCAGGGTGCGTCTCAAGCCATGCTCTACGGTACTGGCTTGACCGACGCCGATATGGACAAGCCGCAGGTCGGGATCGCGAGCGTCTGGTTCGAAGGTAATACCTGCAACATGCATCTGCTGGATCTCGCCGGTAAGGTGAAACAAAGCGTGCGCGCTGCGGGACTAATCGGCATGCGGTTCAATACCGTTGGTGTGAGCGACGGTATCTCGATGGGCACCGAGGGCATGAGCTATTCCCTGCAGTCGCGGGATCTCATCGCAGACTCCATTGAGACCGTCATGGCGGGTCAATGGTACGATGCGCTCATCGCCTTGCCTGGCTGTGACAAGAACATGCCCGGTTGCCTGATGGCCATGGGACGATTGAATCGCCCAGCGTTGATGGTCTACGGCGGTACGATTAAGCCGGGCCACCTCGGTAGCGAGCCGCTCGACATCGTCTCGGCGTTTCAGAGCTACGGGGAATACTTGGCGGGTCGGATCGATGATGAGTGCCGCCAGGACATCATAAAAAATGCGTGTCCGGGTCCCGGTGCCTGCGGCGGGATGTATACCGCTAACACCATGGCTGCTGCGATCGAAGCGTTGGGGATGTCCCTGCCTTATAGCTCGTCGACGCCTGCCGTGGATGCGGGCAAGCTGGATGAGTGCTGGCGTGCCGGCCAAGCCATCCGCACCCTCATCGATCGTAACATTAAGCCGCGGGACATCATGATCCGCGAGGCGTTCGAGAACGCCATGGTGACCGTTATCGCCCTTGGGGGCTCCACCAATGCTGTACTGCATCTCCTCGCCATGGCTCGGTCTGTGGAGGTGCCCTTGGCGCTGGAGGATTTTCAAGCGGTGAGCGATCGGGTACCTTACCTGGCAGATCTCAAACCGAGTGGTCGCTACGTCATGGAAGATCTGCACAACGTGGGCGGTGTTCCGGCGGTATTGAAATATCTGTTGCAGGCAGGCTTGCTCAAGGGTGAGTGCTTGACCGTGACCGGTAAGACGTTAGCGGAGAATCTTGCCGAGGTCCCGGGTCTGGCCACCGGTCAAGAGGTGATTCATGAACTCGCTGCGCCTATTTACCCTACCGGACATATTCGAATCCTGAGAGGCAATCTGGCGCCCGGCGGGGCGGTCGCCAAGATCACGGGCAAAGAAGGATTGCGCTTCTCGGGACCGGCTAGGGTCTTCGACTCGGAGGAAGCGATGCTGGCGGCCCTGGAGCAGGGGCGCATTACCAAAGGGGATGTCGTCGTTATACGCTATGAAGGTCCGAAGGGGGGTCCGGGGATGCCAGAGATGCTGACACCTACGTCAGCCATCATGGGCGCGGGGCTCGGTGCGCAGGTCGCGCTGGTGACGGATGGGCGCTTTTCGGGGGGATCCCATGGATTCATCATCGGTCATGTGGTCCCGGAAGCCCAGGAAGGTGGTCCTATCGCCCTCATCGAAGACGGTGATGTCATCGGTATCGACGCCGAACGGAATACCTTAGACGTTGCGCTCACGGCTGAAGAGATGCAAAGGCGACGGGCGCGCTGGCAAAGACCTGCCTTCAAGGCTGCTCGAGGCACTCTCTACAAGTACATCAAGAACGTCAGTGATGCTTCACATGGGTGCGTGACGGACGAATGAAACGTGCTGCTCGGAAGGTCGTTGCCGCCTGTCTGGTGGTGCTGGGAGCGATTGTGCTGCTGTTGGCGCCGACCCATACCACCAGCGGCCTCGTGTTGGTGGCCATCGGCATCATCATCGAAGTCGTCGGGATTACGTTGGAGAAACGAAACCGCTGACCGCCGAGTGAGAGGCTGTGAAAAAACCGTAGCGAGCAGCCTGAGAGCACGGCGGCCGGCGCGCAGCAGGTTTGTTCACAGCCTCTGAGGCCGTGGCAATGACCCTGGCTCCACCCCGGTCGAGCGCAATGATGTCACTTCTCTAAAAGGCGTTTGTTCTTGGGCGCGCTGCCCGCCTGTTGGCGGGCAGCGCGCAGAAGTTGTTTTGAAAACTACTGCGTTTGCCTGAGCTGCATTGCGCGGCGGCTCAGAATCCTAGTGTACCCGTGGGTCCAACGCTCCGCTCTCGTAGCGTTTTACCATATCCAGTAGGCTGATGGCCTTGATCTTGGACGCTTGCCCCGCCGTGCCGAAGGCTTCGTAACGCGCTTTGCAGATCGCTTTCATCGCTTCCTTGGAGGCCTTTAAGTACTTGCGCGGGTCGAAATTTTTCGGATTGTCGCCGAGGCTCTTGCGGATGGCGCCGGTAGCGGCCAGACGCAGATCGGTATCGATGTTGACCTTACGTACCCCGTGTTTGATACCCTCTTGAATTTCCTCCAGCGGTACGCCATAGGTTTCACCGATATCACCGCCATACTCGTGGATGACCGCGAGCCAATCTTGAGGGACTGAGGAGGAGCCGTGCATGACCAGATGGGTATCCGGAATGCGGGCATGAATCTCTTTGATGCGGTCGATGGCCAGGATATCACCGGTCGGCGGACGGGTGAACTTATAGGCGCCGTGGCTGGTACCGATAGCGATGGCGAGGGCGTCTACCTTGGTGTCTTTGACGAAGTGAGCGGCCTCTTCCGGATCCGTTAACAGTTGATCGTGGCTGAGTTTGCCCTCGGCACCGGAACCATCTTCTTCACCAGCCATCCCGGTCTCCAGGGAGCCCAGGCAACCGAGTTCGCCTTCCACCGAAACGCCTCCGGCATGCGCCATATCCACCACCAGGCGGGTCACCTTGGCATTGTAGTCGTAGGGCATCGGTGTTTTCATGTCATCGTCCAAGCTCCCGTCCATCATCACCGAGCTGAACCCTAGCTGGATCGATCGCTGGCAGACACTCGGCGAGGCGCCATGGTCCTGGTGCATCACGATGGGAAGATGCGGCCATTGCTCGAGTGATGCCTCGATCAGGTGATGCAGGAAGGCTGGCCCGGCATAGGTGCGAGCGCCAGCGGAAGCTTGCACGATGACCGGGCTATCGGTCTCATCTGCCGCCTCCATGATGGCGTGAATCTGCTCCATGTTGTTGACGTTGAATGCCGGCACCCCGTAGTTGTGCTCGGCCGCATGGTCCAAGAGTTGACGCAAGGATATCAGAGGCATGGTTGTTTTCCCCTTCGAGCACACGAACGTGTGCCCCGTTACGACTTGGCTCAATACCCGCCCAGAAGGCGCTCGCGCGTGCTTTTTGCATCTTCAGAAGCTGTTTTAAAAATGTCGCGAGCGCCGGAGTCGCAAGGCGCACGGCGGCGACAAAATCGTCCGGAACGATTTTGAACAGCTGCAAGCTGGCCCCGAAGGGGCGAGCCCCATGGATGGGGCGAGTCACAACCGCAGTGTACAAGGGAGTACATGAGGATTCTGAGCCGCCGCGTAACGCGCTCAGGCAAGCGCAGCAGTTATTAAAACAGCTTCTCAATGTGGCCGCCAGGAGCGCGCATCGATCGCTTCGCTGGCTGCCCGCCGCACCTGAAGCCCCGGTCATCTCCACTGGATTTCCCTTGTGCGTTAATTAAATTGAAAAGGGCGTGTACGCTCTCGAGAGGGGGCTTCAGATCGATAAGTGGCTCATTATACAGAGTCTCGATGGGTCTCAATAGACGGAGAGCTTGTGAAAAAACCTACTGCAGGAGCCGATAGCGGCGTTGGGGGGCTCGCTCTCCTCGCCTATCGACTTGATACGCCTCTCGGCTGTGCGCCACCCGCCTGGCTCTCGTGCCGCTCGCGAGGCTTTTTTCAAGTCCTGAGGGCCGCGACTCGTACTACTGATCTTGCATCAGGTACTGCTCGCGGATCACCCGCTTGAGCGTTTTCCCGGCGACGTTACGGGGGAATTCCCCTCGCAACACGACCTCCCGCACGCGCTGAAATTTCGCGCCGACGTTGGCGTTGATCCAATCCGCTAGGGCTTTCGGTTCGATGGTCTGCTCCGCTTTAAGCACGATGGCAGCCACCGGCGCCTCGCCCCACTTCTCGTCCGGCACGCCAAATACTGCCACCTCTTGAACCGCCGGATGTTGTACCGCGATCTCCTCGATGTCCCGCGGGAAAACATTGACCCCCCCGGAGATGATGAGATCTTTCTGGCGATCCACAAGGTACAGAAACCCGTCCTCGTCGACATAGCCCATGTCGCCGGTATGCAGCCAGCCGTCGACGATAGCGCGTGAGGTGAGATCGGGGCGTTTGTAGTAGCCCGGCATGAGCAGCGGGCCACGGCCCACGATTTCACCGATCTCCCGAGGTGCTAGCCGCTGCCCTTGATCGTCCACAATGCGCAGTTCAGAAAAGGGCGGGGGCACTCCTACGGAGTTGGGCTTGGTGGCATAGTCGAGTCGATCGAGGATGGTGATGAAACCCTCAGTGAGCCCATAGAGTTCGTAGAATCGGTTTGGCAGCAGGGTGGTTAGCCGCTGTTTGTGCTCCAAATGCAGGGGGGCGCCGAGGGAGAGGATCATTTCCAGAGAGCCTAGCTTATCGCTTGAGAAGTCCGGGTGGTTGAGGAGGGCGACGATCTGAGAAGGCACGAGCATGACGTGGGTGACCTGCTCGTGGGCTACGGTATCGATCAAATCCTGAGGGTCGAAAGCCCGCCGCAAGACGTATGTGGCTCCCAGATAGATGGTTGGCATCAAAGTGACGAAGGCACCGTTGAATACGATGGAGCCGGTGTGCAGCACCACGCTTTCCGGTGTCATGCGCCATGCCGATGCCAGCAGCGCGCCGTACATCGCGCGTACAAAATGGGTATGGACGATTCCCTTGGGCTCGCCGGTGGTGCCACTGCTATAGCAGATATTGAAGGGGTCTTGGCCGCTCAGCTGTGCGTCGGGAGGCTCTGCGTCGGAAGCGCCGCGGGTAAGCTCCTGGTATGATTGGAAACCAGCCCGGATGCCATCGGTCAGGATAAAGGCATCGGTTCGCAGCGTCTCCAGCGCCGTGCGCAGCGAGGTTAGAATCTCGGCGAAAGGGACGCTGGAGATGACCATGCGCGTGTCCGAATCACGCAACAGCGTCAAGATAGCCTTGTCCTGTAACAGCGGGCTTAAGGGGACGACTACGGCACCGATTTTGGCGGTGGCCCAGTAGAGTTCTACAAGCTCCACACAGTTCGGCAGTAAAGTGGCGATGGAATCGCCCTTTTCCACGCCCTTTGCCCGTAGCGCATTGGCAATACGGTTGACGTTGGCGTTCAGTTCCTGGAAGCTAAGGCGTCGCTCCTCGAATATCAGCGCCGGATGCTTAGCTCGATAGCGGGCGTGGCGGGTAAGCAGAGTGCCGATGTGCATCCCATTTCCTCGATTTTATGCCGGGCCTGATAGCTAAACGTAGGCGAGTGGTGAATGTCAACGATCTTGGAATAGCGGCGTCATACAAGCAGCCGTGCTTTTCGGGTACTGAGCGTCGCTGCTTGAGTTAGCAAAGAGGAATACAAACGATGTCGGTGGGGCAGTATTGCAATCGCGATGTGGTAATCGTGACGGAGGACACCTCGATCCGAGAGGCGGCCGATCTCATGCGCACCCATTCGGTGGGGACTTTGGTGGTGGTGAAGGAAGAAAACCGCGGGCGGGTGCCGGTGGGGCTGCTAACCGATCGGGATATCGTGGTGGAGCTCCTCGCCGAAGGCGTCGATCTCGAGAGCGTGTGCGTGGGTGACGTGATGAGCTACGAGTTGTTGGCGGTACCGGAACAAGCCGATTTGCTGGAGACCGTTAAGCAGATGCGCAGCAAGGGCGTGCGCCGCGTGCCGGTGGTCGATCAGGACGGAACGCTGACTGGAATTCTGGCTTTGGACGACCTGATCGAGGTCCTCTCCGAAGTGCTGGTGGACGTGAGTCGGTTGATCGCTCGTGAGCAGCACCGCGAGCGGGAAAAAGTTCGCTAAGGGTCGCTTGGACATGGACCGGGATCCACAGCCACGGCCGATCCTGAGCCCCTCGCAGTCGAGGGAAAGGCTAGCGTCCCCTATGCCCTGTGAGCTGATTTCCTGGGGGCAGGTGTATGGACTTTCTCGGCAACTGGCGTCACGCATTCGCGAAGCCGGCATCGTTCCAGAGGTGATCGTTGCGATTGCCCGTGGGGGGGTCATTCCCGCTCGCATTCTCTGCGATTTCTTTTCCGTGTATGAGTTATTGACCCTACGGGTGGAACACTACACCAAGGGCGCGCAAGCACAACCCATGGCGCGTATCGTGGGCGCTCTCTCTGGAGATGTCGCCGGTCGTCAGGTATTGCTGGTCGATGATGTGAGTGACACCGGCGACACGTTACGCCTGGCGTTTGAACATCTCCGGCGTGCGGAGCCGGCAGAGCTCAAGACGGCGGTCTTACATCACAAGCGAACCGCGACCTATGTTCCAGATTTCTATGGGGTTGAGCTGACGCGGTGGTACTGGCTTGTCTATCCTTGGGCGGTCCTGGAAGACCTGAGCGGGTTTATCGAGCAGATGAAAGAGCGGCCGCACACGGCGGAGGACCTCGCCCGTCGTCTACAAACCGATTACGGTATCAGCGTAGAGGCTGACACCTTGGCGGACTTGCGGGTCTTTGCATCGGTGGAATGCTAACGAGACTGCCGTTCCGCTCGGCCCGGGACATCCGGGCGGCGTACGCATCGTGGTGGCCTGTGCATATACCCCATGGCATCCCTGGTGCTCTGGGGTGGATAGGGTCGAGTGGGGAATGGCCAACCCCGGCGGTTCTGTCGAGGAACGGCGCGAAGCGCGCCGGCTAATGCCGCGAGAGGTGAATCCAGACGGACGCTTTCCGGGCCGAGATTTCGCGAGCGGTGTGGGCTGCCAAGTATCGGCTTCAGGCTTCCGATGGAAGCATGGAGCCAGACGTGTCCGCAACCTGGCAGCGCGTGGCGCGCGCGGTGGCCGGCGTCGAGCTGAGAAATCAGCGGATGTGGGAGGCGATCTTCTACCGTACCCTCGAGGATTTTCGTTTTCTCCCGGGCGGACGAATTCTGGCGGGGGCGGGGACCGATCGTCGCGTAACCCTCTTTAATTGCTTCGTCATGGGTCTCCTCGAGGATTCCATGGATGGCATATTCGACGCCCTCAAGGAGGGGGCGCTCACCATGCAGCAGGGTGGGGGGGTCGGCTACGATTTCTCGACCTTGCGCCCACGAGGCACCCCTGCTCGCGGCGCCGGTGCCATCGCTTCGGGTCCGATCTCCTTCATGCGTATCTGGGATAGCATGTGCGCCACCCTGCTTTGCACCGGCGCGCGGCGGGGCGCCATGATGGCGACCCTGCGCTGCGACCATCCTGATATTGGGGAGTTCGTCGACGCCAAACGTGATGCTCGCGAGCTGCGCAATTTCAATCTGTCGGTGCTGGTGAGCGACGAGTTCATGGAGGCGGTGCACGCCGATCGCGACTGGCCACTGGTATTTCCGTTGAGTCGGCTAGAGCCAGCGGAGCACCAGCCGGCAGGGGCGGTGGTGGGGCGTCGCTGGAGCCATGCCGCCGACCCGGTGGCCTGTCGCGTGTTCAAAGCGGTGCGAGCGCGTGAACTGTGGGAACGGGTGATGCGCGCGGCGTACGACTGTGGGGAACCCGGCGTGTTGTTTGTCGATCGCATCAACCGTGCGAATAACCTCGGTTACTGCGAGACGGTCAGTGCCACTAACCCTTGCGGAGAGATCCCGCTACCTCCCTACGGAGCCTGCAACCTGGGATCGATCAATCTCACCCGTTTCATCAAGGAACCCTTCACAGCCAAAGCGAGCTTGGATCGGCCAGCTATAGCCCAGACCGTCGCGACTGCGGTGCGTATGCTCGACGATGTGGTGGATCTCTCAGGATTCCCACTTCCAGCCCAGCGCGAGCAAGCGCACCGTACCCGCCGTCTAGGACTTGGCATCACGGGGCTCGCGGACACGTTGATCCAACTTCGTTTGCGCTACAGTGAGCCGGCCGCGCGGCAGTTCGCGGCCTCGGTGATGATGTTGGTCTGCCATAGCGCCTACCGGGCGTCCATCGCGTTAGCCGCGGAAAAAGGCGTTTTTCCGCTATTCGATCGAGAGGCATATCGACGCGCTCCCTTTGTCTGCGCGCTGCCAGAGGCCATTCAGGAAGCGATTGCGGCATCGGGATTGCGCAACAGTCATCTCATTGCCATCGCCCCTGCTGGGACGATCAGTCTGCTGGCCAACACTATCTCCAGCGGGATTGAGCCGGTGTTTGACTTTCGTCATGTTCGCCGCGTGCTGCAACCAGACGGTCGTTACCGGAGCTATGAAGTGGATGACGATGCTTACCGGCTGTGGCAGAGTTTGTATGGCGATGCGCCTTTGCCCGACTTCTTTCAACGGGGGAGTGATGTCACTCCGCAAGCGCATCTTTGCATGCAGGCGGCCATTAGCCCGTTCGTGGACAACGCCATCTCCAAGACCGTCAATGTCCCCCGAGAGATGGCCTTTGGTGACTTTCGCACGATTTACGAGCGTGCTTATGCGTTGGGCCTTAAGGGTTGTACGACGTTTCGCCCCAATCCAGTGACCGGCGCGATCCTCTGCACAGCAGGGGACGCAAGGGCTGCTTGCCATTGTTGTAGCATCGAGCGCGAGGCTGACTGAGAGCTCGTGACAAGCCGTCGCAAGCGGCACGAGAGCCCGGCGGGCGGTGGTAAGCCGCGAGGCCTAGCCGATCGCTAGACCCGCAGCCGAGCACTGCCCGACGCCGCTATAGGATAGCGCAGCAGATTTTCTCACAACCTCTGACTGCGGATGTCAGCGCTGCAAAGCCAATAGGGAGTCCAAGGGATGACGGTGAGTACTTGGGAAGCGTTGCTGCTGGGCGTACTGGTGCTCATCTTGCTGTTTTGGTTTGTTCCGGGGCTGCGCAATGCGATGAAAAACAACCGCCGCGCAACAGCGGAGGAATGGCGGAGTGTTCTGTGGCCTTTGGGGCTCGTGGTTTTGTTCGTGGTCCTGCTGATTGCATGGGTTCGATGAAGAGGGGCAGGAACAAAGAGGTCAGAGGTTGTGAAAAAACCGTCGCGAGCGGCCCGAGAGCCAGGCGGACGGCGCGCAGCGACGAGACATATCAGATAGATAGGCGAGGAGCGAGCACCGCCCAACGCCGCTATCGAGTCGTGTAGCAGGTTTTTTCACAACCTCTCAGCGGACCCTTGCTGGGATCTGAAAACCACTGGCTTCGCAGAAATCCCCTAGCCTTAACCGGGCAGGTTTTCCACAGGTCGCTGTGGCCGGTCACGATCGGCGCGTGAGCTCGCGATATTTCGTGAGCACACAAGATGAAACGGTTAACGATCGGTTTGTTGTGTTCGCGTTTATCTTTGAGATAGCCGATTCTGCGGGAGAGGCTATCCTTTATTCTGGCCCCGTTTGAGACACCGAATTGTCTAGTTCTGGTGAAGTTGTCTAACAAATGTAGACAGGTGCTAGGCGAAGGCTGGCGTCTTGGCGGGTATCCAGAGCTCTGCTCCCACCTGTAACGGGCAAAGACCTGCGCGAGCATGGTTCTGAGCCCTCTTCGCTGTGGTTTGGCATGGCCTGTGCTGGAGGTCGTGTCAGATGAACAACGCAATGAACCACAAGCGAAGGGGGAGACACCATGATCCACGTCGACATGACGGTATTCGAAGAGGTGGCTATCACCAACTTACTCGGTCACCGGTTCGGCGATGGCCTGATCTACGTGCGAAGTCGCGATGAGCGCCGGTTACTCAAGCGGGCAATGCGACTGGGTTTGGTGGATGAAGGGGGGTACTTGACAGCGCTGGGCAAGCGGTTTTGGCAGCAGCGAATACACCTGCCTCAGGGTGCAAGCCGGATCCAGAGTCCGCAACTCGCCCCGCTGGTCCTTAACTAGCCACGCGAGTTGCGGTTGAACATCATGAACGCCGTGGCCCCTGCACCGGGCGCGGGCAGGGGTTAGAAAGCCGCGCCGTCTTAAATTCTCCCAGCAGGGGTGCGCTCTTGCAGGGTGGCATGACGTGGCTGGTTACGGCCAAGCGGCAGTGGCCACAGGATGTTGCGTAGCGTTCCGGACTCTAGAAGGTCTCCCAGGAAGGCTTTTTGCGCCAACGAATGCGCGGTGCGACGATACCGAGCAGGATTCCTCCGAGCAGCACGCCTGCTCCAGTGACAAACCAGGCTTGCTGTTCGCCTGTCCGCAAGCTCTCGTTGGCTTGGCGCATCTCCTGAGCCTGCGCCTCGAGGGTAGCCAGGCGCTGTTGCAGAGCCCGGTTGTCGGATTCCAGTTCTCGCGGGCGTGCGGCTAGGTTGCTCAATTCAGAAAATTCCGCCTTCAATTTCGTTTGCTTTTCCTCGAGTCGGCGAAGTGCCTGCTCTGCTTGCCGCTTAGATTGTGCCAGCAGCCGCTGTTCGTCTGTGAGCCGGGCATTTTCTTCGGTAAGTTGGGCCAACTGCTTTTCGGTGTCGGCCAGGCGGGCTCGGGCAATCGGAACTTCGCTCAGGTATCGGCCGAGCATCCAACCCGTCTTGCCGTCCCGAAGCTCGACCCGCACATAACCATCGGGTGTTTGCTCAAGGATCTTCACTGGCGTACCGCTGGGGATGATACGCAGGATCCGATATTCTGTGCCTTGCCCGGCTCGCACTGTGGCTTCGAGTTCATCCGTGACATAGCGCGTCTCCTCTGCATGGGTTGCCGACAATCCCATCACCAGGCAGGCGAGCCCCAACACACATACCCTAACCATCCTGTAATCCTCCGTGAAAGCGCATTCCCGCTAGCCGACGAGTCCGTTAGCTGTCTCCTCGAGTTAAAATCGACCTTCCCTCTGCACTGTCAAAGTGGCTCGGGTGGGCTGGAATTGCGTCCCATCGGCACAAGCTCTGAGAAGCTGTTATAAAAACTTCTGCGCTTGCCTGAGCTGCGTTGCACGGCGGCTCAGAATCCTCATGTCCTCGCTTGCACACTGCGGTTGTGGCTCGCCCCATCCTTGGGGCTCGCCCCTTCGGGGCCAGCTTCCAGCTGTTCAAAATCGTTGCCGACGATTTTGTCGCCGCTGTGCGCCTTGCTCTGGCGGCGCTCGCGACATTTTTAAAACAGCTTCTGAGCACTAGGCTGTATAAGGCGTCTTGTAGCGCTCCAAGATCTTGATGTAGTTTGCGCGTTCAAATGCCGTGGGATCGGCAACATTTTTCTGGCTCATCGAGCCTTTCATCTGGGCCACCGACTCGTATCCCCGCTGTTCCATCCATTCGATTACACCATCCACCAGGGTGCGCAGGTGACCGATACCGTGGCGCAGCAACGCTGATGTGGTCATCACTGCATCGGCTCCAGCCATCAAATACTTGATCACCTCCACATGGGTGTCCACGCCGGTACTGGCCGCGAGGGATGCCTTGATGCGGCCGTGGAGCAGGGCGATCCACAGTAGACGGATACGGATCTGGTTACGGCTGCTAAGGTTAAGGCTTGGTTCCACCTCCATACTTTCGATGTCGAGATCGGGTTGATAGAAGCGGTTAAATAGGACCAACCCGTCGGCCCCTGCGTCGTCGAACTGCTTGGCCATATAACCGAGTGAGCTAAAGTAGGCACTGAGCTTGAGGGATACTGGAATGGAGACCGAGGCTTTCACTGCTCGCGTGATATCCAGATAGCGCTGTTCGACCTCGCGGCCGGAGACGTTAATGTCCGCTGGAATGTAATAGATGTTGAGCTCGATGCCCTTAGCCCCTGCCTCCTGCATTTTCTGGGCATATCCAATCCAGCCCTCGTTGGTGATACCGTTTAGACTCGCGATGATCGGTATGTCGACTGACTGCGCCGCTCGGTACAGAATTTCGAGATAGCGATCCGGTCCGGCATGAAACTCCTCTAGGGCAGGAAAGTAGCTGAGCGCTTCGGCATAGCTATCGGTGCCCACCGACATGAAGTGCTCGAGGGCGGCCGCCTCTTGTTTGATCTGTTCCTCGAACAGCGAGAACATCACCACAGCCGCGGCACCGGCGTCCTCCATACGCTTGATGTTGTCAGGCCGTTCTGAGAGCGGCGACGCAGAGGCTACGATCGGGTGTTTGAGTTGCATGCCGAGGTAAGTTGTGCGCAGATCCACCATCTCCTCCCTCCTTCTCCCATTCAGTCTAAGGGCTGGTTGTTTTCAAACGCGTCGGCTCACGTAGCTCCTGCCGTGGGTCAGTTCGGTCAGGACTCTGGTTAACCGACATCGTGTCCAGGCAGCGAGCACCCCGCTATTTCGCAGCGGAATGCAAATCGGGGTTGCTGCGGGTCGCCATCTCCTCATAGATACGCCATTTCAGCTCCACGTTTTGTTGCGCAAGGCGCATCAGCCGATCAGCCTCTTTCGGGTTGGCACTGACGAGCATGCGGTAACGGATCTCATTGTAAGCATAGTCCTTGAGCCGAATAGTGGGGCGATGCGAATCGAGCAGGAAGGGATTTTTCCCCGCCGCCCGGAGCTCCGGGTTGTAACGAATCAGTGGCCAGTGACCGCTTTCTACCGCCAGTTTCTGTTGGTGCATTCCGTATTGCATGTTAATGCCGTGGGCGATGCAGTGGCTATAGGCAAGGATGAGGGAGGTTCCGGGATAGCGTTCCGCTTCCCGGAAGGCGAGCAACGTCTGTTGCGGATTAGCCCCCATGGCCACCCGTGCGACGTAGACATTGCCATAAGCGATGGTTTGTAGCGCCAAATCTTTCTTGCCGACCGGTTTGCCGCCTGCAGCGAATTTGGCGACTGCAGCCAGTGGTGTGGCCTTGGAGACTTGCCCTCCGGTATTGGAGTACACTTCTGTATCAAGGACTAGGATATTGACGTTGCGTCCTAGGGACAGCACATGGTCGAGTCCCCCGTAGCCAATATCATAGGCCCATCCGTCGCCACCGACGATCCATATACTGCGCCTGACCAAGTGTTCGATAACGGTTAGGAGATGTTTGCTGGCCTCCGTGTTGAGTGCTTCCAGCCGTGGTCTGAGGGCGGCGAGCCGAGCACGCTGTTCGTGAATCTCCGATTCCTCATCCTGGGACGCGTTGAGAATTTCCTCGACGAGCTCTGGCCCGAGCTGGGGGCTGAGCTCTGCTAACAGCGTTTCCGCTATAGCTCGATGCTTATCGGCACTGAGACGAAACCCCAATCCAAACTCAGCATTGTCTTCAAACAACGAGTTGGCCCATGCTGGGCCTCGCCCCTGCGCGTTAACCGACCACGGGGTGGTCGGTAGATTACCGCCATAGATGGAGGAACATCCGGTCGCGTTGGCGATAATGAGACGATCGCCGAACAACTGCGAGAGCAGCTTGAGATAGGGGGTTTCGCCACAGCCGGCACAGGCACCGGAGAATTCGAAAAGCGGTTGCAGGTATTGCACACCTCGCACGGTGCTAAAATCCATGCGCCCACGATCGCTCTCCGGAATGGATTGAAAGAAGGCGACATTGCGCCGTTCATCTTCCAAAATCGGCGCCTTGGGCCGCATATTGATGGCTCTGACGCCACTTCGTTCCTTGCTTTTTGCCGGACACACTTCCACACACAGTGCGCAGCCGGTGCAATCCTCTACGAACACCTGTAGCGTATAGCGTGTTTCCGGAAAGCCGCGTCCCGTAAGAGGTGCCGACCGAAAGGCAGCGGGTGCCTGTTCGAGCCGCGATTCATGGAAAAACTTCGAGCGAATCACCGAGTGGGGGCAAACTAGACTACAGTTCCCACATTGGATGCATATATCGGACTCCCATACCGGTACGAACTGGGAAATGTTGCGTTTTTCCCAGGCGCTGGTGGCTGTGGGATAGGTGCCGTCCACGGGCAGCGCGCTGACGGGAAGCTCGTCGCCCCGTCCCGCCATCATCATGGCCGTTACCTGACGCACAAACTCGGGGGCGCTGTCAGGCACCGGTGGTGGAATTTCGCGGGTGCTGGTGACCTCCCTCGCTACGTCTACCTCCCAGAGGTGGGAGAGCGTATGGTCAACGGCGGCAAAATTCTTGCGGACGATTTCCGGCCCTTTGGCGTGGTAAGATTTCTCGATCGCACCTTTGATCTGCCTGATGGCCTCGTCACGTGGCAAAACGCCGGAAATGGCGAAGAAGCAGGTCTGCATGATGGTATTGATGCGGCGCCCCATCCCCGCTTCACGGGCGACCTTATAGGCATCGATGACATAGAGTTTTAGGCCTTTCTCGACGATCACTTCTTGTACCCGACGGGGCAGCTTGTCCCACACGTCGTTCGGGCCCGCTGGGCTGTTGAGCAGCAGAATAGCACCAGAAGCGGCAGACTTGAGGGGGTCGCTCTTTTCTAAGAAGTCGAACTGATGGCAACCGATGAAACTCGCCGATTGGATGAGATAGGTTGAGCGGATCGGATCGGGCCCGAATCGTAGATGGGAGATGGTTTGGGAGCCGGATTTCTTTGAATCGTAGACGAAGAAGCCCTGGGCATAGAAATTCGTTTCTTCGCCTATGATCTTGATGCTGTTTTTGTTTGCTCCGACGGTCCCATCGGCACCCAAGCCGAAGAACATGGCCCGCACCACGTTATCCGGTTCGATGATGAAATGGGGATCATAGTCGAGGCTAGTGTGGCTGACATCGTCGTTGATGCCGATGGTGAAGTGATTCTTGGGTTGCGGTTTTTTCAGTTCATCGAACACCGCTTTGACCATGGCCGGTGTGAATTCCTTTGAGGACAACCCGTAGCGTCCCCCGATCAGGCGCGGCATGCCCGTGATCGAGAGGCTGGCCGTCACATCCTGCGCTTCGACCAGGGTTGTTACCACATCGCTATAGAGCGGTTCGCCGGGCGCACCCGGTTCTTTGGTGCGATCAAGCACGGCGATGGCTCTGGTGGACGTTGGCAGTGCTTCGAGGAAGTGCGCTGCCGAAAAAGGGCGGAACAGGTGTACCTGTAAAAGCCCGATGGCTTCGCCTCGTGTTTGCAGGAACTCCACTGTCTCGCGCACCGTTTCCGCGCCGGATCCCATGAGCACGAGTACGCGCTCGGCCTGCGGATGCCCGTAGTAGTCAAACAGGTGGTAGCGGCGGCCGGTGAGCTCGGCAAACCTATCCATGGCGCTTTGCACGATGAGGGGCGTTGCCGCATAGAAGGTGTTGACGGTTTCCCGTGCCTGGAAGTAGACATCAGGGTTCTGAGCAGTCCCGCGGATCACGGGGTGGTCTGGGTTCAGGCCTCGCAGGCGGTGGCTGCGCACCAGGTCATCGGCGATCATGGCGCGGATCTCGGCGTCGGCTAGCAAGGTGACCTTGTTGATTTCGTGGGAGGTGCGAAAGCCATCGAAGAAATGTACGAACGGGATGCGAGCCTCGAGCGTCGATGCCTGGGCGATGAGCGCTAGGTCGTGGGCCTCCTGGGGCGAGCTGGAACACAGCAAGGCGAATCCGGTGGAACGCACCGCCATGACGTCCGAATGATCGCCGAAAATAGAGAGTCCCTGGCAGGCCAACGATCGGGCCGCGACGTGCAGGACCACCGGCGTGAGCTCGCCGGCGATCTTGTACATATTGGGGATCATCAGCAGCAATCCCTGGGAGGCGGTGAAGGTGGTGCTTAAGGCACCCGTTTGTAGGGCCCCATGCACCGCTCCGGCGGCTCCGCCTTCGCTTTGCATCTCTACCACCAGGGGGACATTGCCCCAGATGTTGGTCTGCCCCTCGGTCGCCCACTGGTCAGCGAGCTCTCCCATGGTGGAAGAGGGCGTAATGGGATAGATGGCACAGATCTCGTTCACTCGATAGGCGGTATAGGCCGCCGCTTCGTTGCCGTCGATCGTGACAATCTGCTGATTGGCTTGTCGGTTCATTTGGGGTGTCCTCCGGCGCGTGGGTTGGCTTCTGAGCGTGCGGACAGGTGAGCAGCGCCTGGCTTTAAGCGCAGACGTTTGTCAAACAGTCGGCTCTTTGACCATCTCGATGGCATGGCACGGGCATTGTTCAAAGCACACCGCACACCCGGTGCACAGGGTGTAATCGAAGCGGTACCGTCTGCCGGGGCCGAGCTTGATGACAGCGTCCTCAGGGCAGGCGCCATAACAGCCATCGCATTCGAAACAATTGCCGCAGGACAGGCAACGACGCGTTTCGTACAGAGCCTCCTTTTCGGTCAGGCCAGACACCACTTCATCGAAGCTGGTTTGTCGCCGGCGCATGTCGATGTGATGCTGGGGTCTTTGGATCGCATCGGTGAAATACCAGACATGGAGCTTATCGAAGCTCGCGAGATCATGGCGCGGAGGTTTGGCATAGGTCTCACCGCGCAAGTAGGCATCGATGTGGCGAGCCGCTTTCTTTCCGTGTCCCACCCCGACGGTGACGGTGCGTTCTGCGGGCACCATGTCACCCCCGGCGAAGATTCCCGGATGTCCGGTCATGAGGTTCTCACTGACGATGACTGTGCCGTCGTGCTTGAACTCTATGCCCGGAATGTGACGCAGAAACCCGGCATCCACCTCTTGGCCTAAGGCAAGAATGAGCGCATCGGCTTCGAGTTCCTCAAATCTCCCTGTGGGCTGGGGTCGGCCATTTTCGTCGACCTCCATGACCTCCACGGTAAAGGTGGAGCCCTCGATTCCCTTGATGGTGCGCAGCCAGTGGATCTTGACTCCCTCGGCGATAGCCTCGTCGGCTTCGAACCCGTGGGCGGGCATATGCTCACGATCTCGGCGATAGATAATCAATGCCTCGTCGGCACCGAGACGTTTTGCCACGCGGGCGGCATCCATCGCTGTATTACCGCCGCCGTACACCGCAACCCGACGTCCGAGCTTGGTCACTTCTCCGCGCTCGACACTACGCAAGAAACTGACCGCATCGAGCATCTTGCCCGCATCGCGAGCCGGTATGTCGATGCGTTTGCTCAAGTGCGCGCCGATGGCGACGAACACGGCGTCAAAGTTTCCAGTGCGTTTCTCGTGGAGCAGATCGTCGACCTTGTGGTTGAGCTGGATCGTCACCCCAACCCGCTCGATCTGAGCGATTTCTGCATCCAACA
The DNA here is from genome assembly GCA_964624765.1 of uncultured Thiotrichales bacterium. Lineage (GTDB taxonomy): Bacteria > Pseudomonadota > Gammaproteobacteria > HK1 > HK1 > JAGTVB01. The sequence goes on from CAZUZO010000058.1 coordinate 17,169, forward strand.
CGTCACGGGGAAGGCGATATTTCGGGATCCCGAAATGCATCATGCCACCGGCCATCGGTCCGGCCTCATGGATCTCCACTGAATGACCCAAGCGTGCCAGGTGGTAGGCGGCGGAGAGACCGCTTGGACCGGCACCGATGACCAGGACGCGTTTGCCGCTGGGCTTGGCGTGGGTGTCGATGGTCCAACCCTCCTGGCGCGCTTTGTCGCCGAGGAACCTTTCAACCGCATGGATGCTGACGGTGGAATCCAGTTTGGCGCGATTGCAGTGGCTTTCGCAGGGGTGATAGCAGACTCGGCCGTGCACGGCAGGCATCGGATTGTCTGCCACGAGGAGCTGCCAGGCCTTATGGTAATCGCCCAGTTGTGCGTAACTCAGCCAGGCCTGAATGTTTTCTCCGGCTGGGCAGGCGTGATTGCACGGTGGTAAGAGATCCACGTACACCGGACGCTGTAGGCGGCGTGGGCCGGAAAATTCTCGGTGTGCCAGGTCCGGCGGGCGCGTCATGTCGTGGCGCTTCTTGTCCATCGAGTCTCTCCTTAAAGCATCTGGGGAAATCTTTTGCTTCGGTGCTCAGGGGACCACCCTGGGGAGAATGGTGCGAGCGGTTGTCCGAGTTGTCCGTTTCGCAGATGACCGGGGCGTTGCGAATGGGGTAACCCCTTGCACAAGGTCAGGCGTCGAGCTCGAGCGGATGGGATCGTGTACGCGTCGCCCGAAGGGACCTGCAGGAAGTCATCAACGGGTCCTGGGTGCAAAGGCGGCAGCAGCGATCACCTAATGTTAACTCAGTTACGTGAACTCGCCCAACTGGCAGTAACACGGTCAGTTTGTTCTCATCGTAACGTCGGCCGTCATGCCCGCGATCGAGAGCAGTCAAAACGTGTCAACGTATTGATTTCTAGACTATGGTCATGCTTGGCGACTCGATTCCGGCTGCCGAGCCGGAGTGACGGGCGTATTCACCTGGGCTCAAAAGCTTTGCCAGTAGAACGCCTTGACCCTGGGACGTCGGTGGTTGTAGGGTGCCGGAGGCCGTCATCTGGGTAACACGAAGTGGCGTTGCAGGATGGCCTCGGTAAAGCCTCTGCGCAGATAGAAGCCGCGTGGTAAGGTTTGGATCGTGGCCCCGCTGCCGCCGATGCCTAGGCGCCGCGCCCGCGCATTGGCGGCCTTGGGGCGCACCTGGAGAGAGCTGCCGTGGTAGGCTGTAAGCCCTTCAACCTGTCCGAGTGCGATCGCTTCCATGATTTCCTCCCAGTCAGTGCGCAATGTCCGCTCCTCTTGGGGCGAGGGACTCCAGAGCAGAGGAAAGCCCAGGCGACGATTCCCCACTCCGAGACCGTCGCTGCTACGTACCGGATACCATAGCACCCGCTTGAGCTTGCGGTACACGCAAGACGCCTCCCAAGTCGCCCCGCAGTGGTCGAGTAAGGGGGCGACACAAACATAGGTGGATTCGGTGGGCCGACCGTCGGCATCCACCGGAAGTGTCTTGAGCTCCACACCGATAAGGGAGAAATCAGGTTCAGAGCGTGATGCTGCACTGGCCCCGAGGAGTTTCTCCACCAGCTTGCCTGTCCATCCTTTGGCGTGCCGCAGATCGCGGGGTACCGGTGTATCGGTGCGCAGGGCGAGCTCCGCTAGGGTATAACCGGCGATCCCTTCGGCCCGGCATAGAAGCTCCGCTTCCGAATGCGGCGGAGAAAAGCTTTGATCGAAGCAGCTTGGTGTACTTGAAGGCATCCGATATCGTGTTCCTT